>DAITMC010000338.1:0-3270 GCA_036835365.1 Saprospiraceae bacterium
CCAGAGGACTGTATCAGGAAGGAAACACAAGAAGAAACGGGTTATCATATTGACGAGGTACAAAAAATTTTGAAGTCTATATGTCGCCAGGTTCTGTGACCGAGTTATTGTATTTTTTTGTCGCCAGTTACCATCCGCACCAAAAGCTAGACGCTGGAGGCGGAGTAGAGGGAGAAGAAGAAATTGACGTACTAGAACTAGATTTTAACGCCGCACTCAAAATGATAGCTACTGGCGAAATTAAAGATGCAAAAACGATTATGCTGCTTCAGTACGCTCAAATTCACCAGTTGATTAGTTATGAGTTGTGAAGCAAATTGGTGCTTTATTTATTGCTTATTCTGTAGCAGAGAGGCTGACACAAATACCTCGACTGTCAACTCTGCAATGAAAGGTGGTGCACCATGACTACATCTTCACTTTTCTAAAGAAGAATCACAAAGTAGTGTTTATATTTGTGCTGATCATAATGAATGATGCAAAAAAAACTACACTCATGTTTAAACAGATACTTTACATTGTGCTTATCCTAGTGTTAGGGGCGTGCAACAAAGGAAAGGGCGAAGAAGAAACAAAAGTCGCTGAAAAGCAAACACTGAATCGTTCCGCATTTTATGGGGTTTGGCAAGCGGTATCGTTAAAGGTGACTACGAATGGCACATCAGAAATCGCTGATTCTATGGAAGTATTTGAGGTCAATGAACAACAATGGGAAAAGTTGCTTTCTGTTAAACCTGTATTGACGTATTTTTATCCTGATAGCACCTACAAACAAGAATTTAGAAACACCAATGGTGAAGTTTATGATACCATAAAAGGACTTTGGAATGTGGTGAATGAGCGACTATTACTGTTGACGCCACAAGCAATTTACCAGTATAACATTTCCCTAAAAAATGGTATAAGCGAATACAACACTGTTTTAGATTGGGATAGTGATGGTATAGAAGACGACCTTTACTTTTCTACACAACGATTAATTAGCAATAACCCTTATGAACGCTATAAGGATTAAGAATGATGATAAGTAAATGTAAGTTACCTGACAATAGAATATTGATTGGTGCGAATAGGAGAAACCATAAATGATATACCATATTTGCACCAATTAAAACTTGCCATTACCAGAAATAGCCTACCAGTATGGCTGTTACAATTAACAACAGAATGGCTAGGATACGATAATTTTGATACCACGGCAATCCTTGTAATTCTTCCGTTTCCTCTTTGAACAGTCGAGTATTCCAGGTATAATTGGCTACTTTCTCAGCATCGGGCAGAGCCGTGCTAAGACTTACTATCACATGCACAATTATACAAGCAATGAACAACAAGGTTGCCATTGTTAAAAAGTGAATACCTGTCAAAGTTTGAATCCAAGTAGGTAGCATTTCCACTGAATCTACGCCACTTTTATAAATTTGCAACGAAAGCATAAACACCGCTGCAAAGAATCCAAAAAGCAAACTTACAATAGACCCTGTTCCATTGGCGCGTTTCCAGAATAAACCTAGTACAAAAGTGGCTACGGCTGGTGGAGCAGTGTAGCTGATAATCAACTGAAGATAGACCCAAAGGGAGTCGCTCACTTTTTCGATAAAAGGCACCCAAGCAGAGGCTAATACCACTAAAATAAGGGTTACAATTTGACCTGCTCGTACCAATTGTTTGCTGGTTAAATTCGGATTAAAACTTCTAATAAAATCCATCGTCACTAGGGTAGAAGCGGAGTTAAACGTGGCAGAAACAGAAGACATCATGGCAGCCAATAACCCTGCAACCACTAAGCCTAAAATGCCAGGCGGCAGTAGTTGAAACAGTAATACGGGATAGGTTAAATTAGCGCAGTCGCCCAGATTAGTGCATACTTGACCAGTGCTTGGCGAAACATAATTCATTTTGCTGATGTCTAAATCCGAATACATGATAAGGGCTAAAACACCTGGAACAATCATAATAAAAATAACAGGTAATTTGAGTAATCCAGCGAACAAAGCACCCCAACGCCCGTGATTTAAATCCTTTGCACCTAATACACGCTGCACCATGAATTGATTGTTTGCCCAAAAGTAAAATCCAAGTAAAGGTACACCAGTCAGCAAGCCATACCAAGGCATGAACTCGTCATCAGCTGGGCGCACCAAACTGAATGTTTGCCGAGCATTGAGTTCGATTTCGCCTGCTGCTTGTTTGGCATCTAATGCTGCCATCATTCCCGACCAGCCACCGCCGAACTCCTGAAAAGCAAAATAAGTTAATAAAATAGAGCCAATAATGAGCAATATAGCTTGAATAACCTCTGTTTGAATCACAGAACTTAAACCTCCTGGAATGGTATAGGCTGCCGCCGCAATAGCTAAAATAACAATAATGCCTGTGGAGGGCACATTAGGCAGCAAAAGTTGAAGTACAATATTTCCTACAAATAAAGCTGCTGCGGTATCTACCATCACATTTCCGACTACGGTGATAAAAGAAAAGTAATATCTTGAGCGTCGGTCATAGCGTGTCTCCAAAAATTCAGGCATCGTATAAACTCCCGACTTTAAGTAGAAAGGTAAGAAAAAAATGGAGAAGAAAATTAATACAACGACTGCATACCATTCGTAGTTATACACATGTACATTGGTGCGGTAAGCACTTTCGGCAAGCCCGACTAAAGTGGAGCTAGAAATATTGGCTGCAAAAAGCGCAATACCCACCACGGGCCAAAGTAAGGAACGACCACCGAGAAAATAGTCCTCCGAACTGCCTTGTTTACCTCTAGAGATGCCATAAATGACGATTCCGACAAGATAAACAACCATAATAATGATGTCTAATTGGCTAAGTCCAAAATTTTCCATATAATGTTTGTTGTTTTTTGTTTGCGCCAAAAGTAATACCGATTCTACACTATTGTACTATTACTTCTAATTTTTTTATTTTCTTTTTTTTGCAAAGAAAAAGAGCGAAGATATTGTATCTCCGCTCTTACAAGAAATCACCCGACTGTTATTATGAAGGAATAAATCTTCCTCCCACACACAATAGCATGGGAGGCGTGTAAACTACCATTTATCAAAAATCATTTAATCACTTTCTTCTCTGTAATGTTACCAAACGTATGTTAAAATAAGAATGATAATTTAAAAAAAAACCTTAACAACATATACTTGTTGGAATAAACCCAGTCAAGCAATTAATAATTTTACACTAATGTATATTGTTTTTTTGAATTGTCCAAATTTTTGTTCATAAATAGTTAACAATAAGCTAACTTTTTTTTAT
>DAITMC010000339.1:0-3219 GCA_036835365.1 Saprospiraceae bacterium
AAACAATAATCCCAATGAAAACAAACCTATTATTTTTTTCTATTAGTTTATTTTTACTCACTACACTACTATTTGCTTGTGGTGGAGGCGAAGGAGGCAGCAGCGCAAAAAGCCTATCCGTAGAAGATGTCAAAAAAATCATTGATGTTGAGATGGAAGGCTTTGACAAAACACTGGACGAACAGGGACTCTATGGCGGTCCCTCAGCAATGTTCATAAGACAATCCGACAAACAAAAAATGTTTGTAGCTACCAATGCCAATCCAGAAGAAACTGCTTTTACAGATGATTTGGCCACTGCCAAAATGAGCTTTGACAGCGCAAATGGAGAGGTAACACAAACACAAGTAAACGGAAAAAATGTCTATATCCAAGCTACAAATGAACAGTACAAAGCCGTACTCTATCAAGGTTTGTATAGATTTACTTTTGGAGCTGATGGCAAAGATGCTGCTGAAATCAAAAAAAATGTAGATAGCTTGGTAGAGAAGGTAACAAGCAATCTGAAAAAATAAGTTTGATTTATATCAGATATTTCTCCAGTGGTTCGTATCTCACGAACCACAATACAGACTTTTCCTATGGAATGTATCTTATGAACTCCTTTATGGACTTTAAAAATGATTTTTAACATAACTTAATCTTAAATATGATGAAAAAAACAATTATCCAATTTCTATTGATGACACTTTTTTTAGGTTTGTTTGCCTGTGGAAGTAATCCAAAAGAAGAAGAAAATCCAAGTAGCGACAGTACTACTACAGAAAATACCGCTCCTGAAGCCTCCGAGGTCATTACAGAGGCTTTCAATGACAAAGAGCTGCTCACGAAACTATTTCAAGAAAACATAGGAGACCCCTACGTCTATAATTACAAACAAATCGGTGAAGAATATTGCAATGCAGGCTATCGGCTTAAAGATACACTTGCTTTCAAAGCCAATCTTATCATCAATATTCAGTTGAGCAGTTTAAAAAATACCACTGCTACCAAGATTGAAATGACCGAAGAAGGACGCAGCAAAGAACTTGAAAGTAAGCAATACTTTTACAAAGAAGACCAACGCAATACAGAAGGCTATCTATATGAAGCTGAAGAAATTGAAATTGGTGGCCGCAAAGCGCATCTTTTTTATCGGATACATTGGTTTGAACCTAAAAACCCTAAAGATACCATTGAAAATAAGAAGCACGAGTTACAACTCTATTTTCGCAATGATGTCAATTATTTAAAAGTAACGGCTTTTCCGAGCGTTTACAAAAATCTGACATTGGCAGAGTGGAAAGAACTCATAGACAAAGAAGCACTAAAAAAACACGCAGTAGCCATTGCTGAGAAATATATCAAGTATTTTTAAGAAAAATTGGCGTGTATTTCTATGAATTTGTGTGTTCTCAAAAAAATACATAACTTGAAAACAAGCATTTTTAAATAAATTCACTAAATAAACTAACTACACAATGAAAAAAAATATTTTAATCCCCTTGATGTATTTATTCATCGCTGTTTTTGCTGCCTGTGGTGGTGGTGGCAAAGAAGAAACTACCGAAGAAACGACCACCGACAGCACTGAGGCTACTACTGATACACCTGAAGAACAGACCACAGAAGTCAAAAAATTAGAAGTAGGAATGACTCCTTTTGATTTTCCGACTGTGAAAACCATTGCAAAGGAAGGCGAGTATGTACTCTGCCCAAGTTATAAGATGTGGACAGACAAAATTGCAAAAGATGACCCTACCAAGGAAACTTATATTTTTTATACTGCCGAAATGAATGCCCCAGGCGAAGTAGAATCACAAGTAAAGTTTACTTTTGATGGCGAACAAATGATGCCTAACGCTATGCTTATACCAATCCCTAAGGGGCAAACTGCCAAAGTAGGTGATATTGTACTGACGTGGTGGCAAACGGGTTCAGGTATGCAGCGTGCCATTGTAACAGAAGCTGCCAACCCTGCCGAACCAACTGTGCGTTACTTAGATTTGAGCTGGACAAATCCTGCCAAAGACAGCAAAAGCGGCAAAGGGATAGGGCAAACTGAATACAAGCTAAAGCCCGACTCATTCGTACAGTTGGCAAACTTTGCACCAGGTAGCACCATCGCGGCCAAAGCTAACGGAAAGTGGAACTCCGTGCAGGTGGTAAGCATAGCCGAAGGCAAAGTATTGACCATTGGTTTTGCAGGAAAAATGGCAGTCTATGACCGAAAAGACTGTATGGCTATCCCTCAAAAAATAAATGTAAAAGCAGGTGATAAAGTCAAAGCTGTCTTTGTAGGCAGCTACAAAGATGCGACTGTAAGCTCAGTTGATGAAAAAATGGGGGTAGTATTCGTCAAATTTGAAAATATGGGCGACAAGGAGGAACCTGTTTCTTTTGGTGAGATTACAACGACCTTACCCAATCCTTAAATTTTTGTTCTTAAAAACTGCCTTACAATACGTAAGGTAGTTTTTTTCTCTACAAAATGATGAAAAAAATGCCTGAACTATTCTCTTTCGTTTTATTTTACAGCCTTGTTGCTTGTATTTTGGCTTTTTTGGCAGGATTGGCACTGGGTTGGCTGAGTTTTAAATTCAATTTTACGGCCGGAATGATACTTTCAGGCGTGCTAGGTTTTGCCCTTGCGGTGCAGTTAGTGTTTTGGGCGTTCAAGGTAAGCAGCCCTGAGAAAGCTTGGGTAGTGCTTTTGCCTCTGATGTTTACTGTGTTGGCTTTTACGGTGGGCAATACACTATTATTTTTCTTCATTTTTAAGTATCAGTTAGGGCAGGTAGTAGAAAATGCCAAACCCGCACAAATTGAAAATGCCACAGCCAAACAACTTTTTTTCAAATTAAGCGAAGAGGCAGTATTTGAAATAGACCAATCTCTGCAAGGAGTAGGGGTGGGGAAAGCTGCCCAACAAACCCTCCAAACCTATGGCAGAAACAAAACCCGTGTGCTTGCTTGTCGCTTGATAGACAGTAAAAATCCACAAACTCCCTCCAAAGTTTGGTTTTTGAGGGCCTATTCTATCCTCACACCCGAAGCAGAAGCAGCGGCAGATTTTAATGAAAGGGTCAAAAAACTCAAAACAGATTTTCAGTTTTTCATCGCTGATGATTGGGCATATTACAATATCTCTCCTTTTCCAGAAGAAATGGGCAAAAACCCTATTTTCTTAGTAGGTGCAGATGCCCCCGCCAACAAGTTGAGTGAAACATGCAAATACTT
>DAITMC010000340.1:0-3215 GCA_036835365.1 Saprospiraceae bacterium
AGATGTAAAAATTTTTAATGGAAATTTGATAGAAAATATCTGCCTTAACAATACAGAAATAGAGGCAGAAAAAGTGATTACTTTTTGCAAAAAAAATGGTTTTTCATCATATTTTGAGCTTTTACCACAAGCATATTTTACTATAATAGGCGAGCAAGGAATCAATCTTTCTGGTGGTCAGAAAAAACTCCTTGCCTTGGCAAGAGCGTTGTATCAAAATCCAGATTTACTTTTACTTGATGAACTTACAGCAGGAATGGATAAAAATACTGCTAAATTTGCTCTATCTCTACTTCAAAATATCAAAAAAGACAAACTCATTATTTTTATTACACATATTTTGAGTTTGGCTGAAGAAATGGATAAAGTTTATCATTTGGAGAACAAAAAACTCTAGTTATAAGATACTCCTTCTGTGATTTGTGTTCGTAATTATCATACTTCTCAATTTTATATACATTGTAAATTCGTAATACCTCAAAACATCAACTTTTTCAGCTTATCCATATAGCCTCGGCTTACCCGCACTTGGTCGCCATTTTGCATCACTACTTCGTAGCTATTGGGGTATTTTTCTATTTCTTTGATGCAGTGAATATTGATAATGGCAGAACGATGCACCCTTACAAAAGTAGTGGGATTGAGTTTGGCTTCCAATATACTGATGCCGAAATTGCTCAGGTAAGTTTCTTTGCTGGTGATAAGTTTGGAATAATCGCCGTAGGCTTCTATTCGGACAATCTCACTGACGGCAATGCTAATCAGTTTTTTGGAAGATTGCACCAATATTCGCTCAGGATAATCTTGTTTTTCCATTAGTAGGCTTTCGGCAAAGGGGCGGAGTGCATCAAGGCTGTTGCGGCTTGCGATGCGCTCGAGGGCAATTTTAAAGCGTTCTTGAGTGTAAGGCTTCAGCAGATAATCTACTGCGTGGACTTCAAAGGCTTGGAGGGCATATTGGTCATAGGCAGTAGAGAAAATCACTTGTGGGATTTCTTCTAAATGCGTCAAAACCTCAAAACCTGTCAGCCCAGGCATTTGAATATCCAAAAAAATAAGATCAGGTTTAAATTCATTGATGAGCTTCACGGCATCTACGCCGTTGTTTGCCTCAGCCAAGACGATAAACTCAGGATAGGCAGCAAGGTATTCTTTGATGAGCTTTCTGCCTGCTGACTCATCATCTATCAGAATTACTTTTTTCATGAGAGGGTAAAACTTATTCTTAAGCCTTTAGGCTCATTGTCAGTGATTTGCAAAATGCTGTCATACATTTTTTCTAGGCGAAGTTTGGTATTGCTCAAGCCTGTTCCTTTTTCAAAAATAGCTGATTTATCGGCAATGCCCACGCCCGTGTCTGCAATCAAAAAATGCAGTTGATTGTTTTGTTTTTTGATACGAAGTGTTACTTTTCCGCCTTCTATGAGCGAAGCCAAGCCGTGCTTGAGGGCATTTTCTATCAAAGGCTGCAAAATCATAGGTGGCACTTGATGCTCGAGCAAATCTTCTTCTACCTCAATACAAACCTCTAATCTATCTTCAAAGCGGGCTTTCTCGAGGTGTAGGTATTTTTTGATAAAATCAAGTTCATCACCCAGAGGCACTAAATCTGACTGCGAAGCCCGCAACTGGTAGCGAAACAAGTCTGCCAACTCAGCAATCAATCTTCGGGTTTTTTCTTGCTCAGGCGGAATCGTAGCATTGATGGTATTAAAGACATTGTATAGAAAATGTGGATTGATTTGCGCTTTGAGTGCCGAAAGTTCACTTTTGAGGGCTGCCTCACGGAGTTGGGCTTCAAGCTGCTGCTTTTGTTGGTTTTCTTGGTAATATTGATAAGCGTGGAAAATACCAAACTGCAAGACATACAACAGTGCTGGAATGTAAATGTCCCAAACTTGTCCTGCGCCACGAAGCCTTGGAATGGCGTAGTAATCTAAAATAGTATAGTAAACCTGCTGACAAACTACTACAAAAATAGGGAGTGTCATTAAGTGTATCAGCAGGCGGTGTTTCAGTTTCCAATGCTTCAGCTTTCTGAAAATCAACCACCAAACTGGGATAGTCAAGGCAAGTTTGAGCGCATAACTGCCCAACTGTATGCCAAAGTCAGTGAGGTTTAAAAATGGCTGCCCAGGCTTTTTAAAACCAATGCTATTGATTTCTAAGGTAATGTAATAGACTGAGGCAGAAAGTAAATAAGCAATCAACACGGCTGTAATCTCCCAATACGAAACGCCATACAATTGCTTGTGCCAAAATCCTTTTTTCATATTATTTATCTTTTCCCCAAAAATACAGTAAGTTTGACTGGATTTGCCAATACTTTCCGATGAATGGTGAAATAAGCAGGTGAGTGGGTTTGGCTCTCGCCTATGTCCTTACAAGCGAGTTGTCTGTGGAGACACAGATAGAGGCATAGGAACACGGATTGTACAGATTTTACTAATTTTTACGGATAATTCTGTTCGGAATCTGTGTTTTATCTGTGTGTTAGGCACAATTCTAAGTGGAACAAAATCAAAGAAAAAGCAAGTCATCAAACGGGCTTATTTTTCTTTTTCGTATCTTTGTGATAAGAACTTAAACGATAAAAAAATGCTTGGCAACTTAGACAACGAGGTAATTTTTAAAAAAGCCTTTACCAATAAAACAGTTTTTGTGGCCTTTGTGCGTGATATTTTGGGTGTCGAGATTGAAGTTGATAAGATAGAAATAGAAACAGAAAAGAAGTTTGAGCCTAAAATTGGTTACGTGGACTTTGAGTTAGATATTTTCGCAGAAACTACCGACAAACGAATTTGCATTGAAATTCAAAGAGTGGAATATGACCATCATTTTGACAGGTTTTTGCATTACTTTTTAATGCTTATTGCCGAACAACAAAGAAGTAGCAAAGAATACGATATCGACAGAACTGTGTATGTTATTGTCGTTTTAACCGCACCCTATAAAATTAGCGAGAAAAACGGTAAGCCTATTTTGGACGAGGTTTTATTACTCAACCTAAACCCGCAAACTTTACAAGGTGAAATACGAGAATTGTACGGACACCAATTTGTGTGCTTAAATCCCAATCACCCAAACACTGAAACACCAAAACAAATAAGAGACTGGTTAGATTTGATTTACCAATCTATTCACAGTCCCGAAAGACCTGTTTTGAATATGCAAAACGAAGGTATCAAAAAGGCAATGGAACTTATCAGTTTTGA
>DAITMC010000341.1:0-3208 GCA_036835365.1 Saprospiraceae bacterium
CAAAAGAAGCTCATAACAAGCGAACAGAAGCCTATTCAAAAGGAATGCGGCAAAAAGTAGGCATTGCCATTGCCTATGCAAAAAAGGCAAAGGTTTATTTGTTAGATGAACCTGCAAGCGGTCTTGATCCTCTGGCAAGCAATGAACTTTCGGAATTGCTCAAGAAATTGGCTTCTGAAGGAGCAACCATATTGATGGCATCGCATGACATTTTTAGAGTTAGGGAAACCTGCAATAGAATTGGCATATTAAAGCATGGGAAACTGATTAAAGAAATGAATGCAAATGAAGTAAGCTCAAATGAGCTAGAAAATATTTACCTCAATTTTATGCAAAACTAAACCCACTTAACATGAAAGATATAGTCATAAACGAGTGGAAAGGACTTTTTAGAAATCAGCTGTTTCTCTATTTGTCAGCGCTTTTTATTGTATCCTTAGCTGTAGTAACATGGCTGAGCGTTATACAAAACCAAAAACAAATAACTGCTCAAAACGAAGCCCACAAACATATAAGGGCACAATGGGATGACATGAAACCAACTAATCCACATGGTGCTGCTCACTTTGGTAGTTATGCTTTCAAACCCAATACCACACTCAGCAGTATGGACGAAGGTGTTAATGCTGTAACAGGAAATGTATTAAGATTAGAAGGTCATACCCAAAACGATGTGGTGTATTCTGAAGCATCTCAATCTTTATTAATTTCAAAATTTGGGAAGCTAAAACCTTCTTTGTTGTTTCAGTTTTTAATTCCACTTTTTCTCATTTTTCTATCATTCCGAACCCTTACTAGCGAACGTGAAACGAGCCGACTAAAATTGCTTATCATACAAGGTAAAAGTCTGCGAAATTTAGCTTTTGCCAAAATTTTGAGCATTTGGACAATTGGTATAGCATTGCTTCTATTTACTACAATAATTCAGTTAATATTCAACGTAAATCAATTTAACTCAGATGCCCTACTTCGTTTATTCATGTTCATTTCAAGCTATGGAGCATATTATTTAATCATTACTTCATTAACAGTACTTCTTTCGATAGTATTTAAAAATAGTGCTTCTTCATTGGCTTCCACCCTTGCAATATGGGTTTTCTGGACGATATTTTTACCCAAGATAACAGGGAATGCAGTAGAGAAATTTACCCCACTTCCCACAAGAGTTGAATTTCAAAAAGCAATGGATGAAGACCGCTCTAAAGGCATTGATGGACACAACCCATCAGGAGATAGAGAAAAAGAATTAGAGAAAGCAACTTTAGCAAAATACAAAGTTGATAGCCTTTCTCAATTACCTATCAACTTTGACGGGTTGGTGATGCAAGCGGATGAAGAATATGGTAACACAGTTTGGGATAAACATTTCGGGAAACTATACGACAAATTTCAAGTTCAAAAAAGGAATTATCAGTTCAGTGGGTTAATAAATCCATTTTCATCTTTACAAAATTTGAGCATGGGTACTGCAGGTACTGATATGCTCCATCATTTAGATTTTTTAAAACAAGCAGAAAATTACCGCAGAGTATTTATTAAAACACTGAATGATAAGCATGCGTATGGTGGCTCAAAAACTGGTGATTGGAGTTGGAAAGCAGATAGTGATTTTTTTAAATCAGTTAAAGATTTTGAATATAAGTCGCCAACACTTAACAAATTGTCAAACAAATATTTGATTGATATTTTAAGTCTCCTCGCCTGGGCAGCATTGCTTTTAATTCTTATTAATTATTCATCTAAACGTGTATCTATACTATGAAAGCAATAAATATATTCCTATACGAGCTCAAGCATTTTAGCAGGAGTAAAGCAAAGGTATTTGCTTATTTGCTTTTTGTATTGGCTTCTATTTACGCCTTGTATAATGGTTTTGCTTTGCAGAAAAAACAACAGGAGACCATCCAAAGTATTCAACAAAAAAAACAAGAAGGCATTGAGAAAATATTGACATGGTACGATGAAGGTAAAAATGGTCCTGAAGAACGTCCTTGGATTAATATAACGACACCATTTTGGGCTTTATGGAATTTGCCAACATATACTATGAAAGAGCCATCGCCAATCCTTCCATTAGGCATGGGACAAGCAGAACAATACGGCTTTTACAAAAGGGTAACCAACTGGAGTTCTGTATATGACAACGATATGGTAGAAGAGCTGGCAAATCCTGAACGATTGGTAAACGGCAACATTGACTTTTCGTTTATGGTGATATTCTTGTTCCCGATTTTATTCATCATTTTCACTTACAATATTTATGGTTTAGAATGTGATTTGAATTTTAATAAATTAATAGCCATTCAAAGTGGAAGTATAAAAAAATGGGTAGCTACCAGATTAGCATTCTACTCGGTGTTTTTAGCAGTTACAGTCTGTACATTAATTTTAGCTTTATCATTAATTAACAACGCATTAGAAAGTTATGCTGCAAGTATTTTATCGCTAATTTGCATTTCTCTTCTTTATATTATCGCATGGGCAGTTGTATTCTATTTAATCATTTTAAAAAGTAAGAACAGCAGCATTATTGCTTTTAAGATGATTGGAGTTTGGTTGGTATTTTGTGTTTTAATTCCCGGAGCTGTTCATCAAACAGCCAGTATAAAATATCCTGCCAACTATATGACAGATTATTTAGATGCAAATAGAAAAGAAGCGTACGAAGTGTATGAATTATCGTCTGATACGCTTGCTGCAAAACTAAAAAGTATATACCCAGAATTAGTAAATACAAAACACGGTAAGGATACTATTATTGATGAAGATATTGTAAGTAATACCGTGAGTGCCATAATCAATCAAATGAATAAAAAGGCGATTGCTTCAATTGAATTACAAAACGATGCTAAAAATGAATTTATCGCTTCAAGCTATTGGTACAATCCAATCTCTTTGATGCAGAATAAATGGAATGGTATTACCGGCACTGATTATTGGGCTTATAAATCGTACAGAAACGAAGTTCAAGAAAGCATTGATAAGAAAATCGAGTTGTTGGTATTTGAATGTTGGGATAAGAAAACTGTAGATAAGCAGATTTATGAAAAATATTTAATCCTATTGAAATGATTACAGAAATAACAAAAACAAACTGGGCAATAGGAAGCTGCACTACAAGCTTGCAGCAAATCCATCAAAAGGATATAAATATTGCAATCTACAATCGTGAAATTGAATTTTTAGCCAAAGAGATATCCTTATTGCT
>DAITMC010000342.1:0-3206 GCA_036835365.1 Saprospiraceae bacterium
TATGATTACAGACATCAATCAACTGGATTTTTCTAAAAGCTATACCTATGCCGACTACCTCACTTGGCAGTTCTCAGAGCGTGTGGAGTTGATTATGGGCAGAATTTTCAGAATGTCTGCGCCGAGTAGAAGGCATCAAGAGATTTCTGGCTTCTTGTACTTTCGGCTGTATTCATTTCTGCAAGACCAGCCTTGTAAAGTATATCACGCCCCTTTCGACGTTCGCTTACCTTTACCTCCAAATCGCATCAAAGGCGATAAAATAGATACGGTAGTACAGCCTGATATTTGTGTAATTTGCGATTTAGATAAACTAGATGACAAAGGTTGCCAAGGCGCACCTGATTTAATCATCGAAATCCTATCATCAGGCAATAGTAAACGAGAAGTACAGGATAAATTTGACCTCTACGAAAGTGCAGGTGTGCAAGAATACTGGGTGGTGCAGCCTACGGAAAAATTCATCACGCGCTACAACTTGGACGAAAATAACAAATACATCGGCAGCCGCCTGTACACGGAAGACGATACCATAGCAAGTAAAGTTCTGCAAGGGTTTCAAGTAGAAGTCAATGATATTTTTCAAAAATGAAAAAAAGTATCATCCTAACCGAATATAGAATAAGGCTAAAAGCCAAAAAATAATGTGTATCTCGTTCCTTGTATCTTTTCCAAATTAATCTTCTCTAATTGCCGATATAAAGCATCAAAAGTGTATTAGTTTACCAGAAAACGAATACCCCTTTCGCTGATTCAGGTATTTCAACATTACGGCAGGAATGTAATCGGTGATTTATCTTTCATCTCCCGTTCCTCATCTTACTTTCTTCACGGTGTAATCTATATTTATCCCTATTGCGCAACTATTTGTTTTAGTTTGCATTAAAATTTAACATTCAGGCAATATTCCATGATTAATTTTGAAGAGTAATTGACTACAAAATTAATTAAAGCATGAAATCACAAATTGAATTGGTTGTTTTTGATATGGCTGGCACTACAGTCAAAGATGAACGCGAAGTGGAAAATTGCTTTTATCAAGCAGCTACCATGAGCGGATTAGAAGCCAGCAGAGAACGCATCAACGATATGATGGGACTGCCAAAATTGGAAGTGGTACAAACACTTTGGGCAGAATTTATAGGCACAACTCATCCTAGCTATTCAGAGAAAGTGACACAGAACTACGAATTGTTTAAACAAATATTGGAGCAGCACTACCTAGACCATCCGGTTTCCCCTACTGAAGGCACATTAACTACTTTTGAGTGGCTTCGCTCGGAAGGCATTAAAATAGCCTTAACCACAGGCTTTTACCGAAAAGTAGCCAACATCATTTTACAAAAGTTAGATTGGCACAAAGAGCGATTTTTGGGATTTAAACAAGGGATAATTGATTTATCGCTTACACCCGACGAAACCCTAAAAGGTCGTCCTCATCCTGATATGATATGGAAAGCACAAGCATTACTTGGGGTAAGTAGTCCACAAAAAATTATTAATATTGGCGATACCCCTTCCGATTTAAAAGCAGGTAAAGTCGCCAACTGTCGCCTATCATTAGGCATCACCAATGGAACGCACTCCCACGAACAACTTAATCAATACGAAAATGATGGGTTAATTGCTTCTATGATGGAGTTCCGAAATTTTGTGGAAAGTGAAATACTTACGCCAGCATAAATTAAATGAGTACTTCAAGTTTTAACAGTCTAATTTTATGCTGCTAATGTTCCCTAATGGCAAAATGAAAATTACATTTCTTACCCCCGTTTTAGATTACTTGAAGTACAAAAATACTAATCGTAATGAATGACGATAGGATGATGAAATAAAATTCTTTCAATTAAAAGTTAAAGTCATTAATATTTTTGCTTTTGAATTTTTTATTACTCATATTTGTATCAACATCATACTAGCACAATAATTCCAACCTAATACATTTAAAATACATTTAATTGATGGTTTAGCTAGCTCTACTCCGTTTTATAAAGAACTAGAGCTAATCATTATAATTATTGATGTTGCAACTCAATACAAAATGATTTTTTTACAAAAATTCAAACCACTTTAAAAGAACTACCGCCGCACAATGTTGGATGCACAGGCGACGGCAGTCATTAATTCATTTAAAATTAATTCATAAAAGTAATGAAAAAGTTACAAAAACATCGCACGTCGAATAATTCTCCCTGAAGCGCCACTTTCAAAAGACTTTTGCTTGGTGTCGTAGCCTTTTAATTGTTATATTTTACTTTTACTTATCTGGGTTCGCTTGGTAGGGATAAGTTGTATTTTCTAATTTTTAAATAGTTTATAACAATGCGTTTATCAAATTTTTATTTTGTAACTATACTCTTTGTAAAAGGCCCTTATGGTATTCTTTTTCCCTTATTCTTTGCATCTGCCTTGTTTGCTCAAGATAGAAACTGGGAAATAGGTATTGGAGTTAGACCCCTCCAGTTAAAAGAAGATCCATATAGCTTTGTTGCAAAAAAGTATCTACTTCGAAGTACAGCACTTCGCTTTGGAGCAAGTTTTTATTACAATCAGAAGAATAACTATGTCGAGTATATTCATCCTTACACAGAAGACATTTTCATTTATGAACATTTTTATACTCAGACTGATAAAAAACTTAATGCAACTTGTTTTTTAGGATTTCAATACGGTAAAAGGAATAATAGATTTTATTCCTATGGTGCAACTGATGTTTCTTTAAGATATAAGGCGACTAACACGGACATACCAGTGTTTAGCGCAGGTAGCCACTCAGGTAAGTCTATAAGACCGAATGATTTTTTTACAGTTGCTTCATTCTCAAATGATAAAGTTATTGGATTTACTGTACATCAAAGTTTTGGTCTTCAGTTTTCTATAAACGCAAATATGTCATTAGCTGTTGAGGGTGGTCTTTCTTTGGAAAGATATTATCTAGATAGATATAATTTCAGGTATTATGCGACAACTGTATTGGATACGGCATCGAATGATTATGCTTTTGTTTCTGGTAGACAGTTTTATCCATTAAGAAAGAAATGGCTGTACGATTTTAATACCAGTCTACTAACATTCTTGATTTTTATTTATCAAATTTAAAAATTTCATAAAATGAAAAATGTAATTCTAATTCTACTATTTCAAACTTTCTTTTATTAGACTTGTCTAACGCTGATAATAAATAAAATAGTTATTTTTGCGAAAAA
>DAITMC010000343.1:0-3204 GCA_036835365.1 Saprospiraceae bacterium
TAAGCAGAAAACATATTAACTACTGGTGCGCCTGATTCTGCACAACGAAATAAATTGGTTCTGGTTAAAATATAAGCAATTTGATAGCCTCCCCAGCTATGTCCTTGTAGGGCGATTCGCTCTTTATCCACGAAACCTTGGTCTATGATGTGGGTTGTGCCGGACATCACAGCATTAAAAGCACTTTCACCTGGATAGCCTGTTCGATAAGGGATATCAGGATTGAAGATAACATAACCTCGACTAGCGTAGTAAGCGTAATTTATTTGTGAACGATTTGGAAATGGTGCGCGATGCTGGTACAAACCATCCGAACTGCGTTCATAAAAATTGACAATCATTGGGTATTGCTTCTTTGGGTCGAAATTGGCGGGTTTTACCAATAAACCTTGCAAAGGGTGACCATCCAGAGAAGTCCATTTTACTAATTCGATACTTCCCCAAGCATAATTTTTTTGTTGTGGATTGGCGTTACTAATTTGTTGAACAGTTTTTAAATCCTTACTATACAATAAATCAGGGAACACTTGAAAATTTTCCTTTGTGAATACCCAGCGATTTTCATTTTTGGCACGCAATACGTTACTATTAAAAGCATATGCTCCAAATTGAGTAATATTTAATTGATTATTAGCAAGTTGCAGAAAAGCATAACCTGATTGTTTACTCGATTCTTCAAAAACAGAAAGTAATAGTGTATCATTCGGCTCAAAAAAACGCTTTTCCTCGTCAAATGAAATAGCACGAAAACGCTGCTGTTTTTCACGACCATTCGTTAAACGAACAGGAGTATTTTTGCCCAGAGGGTCAATTTTCCAAATATCGTAGCGGTCATACACCAACACGGCTTCGTCTTCTTTCATCCAACCCGCTATGCCATAAGGATAAGGCTCATTAGGAACATCATTCCACTCATTAAAAAAGTTGACTATTTTGTTGTTAGTCATTTTTTGGCGAGTGCCTTCCTCAATAGAATGGGCAAACCAAGCACTATCAGGCGAGCTATACCAATATGCGTATTTGCCATTTGGCGATAAAAGAGGATTGCCTTCTATGCCTTCTCCAATGAGCCAACTTTTGCCATTTTCCACATTTATCAGATATACATCACGCTTGTTCCACCACTCCCAAGTGCTTTCTAGGCTGTAAGGCAATAAATTGTAGCCCAATGCAACACTTGCATTATTGTCCTCTCCCAGACGTACTTCAGGTATTTCTAATGTTGCCAACTGCACTATTTTGCCCTCCTTTAGGTGGAGTACACAATCGTAGTTTCGTTCTTGCTCTTGTTTTAAACGAACATTTTGAATGGTATGTAAGATAGGCTCATCGTAAGCCCAAACTTCAACTTTTGAAATTTCTTCTTCCAGTAAGGTCGTGTCCGCAAGTAAAGGGGGAGTAGCAATACCAAAAAACAGGCGAGCAGCATCTTTAGAAAAACGCAGATTACTATGCTTACTGATCTGCCAATCGTTCGATAAAAGCTGGCTACGCTCGTCAATTGTTAACCTCATTGTAGCTTGTCCTTCTTGCCAAATGTACAGTCCAAAAGGACGAATACGGGCTTTGGTCGTATCCACATCGGCGATGAAGGCTAATTGAGCACCCTCTTTATCAAAAGCCATTTTAACATAATCGCCTTTTTGTAGCCAAATAGGTTGCCAACTCAGATGCTTACTATCAAAGATGTAAACACCAGCTTGTAAGTCAAAGTCATCACCACTGCTAAATGCTGCAAATTTTGCGCCTTCCTCCGCATAGGAAAATTGTTTGACATACCCCAGACTGTATTCTTCTCCCGTCGCTAATTGTCGCACCACTAAAGTGCTACCATTATCTTTTCCATCTTTTTTCTTTTTTTTAGTCTTTTCATCGGCTACTGTTTGGGTAGTATCTATTTTTGTTGAAGGCTCTTTTTGGTACGCTAGCCAATCGTTCCATTTTTTGGGTAGCTGAAAATCAAGAACTTCTGCAATTTTTGTCAGTTGCTTATTATCCAAATTTAAAATGGCTAAGGTATCTTTAGGCATATCCTCTGCTTTTACCTTTCGACGGCGCATCGCTTGCAGGCTATCTTGATGAGGTTTTATTTTGAATACTAGGAATTGGCTATTTTCTGTTAACTTACCCTCCTTACCTCGTTCAAAATAATAATCTTTATTGATGTTGCCATCGTAAAGCACCAATTTTCCATCTCCATTTTCTGGATAAAGTTCATAGACAACCCAGCGACCATTGTTGGCAATTTGAGTATTGTTAATGGTTTTCCACATGCTGTAATCGCTGTGTTGCAGTGTTTTTTGAGTTATGTTTTGAGCAGTTAATACTTGGACAAAACAAATGAATAATAATAGTATTGACGTTCTGAATAACATGAATTGTAGTTTTGTTTTGTTAAACTTCGTAAAAGCAATTATTGTTTGCAGTAACCTAAATTCGCAAGAAATTAATGGTATATCAAGCTATTGAAATTAAATTTCATATTTTATCAAATAAATGTCTATTGATGGACAAACTAGCTTAGTGAAAATATCGTAATTTGTTGCGAAATGTAAACAATCTTAGATAAACAATCCTAGAATTGGGTTATATTTCACATAAAAAATAACTCATTCATTATGCACATCGCCATTATTGGAAACGGCATTAGCGGCATTACCGCAGCGCGTTTCATTCGCAAATTAAGCCAACATCAAATTACGGTTATTTCTTCGGAAAGCGATCATTTTTTTTCTCGCACGGCACTCATGTACGTTTACATGGGACATATGCGCTATGAGGATATCAAGCCTTATGAAGATTGGTTTTGGGAAAAAAATAAGATTGATTTGCTTCGTTCGAAGGTAGCCTCTATTGATTTTGAGCAAAAGACATTAAACTTGGGCGAAAACAAATTGCTTACTTACGATAAACTAATCATCGCCACTGGCTCGAAGTCCAACAAATTTGGTTGGCCCGGACAGGATTTGAAAAATGTAAGTGGCTTATATCATCTTCAAGATTTGGAAGCGATGGAAGCCGCAAGCGATGGCTTAAAGCGTGCCGTCATTGTGGGGGGTGGATTGATTGGAATTGAAATGGCAGAAATGTTCCATGCTCGTCATATCCCAGTTACTTTTTTGGTGAGAGAAAGCAGTTTTTGGAACGGTGTAATTCCCGCTGAAGAATCGGCAATGGTGAATCGCCATATTGTAGAACATGGCA
>DAITMC010000344.1:0-3190 GCA_036835365.1 Saprospiraceae bacterium
TTTGGCTACTCGAAAATTTGTATAAGCTCAACGATGGTATTATACATTCTCAGGTTAATTTCTTAAAAAAACGAATCTATTTAACTTTTGACCCGCAAAAGACCAACTTGCGAAGAGTGGTAGAACTATTGGCTTCCATTGGTTATGCTCCAGCGTTAAATCTCAATGAACTTGAAAAACCGACCACTAAAGCAGTTGCTAAATCCTTGTTTTATAAACTAGGCGTAGCAGGTTTTGCTTTTGGAAATATTATGTTGTTGAGTTTTCCAGAATATTTAGGGCTAGAAGAAACTTACTTTCAACAATGGTTTGGTTATTTGAATATAACGTTATCTATTCCCGTACTCCTGTATAGCGGTCGAGATTACTTGCAATCAGCTTGGCTAGGTATTCAGCAAAAGCAACTTAATATTGATGTACCAATTTCAATTGGTATTGTGGTTTTATTTCTGAGAAGTGTTTATGAAATCGTAACGGCTACTGGCGCTGGCTACTTGGATAGTTTGGCTGGATTAATTTTCTTTTTGTTAATTGGAAAATGGTTTCAACAAAAAACTTATTATAACTTATCTTTTGAACGCGATTATAAATCCTACTTCCCTATTGCAGCAATGGTGAAGCGAGGCAAAGAATGGATGCCTGTAGCCTTAAATAAACTCCAAATAGGAGACATACTTATCATAAAAAATCAAGAATTAGTTCCTGCCGATGGTTTTATTCTAAAAGGAAATGCAAATATTGATTACAGTTTTGTGACAGGAGAATCTGCACCCGTGCAAAAACAAATAGGGGAAAAAATATTTGCCGGCGGCAAACAAATGGGTAGTGAACTAGAAATAAGCATTACTAAAACCATTGCGCAGAGCTATTTAACAGAACTCTGGAACAATACTGCCTTTGAAAAAAAAGAGCCACAAAGCACACAACTAGCCAATCAAATTGGTAAAATGTTTACTACGTTTATTCTATTGGTTGCCTTCTCTACCTTGTTTTATTGGCTTCCACGCAACATAAGTACCGCATTCAACGCCTTTACTGCCGTCTTGATTATTGCCTGTCCTTGTGCTGTTGCGCTTTCCATTCCATTCACTTACGGCAATGTTTTGCGATTGTTGGCACGCTATCAATTTTACATCAAACACATCAATGTCATTGAGCGAATGCAACACATCCAGCAGATCGTATTTGATAAAACGGGAACTTTAACGGATAATACACAGCCAGTTATTGATTTTCATGGCTCAACATTAACGAAGCTAGAAAAACAACTTATTCGTAGTGCAGTGTACCAATCTTCACATCCGCTTAGTAGAGCCTTGAATAAGCATTTATCAGAATTTAACTTGCTGCCTATCAACAACATAGAAGAAATTGTAGGTCAAGGCATTATTGCGGATGTGAATGATGTAACAGTTAGAATAGGAGCAGCCAGCTTTATGTTAGATATTAAAAACGAAATTACTGAGCATCAAAAAGGAGTATTCATTGAAATTGACAGTACATGGAAAGGCTATTTTAGTTTTCAAAATCAGTATAGAAAAAATTTAGCTTCACTTTTATCTCAGTTGCGTCCTTACTATGAATTGACGCTACTTTCAGGGGACAATGATAGCGAGCGGTCAAGGTTGCAGCCTTACTTTGGAGATAATGCTCAACTTCATTTTAATAAAAAACCCCAAGACAAGTTAGATTTTATGCAGCAAATGCAACAAAAAAATAGAAAAGTGATGATGATTGGCGATGGATTAAACGACGCTGGCGCACTCAAACAAAGTGATGTAGGTATTGTCATTACTGAAAATATCAATAACTTTTCTCCTGCTTGTGATGCCATTTTAACTGCGGAGCACTTAGACCAACTTCCTAAGTACTTACGCTACATCAAACAAAGCCGAATGGTGGTTTGGAGTGCTTACTTTCTAGCGTTCATTTACAACTTAATCGGGCTTAGTTTTGCAGTGCAAGGGTTACTTTCCCCTGTTATCGCTGCTATTCTTATGCCGTTGAGTTCCATAACAATCGTGCTTTTTGGCGTAGGAATGAGTAGTTGGTTAGGAAGAACGTTGAGATAAACTTTATGAACTTTCCAATTCCGATACAATCTTTCGGTCGTTGCTCAAACGTGGCATCTTGTTTTGACCACCTAATTTACCCTGATTTTTCATGTAATTGCGGAAAGCATCTTTGGGTAATACTTTGATTTTCAACGGTTGTAAAATATTACCACTTATCAAGTCATCGTAATAAATATTTTGCTCCATCATGGCTTGATTTAATGTCTTAGCAAAAGTAGTTAAGTTTTCAGGGGCTTTTTCAAATTCAATAAACCACTGATGATAGGGCAAGCCGCCTTCTTTGGGCGTTACGTTAGGCGCAACGGTAAACTCGACCACATTAGCAGAACAAGCTTGGCAAGCCTCCAGCATCGCTTGTTCCACTTCCTTGCCAATGACGTGTTCCCCAAAGGCTGAAATAAAGTGCTTAATACGTCCTGTAACCACCAAACGATAAGGTTGGAGGGAAATAAATTCAACCGTATCGCCAATATTATAGCCCCAAAGCCCCGCATTACTGTTGATGATGAGTGCATAATTCACACCCAACTCCACTTCTCGCAACGATAATCGAGTAGGGTGTTCATTAAAAATTTCATTGGCAGGTATAAATTCAAAGAAAATACCAGAATTGGTGTTGAGCAATAAACCTTGATGTGGCTGACTATCTTGAAAGGCAATAAACCCCTCCGAAGCAGGATATACCTCTACGCTGTGAATAGATTTTCCCACCAAGTGCTCCAAACTAGCACGATAAGGTTCAAAATTGACACCACCATACACAAAAACACTATAATTTGGGAAAATCTCTAAGATGTTGCTTTTCCCTGTCTTGGCAAGCAGACGTTCGTAATACATTTGTACCCAAGGCGGTATGCCACTGATGAGGCGCATATCTTGAGATAAAGTTTCTTCGACAATGCGGTCTAATTTTTCTTCCCAATCTTCGATACAATTGGTTCGCCAAGTGGGTAATTGATTGCCTTTCAGCCAGTTGGGAACTAAATGATTAGAAATGCCAGAGAGCCTCCCCGTCAAAATACCATTAATTTTTTCCAACTCAGGGCTACCAGAAAGGAAAATCATTTTTCCATCCATAAATTGCCAGTTATTAGTTGCGGCGGCATAGAGAAATA
>DAITMC010000345.1:0-3187 GCA_036835365.1 Saprospiraceae bacterium
CTTTAGTAGCAGCTACTTACGGGCGGTCTATGTACGAACTTCAACTGGATAAACCCACCATTACCTCCCCTGATGTAGCTTATGAAAACACCACTTTTTCTATCATGCCTAATCCTGTTGCAGTAGGGATGCCTATTCAAATTCGACTGGACGACTGGACAGTAGGCACTTTAGTTATTTATAACACGAATGGCCAGTTGGTGCAGCGTCTTCCTTTTGAAGGTAAGTCTATTAATGTAGTGCCAAAAAATTGGCAGAAAGGCATTTATTTTGCTCAAATTCAGTCGAACGCTACTAAAATTGCTCAATCTTTTTTAGTGGTAGAGGAGTGAGCGGTGGAAAATTATCCAAGGCAAGTAGTTACATTTATATTCAATCAAATATATATTCTAGTTTTTTCACTTTGCCAGTGAATGGTTTAAAATTTGGTATTTTGAGTAGCCATCTTTATATTTTGAATGTTGAGTTAAGCAACACTCAACATTCAAAACCAAAAAATAGTAAACGTAACTACTTCACTATTACAGCATCATCAATCATTTCATCGCCGTCGCCATCTAAATCTTCGAAACCTTTTACTGTGCCTTTATTTTCAGGCTTTTCATAGTTAGGGTCTTGCAAAATTTCAATATCGCCTACTTTGGTAATGTCTTTATCTCCTTTATTGTGATAGTCGCCTTTAGCAAATCGGTCAGCGCGTGTAAAGAAGTCATCTTTGCCATCTAGCAAGCTACCTTTAGCATTGTCGTAACCGATTTTAGGCTCGGTAGGCGTGTCATCTCCAACTTTAGCTTTTAATTTTTCGGTTAAATCTTCTGCTTTTTCCATCAAATCATCAAAAATTGAATTCCCTTTTTCCATAGCCGCTTTAGCTTTCTCGGCTAAAGTGCTTTTTACTGTTTCGGTCGTTGTTGAAGCATCCTTAAAAATATTAGAGGCAACATCATCAGCAGTTTCGGCAGCAGCGCTCACCGTATTGCTGGTTTCTTTCTTGGCTGATTCCGCTTTTTCAGTAGCTTTTTCTCGATAATCGTCAAATTGCTCTTTCATTTGTTTGGATTTTTCAATCACTTTTTCGCCTACTTCTTCTGAGAAAGATTTTGTCTTTTCCCAAACTTCACTTGCTTTTTTAATTACCTCATTCCCTACTTCTTCAGAAATATTTTTTGCCTTTTCAAGCGTTCCACCTGTGCGTTCGTTAATCTGTGCACTTATTTCTTCTACTTTCTTGCTGGCAATATCCAAATATTCTTCTGTTTGCTCTGCTAATTTTTTACCTGTATCTTTTCCCGCTTCGGTTGCCTTCTCTATGGTGTGCTTTGCCACAGAAGACGCACCAAAAAATAATTTTTTCAAATCATTGATTACACTCATAATTTAATTGTTTTTATTTTGACGTTCAAGATACAAAAAAGTAATCAGATGATTGTCTAATTTTCGATGAATAAAACGATAAAGTTGATTTATCATCATCAGGAAGAAAAGTTATGTTCTTAATATAAAATATAATTAACGAATTTATGCCTATTAATATTCCAGAGTTAGAACAAAAGCGACTTGTGATTATTGGTGGAGGATTTGCAGGTCTTGAGTTGACCAAACGCATGGTTTCAAGTGATTATCAGGTCGTTTTGATAGATAAAAACAACTACCATCAATTTCAGCCCCTTTTTTATCAAGTGGCTATGGCTGGTCTTGAGCCAAGTTCCATTGTCTTCCCCTTCCGAAAACTATTCAAAAAGTATAAAAATGTGTTTTTCCGCATGGCAGAAGTAACTACCATTGATACAGCCGCAAAAAAGATATTCACCCAGTATGGTCATATTCACTACGATTATCTGGTCGTGGCAATTGGTGCAGATACGAACTTCTTTGGTAACGAAAAAATAGCAAAATATGCCATTCCGATGAAATCAGTTTCAGAAGCCTTATTTTTACGTAACGAAATAATAAGCGACTATGAGAATAGTTTGACCGAACGCGAGTTCGATGCTCGACAAGAATTTATTGACATTGTCATTGTGGGTGGAGGTCCCACTGGGGTGGAGGTAGCTGGTGCTTTAGCAGAAATGAAACAATATGTTATACCCAAAGAGTACAAAGAACTAAATGAGCAAGAAATAGACATCTATTTAATACAAAGTTCCGATCAATTGCTAAAAGGAATGTCAAAAAAATCAGCTGATGCAGCCTTTAATTATCTAACTGAACTTAATGTGCATATAAAACTCAACACTAGAGTAGTGGATTACGATGGTCGAATGGTAACGATGAATGACGGTTCACAGATTCCGACCAAGAAATTAATTTGGGCAGCAGGTATCACAGGCAATCGCCTACAAGGGTTGCCTGATAGTGTTTTAATGGCAGGCAATCGCTTGAAAGTCAATTGTTTTAATCAAGTAGAAGGCTTAGAAGATGTTTATGCTATCGGCGATATTGCCTACATGGAAGAAAAAGGATTTGAAAAAGGCCATCCACAAGTGGCGCAAGTGGCATTGCAGCAGGCAAAACATTTGGCAAAGAACATCAGGCAATCTTTAAAAGGAAAGCCAATGCAACCATTTGTTTATCAGGATAAAGGCTCAATGGCAACCATCGGCAGAAATAGAGCAGTAGTGGATTTGCCTCGTACTTCTTTTCATGGTGCTTTTGCTTGGTATATTTGGTTGATAGTACATCTGTTTGCTATCATTGGCACAAAAAATAAAATATTTGTTTTCCTCAACTGGATGTGGAACTACATCACCTACGATCAGTCGCTGCGCTTAATTATTCGACCTTTTTTAAAAGAAAAATCCTAATGTCAATTAATATGACAAATTTTTTTATTCTGTTGGCTTAACAAACTTTGTTAAACTACGTAATATAACATGAACATTCAGTAAAACACTTTTGAGAACAGACATAACACTAGTTAGACATAGACAATGCCATTCATTCTTGGAGGCAATCATACAATGTTATCTATCCACTGATGGGTATAACAATCCATTTTATCATTTTCACTTTAAACTAATCCGTACCATGAAGCGGCTCTACTTACTTTTTTTTATTTCGGGACTGCCATTATTCCTAAAAGCACAATGTGTGCCTAATGCTTCTTTTGCTAATCAGCCACTTGGTTTATACCCCTCTGCGTTATCTGACGAACAGATTGCACAAGGGCTAGTAACAGCCGAAGCCT
>DAITMC010000346.1:0-3161 GCA_036835365.1 Saprospiraceae bacterium
ATTATTTTATTCGGTGGCGCTATCTACTTTTGTGGGCTAGTTTCCTGTTGGTAGCTTGTTCAAAAGAAACCACTCCCACGTTGTATCAGCAGCGTTTACCTCAACAAACAAACATTAATTTCACCAATCAATTGCAAGAAGACGAGGCATTTAATATCGTCGAATATCTTTATTATTACAATGGCGGCGGGGTAGCTGTGGGCGATATCAACAATGATGGCTTGCCCGATATTTATTTTACTGGTAATCAAGTGCCGAATAAATTATACCTTAACAAGGGCAATTTTCAATTTGAAGACATTACTTTACAAGCAGATGTTGCTGGCAAAGGCAATTGGAAAACAGGCGTGAGCATGGCAGATGTCAATGGCGATGGTTGGTTGGATATTTACGTCTGTCAGCTAGGTAACTATAAAAATATTCAAGGTCGAAATGAGTTATTTATTAACAATCAAGATGGCACTTTTTCAGAGCAAGCCATAGCATATGGATTAGCGTTTCGGGGCTTTTCCACACAGGCTGCCTTTTTTGATTATGACAACGACGGGGACTTAGATTGTTTTCTGCTCAATCATTCCGTGCATGCGCCTGAAAACTACGGAGATACTACCATGAGACCAATTCGGGATGAACAAACAGGGGATCGTCTTTACAGAAACGATGATGGAAAATTTGTAGAAGTAACGCAAGCTGCGGGTATTGTAAGTAGTAAAATTGGTTACGGTTTGGGGGTAGTGGTTGGGGATGTTGACCAAAATGGTTATCCAGATATTTATGTTGCCAACGATTTTCACGAAAATGATTACCTCTACTACAACAATGGAGACGGTACTTTCACGGAGGCTATTACTGCATCTATGGCACATACTAGCAACTTTTCGATGGGCTGCGATATGGCAGACATCAATAATGATGGGCTTTTGGACATCATGTCCTTAGATATGAAACCCGAAGACGAAACTATTGTAAAAAAATCGGTAGGTGCAGACCCTTACAACATTTATCGCTATAAACTAAAATTTGGTTATCATCATCAGTTTCCTAAAAATGCGCTGCAACTGAATCAAGGAAATTTACTCGGTTCGTCTATTCAATTTAGCGAAATAGCTCAACTGGCTGGGGTGGAAGCGACTGATTGGAGTTGGTCGGTATTGCTACATGATATGGACAACGATGGTTGGAAAGATATTTTTATCACCAATGGTATCTGGCGGCGACCTAATGATTTGGATTACCTCAAGTTCATTTCTAACCAACAAATACAAACATCTGCAAGTAATATGGCACTTGTGCAAAAAATGCCAAGTGGGGTAATTGGTAACTATGCCTTTCGAAACAACAAAAATTTAACTTTTCAACCTGTCGCTAACGCATGGGGGCTACAAGAAGTAGTATGCGCCAATGGTGCCGCTTATGCTGATCTTGACGGCGATGGTGATTTGGATTTGATTATCAATAACTTAAATGCGGTAGCTTCCATTTATGAAAACCTATCTAGCCATAATTATGTACAGTTGACGTTAAAAGGGGAAGGAAAAAATACGTTTGGTATAGGTGCTAAAGCATTTCTGTATGCTGGCGGGCAAATGCAGGTGCAGGAAATGCAACCTGTGCGTGGCTTCCAATCGTCCGTTGAGCCTATTATTCATTTTGGATTAGGCAATTTAGCTAACATGGATTCTTTAATTTTGGTTTGGCAAAGTGGTAAACAACAAAAATGGACACAACTTACTGCCAATCAACGATTAGTAGCAAAAGAGCAAGAGGCAATGCCAACGGAAAAACCAGCATCACCAAAGACTAAGGTCAATCGTTGGAAGCGTATGGACTTCAAGCATCAAGAAAATTTATACAATGACTTTGACCAAGAAAAACTACTTTTACAGCAACAGTCCACCGCTGGACCCAAAATTGCAGTTGGTGATGTGAACGGTGATGGATTGGAAGATTTTTATATTGGAGGAGCTAGAGGACAAGCAGGGCAACTGTTTTTGCAAACCCAGGATAGTCGCTTTGAGGCACAAAGTGATGCTACTGTGGAGGCAGATGCTAATTTTGAAGACACTTATGCTCTGTTTTTTGATGCCGATGGCGATGGCGACCTTGACCTTTACTTGGTGAGTGGCGGTGGCGAAAGCAATTTGCCGGCTTCCTTTTTTCAAGATAGGCTCTATTTGAATGATGGAAAGGGAAAATTTACACGGACTGAACTACCTGATTTTATTGCCAACGGCAGTTGCGCGGTTGCATTAGACGTAGATGAGGATGGTGACCTCGATTTGTTCGTTGGTACAAGCCACGAGTTGGGTAAGTATGGCGAAATCCCTAGTAGTTACTGGCTTGTGAATCAAGGGAATGCTCGATTTAAAGTAGAAATTATTCCGAATTTAGGTAAGGTAAAAGCAGCAGCGCTGTATCATCAACAAGTTGTTGTCGTTGGCGAGTGGATGCCCATTACTTTTTTGAGCTACCCTAATCAGACCACTACCATTCCAAATAGCTCAGGTTGGTGGAATACGGTAAAAGTGGTTGATTTTCAGAAAGATAATAAAAAAACTCTCCTTGTTGGTAATAGGGGAGAGAATAGCGATTTGCGGGCTTCCTTGCAGCAACCTGTTCAGCTTCATGTGAGTGACTTTGATAACGATGGTGTACTCGACCCCATTATTACTTATTTCAAACAAGGCAAACACTACACTTTTGCAGGAAAAGACCAGCTTGTCAGTCAAATAGTAAGTTTAAAAAAGCAATTCAACGATTATCATTCTTTTGCACAAAGCACTTTCAAAGAGGTTTTTCCAGTGTCTAGCAGTAAAAAGGTAGTCGTACATGAAGTACAAACCTTTGCTTCTGTGTTAGTTACGCAAGAAAAAAATAATGAATTTAAGATAGAATCTCTACCAACAATGGCGCAAATAGCGCCTATTCATGCGGTGGTCTCCTACGATGTTGATGGCGATGGAAAAGAAGAAGTATTCGTTGCAGGTAATTTTTATGGCAATCAACCGAGTTTGGGACGCTTTGATGCTTCTTTTGGTGTTCTGCTAAAAAG
Organism: Saprospiraceae bacterium; assembly: GCA_036835365.1. Taxonomy (GTDB): domain Bacteria; phylum Bacteroidota; class Bacteroidia; order Chitinophagales; family Saprospiraceae; genus JAAUTG01. The sequence goes on from DAITMC010000346.1 coordinate 3,053, forward strand.
AGAATCACCCCAATTTAATGTTGTTCCTGCCTTGCAACACAATATGGCACTTGAAGGACAAGTCCGTGATTTACAAACCATTCGATTAGCGAATGGGCAAACACTACTA
>DAITMC010000347.1:0-3148 GCA_036835365.1 Saprospiraceae bacterium
TTGCAATCTACAATCGTGAAATTGAATTTTTAGCCAAAGAGATATCCTTATTGCTTGATAAGAAAATTGAAATAAGAGCAAGCGGAACTATGGATTGTATATTAAGTTCCATAAAAAAAGAATTCGATAATCTTAATTCTATTTTGCTAATGCAAGATATTGAACACCTGCTTTCAATATTTACTCAAATAACGAAAGCCAATAGTTTTCGACTTTTACTGGCAACGGTAAATACAAATATGTGCAGAAGGTTTCATACAGATATTAACGATTTACGACTGCTTTGCACCTATAGTGGACCAGGAACTTTATGGCTAACAGAAGATAATGTAAACAGAAAAGCATTAGATACCTGCGGAGATAATGAATGCATAGTCTTGGATGAAAGCAAAGTACAACAAGCCCCAACCGGAGCAGTAGTAATACTAAAAGGAGCTATTTATCCACAGGGGGGCACATCAGCAATCGTCCACAGAAGCCCAACCATTGAAGAGACAGGACAAAAACGTCTTTTACTAAGAATAGATACGAATGAATGTTTAAATTTTGACTAAATGGATACTTACCAACGCAGAGAATTTATTAAGCTATCTCTAGCATCATTTGCGGCAGTGGCATTACATTTAAATAGTCTTTCAGCTTTTGGACTTAATGCAAATAAATTAAACGGCTCTTGTGGATCACAATCAAGATTGAATTGGGATGCTTTTTTGGAAGCAATTCAAAAACAAGCTAAAACCCAGCATATACTTCCTTGGAATCAAAGCGATTATGTTAGAGCTGTTCAAACTATTTTGCAGCAATGCAACTTCCCGGAATATGACAACTTTAAAAAAGCTACAGCCAATTACAAAGACATCAGAAAAAATTGGTTCGAACATGAATTACTTCACAAAGAAATAGATTTTCAGATTTCTCTTTTGCAGTTTGAAAAAGGCGAATATATCAGCCATCATGATCATCCATCCATGTGCGGTGTCATTAATATGGTAACTGGCAATGCCTTGGTGAAGAATTACTCCATCCATGAAACTTTGGATAAAGAAGAAACAAAGACAATAGGTGAAAAATCGTATACACTAAAGTCTTGTCTTTTAAAAAAAGAAAATGAAGAAATATTATTACCCAATAAAATAAGCACCCTAACAGAATCTGAAGGCAACATACACTCCCTGATGCCAAATGAGTTCACGCAATTGGTAGATATTTTTACCCCAGCCTATAATGAAAAATCGGACAAAGAGACAAAGTGGTTTAAGGTGAATGAAACAGAACCCTTTGAACGGAAAAACAATATTTATGAAGCTCAATATTTAAAATCATAAGAATGATACCACAAACATTTGAAGAATGGAAAAACTGCATTGTAAACGACTGCAAAATATATCTAACCAAGGATTTTGCACATCAACGCTTGGCAGTTTATAAAGACAAGCAAAATAAAGAAACACAAAAATTTATTTCGCTTTATGGCGAGCAACATTTACAAAACATCATTAACTGGTTAAATCAAATAGCATCAAAATGAAAACACTACTTATTTCAATTCTATTCTGCCTTTCGGCATCATTTACAAACGCTTCGTTTCCACCTACAAGAATTGTTGATATTCTACATTCAGGGGATGGAAAAACTCCTAATACAGCTTACGAAGTTTATAGTATTGAAGAAGAGTATCAACTTTTAGAACATTTAAAACTAAATCCTACAATGCAAATGCTTTCCATCATTGATGGACAGTATTACGATATATTAAAAGTAGGCGAAAAAAACATTTACTTCAAACTTATTCCTAAACCAAAAGCACCAAGTGTTTAACCAATCTAATTATTTTGAGTAAAAAATTAATCAACATATTACTGTTTTTGTATTGCTGCACATTAGCGCCAAGTTGCAATCATTCTCTCCATTCCGAAAAATTACAGGAAGGAGATTTATTGTTTCAAAACTTAAACTGTGGCGACTTATGCAATGCTATTGAAGCAGTCACCGAAGGTGTTAATGGCAAAGATTTTTCTCATTGTGCAATGGTGGTAAAAATAAACGACACGTTAAAAGTTATAGAAGCTATTGGCTACAAGGTGCAGGTAAATTCTGTAAAGAAATTCTTTGCAAGAAGTGGCGACACAACCGTAATTCAAAATATCACTGTTGGCAGAGTTAAACATCAGTTTGAAGATTTAATCCCAAATGAAATATCCAACGCAAGACAACTTATAGGACAGCCTTATGACGATGAATTTATATTAAGCAATGGTAAATGGTATTGTAGTGAGTTGATTTATGAATCATTCAAACAAGCTAACAATCAAAATGACTTTTTTGAATTAGAGCCAATGACATTCATAGACCTAAAAACAAAAACATTTTTCCCTGCTTGGGTAAATTATTACAAAGCACTTAAAACAGAAATTCCCGAAGGAAAACCAGGAATAAATCCAGGACTTATCTCTCGTTCCAATAAAATTCAAATTATAAAAATAAATAGTATCCATGACATCAACAGCAACTAAAAAATTACCCGTAACCGTTTTAAGCGGATTCCTCGGAGCAGGAAAAACAACATTGCTCAACCATATTTTACATAACAAAGACGGCTTAAAAGTAGCCGTTATTGTGAATGATATGAGCGAAGTAAATGTAGATGCAAGGCTTGTAAATGAACAAAATGTGCTTTCACGCACAGAAGAAAAATTGGTAGAAATGAGCAACGGTTGCATTTGTTGTACACTTCGGGAAGACTTGATGATAGAAGTTGAAAAATTAGCCAATGAAGGCAGATTTGACTATTTGCTAATTGAAAGCACAGGCATAAGCGAACCTGTTCCTGTTGCTCAAACTTTCAGTTTTGTGGATGAAGAAAAGGGAATTGACCTTTCTAAATTCAGCTACATTGATACAATGGTTACAGTTGTAGACTGCTTCAATTTCTTTAACGACTTTGGAACAAACGAGTTATTGATTGACCGCAAATTAACGGATATGGAAGGCGATTATAGAACTATTGTAAATTTACTGACCGACCAAATTGAATTTGCCAATGTGATTATCCTAAACAAGACTGATTTGGTAGATGCAAAAACCGTTGGACTGTTAAAAGCGTCTATTCAAAAGCTCAACCCAAGTGCAAAAATCATCAGTTCTAATT
>DAITMC010000348.1:0-3119 GCA_036835365.1 Saprospiraceae bacterium
CTTTATTTTGCCATTTACAGGCACTGGTTGAGTGTAGCGCATGGATTGAGGGGTAGGCACTTCGCCGTTTGTAGTATATCGAATATCAAAGCCAGGTAAAGAAACATTAGCATATAATATGCCATTTTTTATAATAGCACCTGGCGTTGGAATTTTATAATGGTATCCTCCAGATATTTTTGAGAATATAGGCAATTCTGCTTGTGCAATGGTGTTAGCGAATTGATTCCAAGCAACATCTAGTACTTTTTCATCGCTATCTGCCCATTTCGGTTGCGGATTCCAAGCACGTTCTGCAAGACAAATCATTCTCGGTAAATAATAATATTCTAGCATATTTTGCCCTTTTGTGGTTTCTCCCCAAAGCTGCCCTTGAATCCCTAAAATATTACCATAGGCTTCTTGGTTTAGGGATTGCATATTTTTATAATTCTCTGGAGTGAGGGCATTACCCATAGCATCTTTTTTAGTACATTTTAGTACGTCAAAGGGTAGTAATTCATAAGTTTTTCGGGCATCTAGGAAGCCACCCCAATAAAAGCCAGGTTCTCGAGGATCATTATTATAAGCCAAATCAAAATATAAATGTGTTACATTACACAATACAACAGGATAGCCAGCATTCGCCAAACGATTACCTAAATCTTGATTGCCCCATAAATTTTGCCACACATAAGGCTGCACATTTTTGCCAATAAACTCAGGATGTGGAATGTAACCCTCTCCTTGTTTCAGCATCGCTATTTCTTCCCAACCTGCCATTTTTAAATTTTCTTGCGCTAAAATTTGATAGATACGCGCTAAGAAATAAGTGGAGAGGTCGGTGATAGTATTCAATTCGGGTACTTGTTGCATAAGTTGTTTGCAGATAGGGGAACCTTCCCAAACGCCTTTGGGCACTTCATCTCCACCTGTGTGTATAGTCGTGAGCGGCGCATTGGCTTCTTCGAACATGGCCACAATTTCCTTTACTACTTTGCTATAAAAAGTATAAACTGATTCCTTGCAAACACAAATAACATTATCTGGATAATCCTGAACAGATTTATATACAGATTTATCTTCTAAATCGCTTAATAGATATTCTTCCGCTTTGGCTTCATCGTGTTGTAACATAAATTTTTTATAACGTGCTTCCATCGCTTTTATCGCCGCACGGGCATGACCGGGAATATTAATTTCTGGAATAACCTCAATATGACGGTCATGAGCGTATCGAATTAAGTCAATGAATTGCGCTGTAGTGTAATAGCCATTTCCAAATGATTTAGGATCGTTGGGGTCAGAACCTGAGCCATATGCTGGATTTAGATACTGTTCACTATTTAAAGTATGCCCTCTTTTCGCACCTACTTCTGTAAGTTCTGGCAAACCTGGAATTTCTAAACGCCAACCTTCGTCCTCTGTAAGATGAAAATGGAGCTTATTCATTTTATAAAAAGCCATCGCATCTATCAATCTTTTTATAGCTTCTACGGATTGAAAGTTGCGCCCTACATCTATGTGCATCCCGCGATAAGCAAGGCTAGGACTATCTTTAATACTTACAGCAGCAAGTTGTGTTTTTTCGCCATTAGCATCTATATACTTACTAGGGAACAGGGAAATAAGCGACTGAATTGCATAAAAAACACCTGCATTATCGTTAGCCGTTATAATAATATTATTCGGTGTTATGTCTAAAGTGTAAGCCTCGCTTTCTGGAATAGCCTTGTTAAAACTAAGTAGAACTTGCTTTGCGTTGATGTTATTTTTTCTAGCTGAAGTATTGGTATTGATATTATATAATTCTTTGATTTTTGCTTGTAAGTACGTGGCTTCTTTGTCTAATCCTTCCTCAAAATAAATAGTCAAATTGTTCTCCCATTCAAAAAATCCTTGCTTAAAGTTAATACTTTTTGGTGTAGGGATAATCGGTAGCAATTCATTTTCAGGGAGTAAGGTTAGGTACTCATTTTGTTGGTATTCTTCTTCTGGCGACCACATAGGCAATTGGTCGCCATTGTGCCGAAGCACTTGTTCCTTGCGAACAAAAGGGCGGATGGAAAATTGTGTTAATGGAATTTGTTGCGTAGTGCTATCTGTTTGTCGAATACTCCAATACAATCCATGTGGTGCATCGGTTTCCTTAATCAACCAAGCGCTTCCTGCGTAAGTAATGGTAATGCTATCGCCAGGTAATAAAGCAAACCCTTTCTCGGGTTTGAGTTGATAAAAATCGCCAATAATTTGCGCTACTTTAGCAGTTTCGCTAAGATTATCTACTATGTTGCGATTGGTTTGATTAAAATAAAGCGTCCAATCTTGGTCGGTCAATATATTTTCCCCTTGATTATAAAAAGTAAATGTTGCGGTAAATTGAGGCTGATCTTTTATGAAATTACTGTTTAATTCCCAAACAACTTTAAGATCAGAAAAATCAAATGAAGTGGGTTTTTCCTGAGTGCAGCACCAAGACAATAAGCTAATGAGTATCCATACGGATAAAGGTAGATAACGTACCATTTTGTTAGGTTTTGGCAATAAACTAAAACATAAATTTGGCGAATATACTAATAGTATCAAAATTTTGTAATAAAATATACTATTTTTTCTTATTTTATTTTTACAGCATTAACAGCTTCTAGGGTGCGCATTATTTGTTTCTTGTGCCGTTTGAAATGGGCATGAAAGAATTCAATCATTGCGCCTAATGTCATTTTTCCTGCCATTGGGTGTTTATAAATTTCCTTATCAAATAGTTCACTAGGTAACTGCATTAAGTAAGTATTTAATTCTTCTCGTTGATTTTTCCATGTTTTAGCCACTTCCCAGAAAGTAGAATACTCAGGTAAATTTTCGCCAACCGAAGCGGGAGCTTTTATTTTAAATGGATATTTGATATAATTTTTAAGCACGAGCTTTCGAGCATAAGCCAACAAACCTGCTTTGGGCAAATCAGGATTAAAACTCAACTTTTTTTGTACATATTTTAAGGATAAATCTTCTGTACGCACCAAATGGTGCATCACTTGAAAAACAGTCCAGCCATTTTCATTTGGTTTTTGATTAAGTTTTAGCTCGGAGTAACCATCTAAATCGGTTAATAACAAACGCAAATCTTCATCTAGCGCGGCTAA
>DAITMC010000349.1:0-3108 GCA_036835365.1 Saprospiraceae bacterium
GGTATTTGAAATCTTTGTCCGTATTTTTTTTCAAAAAATTGGCAACGCTCCAAAAAATGTGCTTTACCATAGTCGGAGATAAATTGAACAGCACCACCTTTGTGGGCGGGAAATCCCCAACCATAAACACTCGCTAAGTTCGCTTCGGCAGTGGTTTGAATGACTCCTTCTTGCAAACACCAACCCGCTTCTATAACTTGCGCAAATAAAACACGCTCCATCAATTCGGTTCGGTCATATTGTTGCTTAGTGCTAGGGAAATGATGCTTCAACTGTTGCCATAGTTTGCGTTCGTCATTTTCGTAGTATTCATAAAACCCTTGATTATTGACACGACCTTTGCGATTCAATTCTCCAATCATTTCATTCAATACTGCTACTGCTGGATGCTGGATGTATTTGTTGCCATAGTGTGCAGCCGCAAGTTGCTCGTAACGCAATACCAGTGGCAAACCCAAATCATCAGCAAAAGCCAGACCGCCTTTGGGCATCCCTACTTGTATCCCCAAATTTTCAATTAACGCAGGAGGATAGCCTTCTGATAGCATAGTGATACTTTCTAAGATGAAGGTATTCTGTACTCTCGACACATAAAAACCCCAAGTGTCTTTGACAATAATCGGAATTTTGCCAATGGCGCGTGCAAAGTCATAAGCGCGTGCAATAGTTTCTGAAGAAGTTTTTTTGCCTTTCACAATTTCAAGGAGTGGCACTTGTTGAGCGGGATGAAAAAAATGTAATCCAACATAATTTTCGGGTCGGTTAGAAGCCTCCGCCAACTGAGAAATAGGGACAGAAAGTGTGTTACTGCCGATAAAAGCATACTCATCGAGATATTGTTCGGCTTCTTGTGTTACTTTTTGTTTTACAGCAGCATTCTCAAATACCGCCTCAATTACTAAATCGCAGTCCTCAAAATCCTTTGTACTTTCTGTGGTTTGGATACGGTTGATAATACTATGTTTATCTTCTAGCCCAATTTCATTTTTATCCAACAGTTCTTGAGCATTGCGCTCTACCATACGCTTGCCTTGCGCCGCAATGACGCGCGAAACATCTTTTAATACCACTTCCAATCCATTGATAGCGCAACTAGTCGCAATCCCCGACCCCATAAGCCCTGCACCAATAACACCCACTTTTTTAGGTCGAAATTTGCCAAAACCTTTAGGTCTAATTTCACCACTTTCAATTGCCTGACGGTCGAACCAAAAAGTACGAATCATATTTTTAGCCGTTTTGCTACATACCAATTCTGTATAATAACGGCTTTCGATGGAAAGTGCGGTATCAAAATCAAGTCGAAAACTCTCTGCCAATGTATTTAAAATGGCATGTTGCGCCGGAAAAAGCATTTGTTTTTCCTTGACTAGTTCAATATTTAATCGGCGAATAATATCTAGTATTTCTTGAGAAGATTTATTGGCTCTTTTACTTTTGGTATCCCAGGGTTTTACCTTGGATGGTGACTTGAGCAACCACTCCTTTGCCTTTTCAATCAACTCTTTTTGGGAATTAGCCACATCATCAATCATACCTACTCTCAAGGCTTCTTTAGGTGTGTACGTGCGCCCTTGAGCTAGTAAATGGAAGGCTCTTTCAACCCCCATTAGCCACATCAGGCGAATAACGCCACCGCCGCCGGGAATCAACCCAAGACTCACTTCCGGCAGGCCTAGCCTAATCTTAGGTTGGTTGAGCGCAATTCGATAATGACAAGCTAACGCCAATTCAAATCCACCGCCTAGTGCATTTCCATTGATAGCCGCTGCCACAGGCGCACCAGGATATTCTATGTCTCTGAAAATTTGCTTGAGTTTGTTCGTAAATGTCAACACCTCTTTTGGGTCATTGGCGCGATAAAGGTATTCCCAGTTGCCTCCTTCCAGAAAGTTGCGTTTGGCAGAAGTGATGATTACGCCTTTCAAGGCATTTCGACTGCGTTCTTTCTTAAGATAGTGAATGACAGGTACAAAAGCATCAACAATTTCATGGTTAATCACATTTAGTGATTGTGCTTCCATATCCAAAATCAAGGTGGCAATATTATCCCTATCTTTTTTGTACCTAATCATAACTTATTTATCTTACAAAGTCAGTTGGATGGATTTATTCTTGTCGCTAAGTTCGCTAACCTTTGTTGTTATTCCAATTTTTTTGCTCCTTTTTAATAAAGATGATTTTTCCCTTCTCTAGTCAAACTGTTAAAAAATACTTAAAATTTGTTAAAACATCCTTAGCCTTTTTTAGCGTGTCATCCGCCATTTGGGTACTTTGGTTGAGTGAATGACACCTAAAAAGTGTAGATGGCAAATAATCCTTAATGAAATATTAAAATGCCCATTCTCATTAACAGCAGCTTAAAATATTGGATATAACAAATAAACACCAAATTCAGTTATATCATTAAAAATTAAGATATCTAACAGAACACTCGAAAACAATAAATGCACTATGAACTTAAAGCAAATTAAAATTGACCTAACTGTAAAATTGATGAACCTAAAAAATCAGTCAAATACGTTGCAAACCATTCAAGACAGTATGGTGGGCTTCAAAGAAGAAATTGGAAATTTTTTGGATGTAGTGATATTGAATGATTTGGGACTATCGCCAAGTATTGTAAAAAGAACTTACGCCATGCGCTTTGAGAAATGCACATTAAATGTAGATTTAGTCGTCAATCAGACGACGAAAAGCGAGTACATCAACGGATTCAGTATGAATTAACGTAGCGGAGCAATCACTACGTTAATCTTATTCAATTCATTAAGCCTCTACCACAAATTTATAACCCACGCCACGCACTGACCTAAAATAATTCGGATGCTTAGGGTCATCCTCAAAATACTTTCTAAACGAAAGGATGAAATTATCTATCGTTCGGGTAGAAGGATAAACATCGTACCCCCACACCGATTGTAGGATTTGCTGCCTCGAAACCACCTCATTTTCTCTGTCAATCAACAACTTAAGCAACATAGCTTCTTTTTTTGTTAGCGTAAAATCTCCATTACTACCCGTTGCCTCGAAAGTAATAAAATTGACTTGATTATTGCCGAAACGAAATATTTCAGGCTTATTTTCAGGTGCTTTACTGGTTCGTTT
>DAITMC010000350.1:0-3105 GCA_036835365.1 Saprospiraceae bacterium
GCACAAAGCTTGATTTAACCACTGAACCGCCACTTTTGGGTAGGTGCTGTTATGGTGCGTTTTTCTATTCAATTTCATATTTTTTAATGTCTAAAAGTCGTCTGTCGTCAAATGCTTTTTTCCAAATCGGTTTATTTAGTCTATTATTTTGAATATTGTGTATTAAAAAATCAATCCAACATTCTTGGTACAAGTAGTCATTATGTGGTTCGTCATAATGACAATATTTTGTATTAGTTTCAAATGGGTCTTGTTCAGGGTCAAATTCTTTGTATGGTCTAATGGAAAATATTGCAAGAATGTATTTGTGGTCAGCGTGACTGAATTGAATTCCACATTTTTCTTTTACTTCTTCTACAACCTTACCTGGCTTTACTTTGCTTGGATTGATTGCTTCTGACTTAATTACTCTGTCTTTTACAATTGTTGTTAGTTTGTCATACTTTTTCTTGTCTTCTTCCGAAATTGAATTCCAATTGACAAACTCAATTGCTAAATCATTTCTCCCTGTGTTTCCAATCTTTGGAACTTGAATCAACTTGATGCTAAATTCTTGAGTTGAAAAAACATCTGGTCTTAGGCTGTCTCTGTATTTATGAATAAAGTCTTTAATTTCTCTATATTCTGAAGAAAGCAACTGTTTACTCGCTTCTTTCTGTTTGCTAGTTCGAAGCCTTGAAAATTGTAAAGAGTAAGCAAGACTTTCATTTAAAGCATAATCCTTTCCAAACAATTTTATAAGCTCGTTTTCAAAGTTATAGAGTAATGATTGACATTCTCCAAAAATCATTATTCCAATTTCTTCTTTGTCAATTGTCCTATGTTCAATCTTATTTCTCAATTTTATGAAAAAGTCAAGATTAGTTTTAACAGGTTCTGTTAATTGTCCATACTTTGTAATACAAGTTTTCAACTCCCAAGCCTTTCTTTCTCCATCAATTAATTTGTATCTACCATTTTTCTCTTTGTAAAAGTATGTTTCACCAATTGTGTGATTAAAATGTGCTTGAAGTAATCTCGTCCAAGCCATTATCATATGAGTAATAAAACTTTCAACACGAAAAGGTGCACGAGGTTTATTATAAATTTCAACAGCAAGTAAAGCACAGTCAATTGAACTTTCAAGTAATGATTTCGTCTTTCCTTTTCTTAAATTCATTTGATGTCTGTTGTCGTTTTAAAATGCACCATAACGTTTTCGGGCTTTGCGTTCGGGCGGGTTTTGGAGCACAAAACTGTCAACCAGCACTACACTTGAATAGAAGCACAAAGCTCCAAGTTTGCACGTCACCCCGCCTGACGCAAAACCCGTGTTGTGTGCTGTTTTACTCATTTTTTATTTCTCGGAAAATCAATTACAACGGCATAAATCACCAATACCAAAGCTCCCAAAGCAAACTCGATATGCACATTGTTAACCGCCAAACGAGTAATGTATACCGATGATGCAAACCACGATACAGGAATTACAATGCGGGTAATTGTCCATTGGATATATTCCTTCATAACTCACTTGTATTAAAGTGTATTTTCTCGTCTCGGCAAATCAATTGAATAGCATCTCTACCTGAGTAAGCAGCAGGGGGCATACCGCCACCGGGAGTTACCCAGTGTCCGCACATATAAAAGTTGCTCAATCCTTTGAAATGCTTGGGTAATTTCAGTTTTGCCGCTTGGGGTGTGGGCAACCAACCTTCATAACTTCCGTTGTAGTTGCCAGTCCAGTTTTTGTAAGTGATAGGTGTAGCCGTGTCCATAAAATCTACCTTGTTTTTGATATGGCCTAATTGGGCTTCCAAAGCATCAATCAAAGCATCACTAATGCGTTGCCTTTCATTTTGGTAAATTTCTTGCCCTTGTTCGTAAATATTTTTCCAAGAGTCATAATCGGTATCCACCATAGCTGTAATCAGCGTTTTGCCCTTGGGGGCAACTGTGGGGTCGAAATTATAAATCTGAAAGGTGATTCTTTCGTGGATGTAATTGCCAACTTTCAAAGATTGTATCAAAGGGATATTCACACCCACAATGGAAGGATTTATTTCTTCAAAAGTTCGGTCAATTCCAGCTGAAAAATAAACGAGTGATGGAAAGGTTTTTAAAGTTTGATAGGCTGTTTGGGTTTCTTCATCTACATATTCTTTGCCTAATAATTCATAAAGCACTGTATGCCCGTCCGCTGCCGAGACAATGTAATCAGCTTTTATTGTTGTATTATGATTGACTTCTATGCCAACGGCTTGATTTTTTTCAATTATAATTTTTGTTACCTTTTTTCCAAATTCAATTTTACCACCTATGTCCAAGAATCGTTTTTCCAATAGCTCAATAAACTTCCCTGAACCGCCCAAAGGATAGCCTGCTGTGCCTTTGTAAGCATAAGCCAACTGCATCAGGAAGAAAGTCATAGACATATCGGCTGCCCAAAAATGTTCTAAGGCTTCTCGCAGGGTTTCTGATTTGAATTTTTGTGCAAAGTCTTTGATAGAGATTTGGTTGAATTTACCCATAGCCATTACAAAGGGTAGGTTGCAAATCAAGGCTTTCGTCCAATCCCAGACATTGAGCAGCTCAAAGGCTTTGTCTAAAGGGAATGAATTGTTGGCGACTGTTTCAATAGCATTTACAAACTCAGCGATGACCTCTTCATCTTCGGGGGAAAGTTCTAAAAAGTGTTTTTTGAGTTTTTGTATGTCGGTGTAAAAATGGACTTCCTTGCCATTGAGGTCTTTGTATTCAATAAAACTACTATGGATGTGAAAGGTGTTCCCTTCTATCACGCCCAACTGATGCCAAAGGTCATAAAGGTCAGTGCCGGGAGCAGAGCCTACTAACCAATGTATAGAACCATTGACGTAATAGCCTTGTCTCTCCCACGATGAGCAAACTCCACCCGCTTTTTGTCCCATTTCATAAATGGTTACTTCAAAGCCGTTGATACGGGCAAAAATACCGGCTGAAAGTCCTGAAATGCCAGCTCCGATAATGGCGATATTTTGTTTCTTTTTCATTACTCGGTTTTTAATCAGGTTTGTCCTTTAAAATAGCACACAACGGTTTGCGGGTTTAAGAAGTTGGGGATTTCGGAGTGCTAAACTGTCAATC
>DAITMC010000351.1:0-3101 GCA_036835365.1 Saprospiraceae bacterium
GCAGAGGTGAAAAACATCTTTGGAAAAGTTACTAAAACCTATCGCTGCCCAGAAGATGGCGTGATTATTGGCAAAAGCGTTAATCCGATTAATCAGTCAGGAAGTAGGATTATTCATTTGGGTATTGGCACTAAAGAAATACCTTGCATTACAGACGAAGAGATATAAGCATTTGTTATTAGATAGAGAGCAAGGAAAAGACGGCATCACCTTTTCCTTACCCTTGTAGCGTGGGGGAGGCTCGAACTCCCGACCTCAGGATTATGAATCCTGCGCTCTAACCGGCTGAGCTACCGCGCCATTTATTTTGGAACGCAAAGATAAGCCGAATCTTTTTGTCGCACAAATTTTTCTGACTTTAATTTTAGCAATATCCCAAAACCGTAGTGCCTAAGTTCCTTTTATTTTATTACCTCGTATTCTACAATATACCAACCGCGCTCTGCTATGGAGTTAATCCATTGACCGACTTCAATTGTAGTGTTACCCGTAGGTAAGTTAACAACTGGAAATTGTTGCGTTTGAAGCACTTTTCCTTTTGGGTCTTTAATCGTTACTTTAACACTTAATTTAGTAGCACTACCGATATGGTTGACAAAAATGGGAATAGCTTGCTTAGTGAGATAAGCCATATCTGTTGTTTTGCTACCCGCTAAAGTGGGTTGAAACGCTGTTTTTGCAGCATAATAAGCCAACTTTATATATCCTCTAGCATCCAGAAGTGAAGTAGGGTCAGCACCATTAGATAACTGATTGTAAATCAAACCATCGTAAGCTAACCATCGCTTTTTACGCAAGGCTTCTGCCAAGCTAAAGGCTTGATAACTTTGGCTAAGTTCCCATTGTTCAAAAGAAAGTGGCTGACCAATAGCTTGTGCTACAAAAGGAGATTGCATGGCTTCGGAGTAACGATGCGAGGTCGAACGAACTGTAATTGGATTTTCTTGCCCTTCAATGGCTTCCGCTTTAAAATCAATATAACTATGCTCTTTGCTAGCTAAGTAGTTCAGAATGAGCGTATCATATTGCGTACTAACAGGCGAATTTTTTAGGTCATTCCAATTTTTATCAGCACTCAATGTAAAATGTGCATTTCCGCGCACCACGTTTGAAGCTATCCATACAGAGGAATCTTGTAATAAGCGATAGCGTCGTTGTTGACTATCATACAACCTGCTCCCGTCGCTATTGGGGATACCTGTATTGCCAAAATTTGGATACAACCCTGTCAAACTGACTAAACGACTGGGGTCAGCATTCATTACTGTTGCATAGAATTGAGTCATCCAACCTACTGCGTCTTGGAAATAATTGTAAAACGTCAATTCATCTGCTGCTTGCCACATCACAATACTTGGATGATGCCTTAAATACTCCACATTAGACTGAATCGCTTGAAAATCAGTGGACCAAATTTGTTTGTCTTTAGGCGTATAATTGGTTTGATAAATCAAGAGCATCCCGAAATAATCACATAATTCCGCAAAACGATTTACGGCTATATTTTGTCCATCTTTGATACGCAATACATTGGCGTTCATTTTTTTAGCGGACTGAATTTGCCTTACTAGCCATTCATCTTGCCGATGTATCGGTACATCATAAGCTTCTACACTAAATGGAACATAATCAGACAAATTTACGCCACTCAACAACATCGGTTGATTATTCAAGCGAAACACACCGCCTGTCTGATTAATCGTCCTGATGCCTGTTACCAATACAAAGTCATCCACATATTGCCCTTGCCCATCTACGAGGCTAATCACTACTTTGTATAAATTTGGTTCTTGTGGCGACCACAACTTAGGTTTTGGAATAACTATACTTTCCTCAAACAATTCTTCTCGATAGAGGCGCATCGTAATTGGAAAAGTTTGATTAGCAATAGGCGAAGTGCTTTCTTTTGGCGTGAAGGGGAAAACGCGAACATTCACCCTACCTTGCCAAAGACCATTCACTGTTGGTTGTAATGTTTTTGATATTAAGTTTGCTTGTATATTAAGTGCAGCATTTCCATTGTTGATACTAGCGGTGTAAACTTGTGCTTTCTCGATATAGGTGGCATATTTAAAATCGAGCCAAGCATCGCCCAAATACCAGCCTTCGGCATTTCCTTTCATGCGCAACATAAGCGTATGGCGACGATTCTTGCCTAGTTGCTTACTTAAATCTAAATCAAGACGCTTGGCATCGTTATGAACATAAATGACTTGTCCATCCAACCAAATTTCGGTGTTAGGTGCAACGTGATTTAGGTGCAAATACACTTGGTCAAATGAAGGCGTAATAAATGTTTTACGCAATATCAAGTCCGTATTTCTAAACCGATCCCCACTATTAATAGGCAATGCTAAGGAAGACCAGTTCGCATCGTCAAAACTACTACGACCTAAATCACCTATTTCTTCCTGAATGTCGAAATCTTGCTCTATCAGTACCCTACCTTTAGGAAATGGATATAATGCTTTCTGAAAATCAATGCCTGTTCGTTCAAAATTGACACCATAAATATTATCCAGATAAGCACCTTTAGGTAGCTGAATAAAGAAGCGATGTATTATTTTTTCACTCAAAGAGCGCACAAAATCAGCGACCATTTCGTTATCGAGAAACAAACTAAATCTACCTGCCTCCACATCTACGAATAGCTTGAAATTGACTAAAGTATCGGTCGAAAATTGACCTACGCCAATGGGTAAGCCCAAACGAGATTTATAAAAACAACTTCCATCGGAAGTAACACCGAGTAAAATAACAGGGTTGCTTAATTCATCTAACATCACAAAAGCGGCGCGTTCCTGCGTTCTAGGAATAAAAGCATCCCATTGTAAAGTAAATTGTCCTGTTTGAGGCACACTAAATTCTTTAGCGTATTGGTATTCTGAGGTGGCATAAAGTCTGCCATGCTCTAGCTTTGCACCTGCCGCTCTTAGCCACGTACTTCTTTCCAATTCTTGTTCTTCAACGCTTTCTTTGCGCATACTTTTCCACTTCCAGTCTGTAAGCAACATTCTATTGCGAACTGTTGGCTGTGGGAAAGCAGGAATAACATTGGTCAATAATTTTACTTCCTCTGTCAAGATAGGTAAATCTACTAA
>DAITMC010000352.1:0-3088 GCA_036835365.1 Saprospiraceae bacterium
TGTCTATTAAAATTGATACCCATTAAATTGGCTTCAATCGCGGCGTTACCTAACATCCGTTCCGCTCCATTCCCGAAAGGCAGAAATTGCAATTGCTCGCTCCCTATTGGTATTTTCATGGCATCGTCATTCATTTGAGCATAGCTTTCTGCTTTTGTCCATTTATTTGCCCAAGCATTGGCAATACCTACACCATTCACACACAGCAAAATACCAATTTTAGGATGGTCAAACTGGTAATTTATATGGGCAAAGCTATTGACTCGCTGAGAATAGTCAATGAATAAATGATCGCTCACGCCATATACCACACCCGAAGTACCCGCAGTCGCCGCAATTTCACCCGCATTTAATACATTGAGCGACAAAGCATTATTCGGTTGGTCGCCTGCTTTATACGTCACTTCTACTTGATGCGAGAGGCGCAATTCATCCGCTATTGAATCAACTACTATACCATGATGGTCAAAAGCGTTTTTAATAGTAGGAAATAGATCTAATGAAAAACCATAATGCTCCAACAGGGGTTGGCTAAGCATTTTTGCTTTGAAATCGTAAAAAACACCTTCAGAAAGCCCAGTTATGGTTGTAGTAAGTGTTCCTGTTAATTTGTAGGCAATATAGTCGCCTGGTAAACAAATTCTATGAATTTGTTCGAAAATATCAGGCTCATGTTCTTTTATCCATTTGAGTTTGGAGGCGGTGAAGTTACCAGGACTATTGAGTAAATGATTAAAAGCATAATCAGGACCGAGTGCCTGCAATGCAGATTGACCAATTTCTACCGCACGGCTATCGCACCAAATAATAGATGGACGAAGCGGTTTGCCATTTTTATCCAAGCAGACTAATCCGTGCATTTGATAGGAAATACCAATCGTTTGAATATCAAGCGTATTGATGGTGCTGTGGTGAATAGCTTTTTGGTAAGCCGCCAAAAAGGCTTGCCACCACCAGTCAGGTTCTTGCTCTGCCCAACCGGCTTGATGGGCTATGATGGTCATCTCTGTATTTGGGTATTGCCCTGAAGCCACTGCTTTTCCCAGTTTATGGTCGTAAATAGCCACTTTTACTGATGAACTTCCAACATCAATTCCTAAACTTAGCATATAAAAGTTGGTTTATTTTTTCGTTTATTTTTGTTTTGCTAACCACGCTTCAATAGCGGTATCGTTGCTATTGATAAGGTCGTCAGGCAAATTAATACGCTTACCTGTCTGCATATCTACTGCTACGGGAGTCTTAGATTTATTGTTTAATCTCAAAACGACGTATCTCCTATTTCCTGCTCGTTTGGTTACTTGTTGGGTGATGCCTTGTGTGGATTCGATTAACGGATTTAATTCCATTTTTTTGTTGTTTGCATCATACTGAGGTACAAGGGCTTGGTCATTTTGTTCTTGCATACTCAAGAGAAAAAGTGTAGCATAGCTTTCATTTGGTTGTTCAAATTCAGCCACTGGGTCCACTTGTTTTGGGCTTCTCGGAATCGTCATATTGTAAGCAAACATTCCTTGATCTTGGGCGTAGCCGATGATGTAACGCCCCCACGGCTCTAGGCTTACGATAGCTCCTGATTGTGCATCTTCCATGTATCGTTCTCCTTTGAATTTTGGTTTCAGAGCGGGAGAAAGTAAATTATTGGCAACATCATAGACATAAAACTTATCTACGCCAATAATACCCACCAATTCACCATTAACGGAGTCAACTTTAGTGAGATAGTAAGGATAATCAGGGCTAAAGTTAATAGGGAGTGTTTGGGTAAATATTTGCTCGCAATTTTCTGTATTATACACAACGAATACTCGATGACTTTCACCTAATGATTCATCAAATGTGCTTTTATCAGCAAGAATAGCCATTAATTTATTCTTGGCTTGGAAGAATTTTTGGTTGCCTTCCAATACTTCACCTGTTAAAGTACAATTATGTTTTGGTACTGCAATTTCTTTGGTGGCTAGAGGTTCGTCTTCTACATATACAATGTCTTTGTTTTCTATTGGAGTTGTGGGAGTTACTTCTCCAAAGAAATAATTGCTGATGTATTCTCTATTTTGATAGGAAAGCGCTGCTATGATAATTAAGCCTGTTATCAAAGCAATCGAGATTTTCAATAATCTACTCATAATAAGAGATGCTTTAGTTTTAAAAATTTGCTTTACAAACTTGAATCAACTATTTCTAATAATGCGCTTGAGGACAAAAATATATTCGTTATTCTATCCAACCTAAGTTACAAATTTGATACCTTAATTGCAAAAGTAAACATTACATTCCATAAAAAAGGAGTAAATTATCACTTGTGGTCTAATAATTGTGTGAAAGGCTCTTGCTCTTTCCTAAGTTTTAAAAATCCCTATTATCTTCGCCTTTGAACAAATTAGCTGAATGTAAGCATATAAATTAAGCAATCGGGCTAGGCAGAATACTCGACACGAAATCCGTGGGATATTTATGCTAACATATTGATTATATCATTTTTTACTTTGTAGCGTTTATAAACTTTTTAATTTATATAAGATAGCATTGATAAGGAATCTGACAATTATACCAACTTATAACGAACGGGAAAATATTAAAAAAATCATTGAAGCCATCTTTGATTTGCCAGTATCTTTTGATATTTTGGTAGTAGATGATAGCTCGCCTGATGGTACAGGGGCTATTGTTGAACAACTTCAAATAGTTTATCCTAATCGGCTGCATTTATTAGAACGCGTTGGTAAATTAGGGCTTGGTACGGCTTATATTGCGGGATTTAGATGGGGCTTGGCGCGCAATTATGACTACTTTTTTGAAATTGATGCCGATTTTTCTCACCATCCTGATGATTTGGTTCGTTTATTTGAGGCTTGCCATGAAAAAAAGGCTGATCTTGCCATTGGTTCGCGTTATACTAAAGGTGGAAAAGTAACCAACTGGCCCTTCGATCGTATTTTTCTTTCTTATGGCGCTTCGCTTTACGTGCGTTTAGTAACTTGGATGCCTGTGAAAGACCCTACGGCTGGCTTTGTTTGCTATACTTACAATGTATTGAATACGATTGACTTAGATAAAATTCGATTTATTGGTTATGCCTTTCAAA
>DAITMC010000353.1:0-3076 GCA_036835365.1 Saprospiraceae bacterium
GAAGAATTCAAGTCAGGTAAAGACAAATTACAGTTCAAGTGGGATATTGTGGGTGGTTCTATTGATAAGAACTATATGAAGCCCATACGAGATGGATTTATTTCGATGATGGACAATGGAATATTGGCAGGCTATAAGATAGAAAGTATGAAAGTGCGTGTCTATGATGGCTCAATGCACGCAGTGGATTCTAAGCCGATTGCATTTGAACTTTGTGCAAAAGAAGGTTTCAAGGAAGCAGCTTCAAAAACAAAGCCCGTATTAATGGAGCCAATCATGAAATTGACGATCATTACGCCAGAAGACTATGTGGGTAATGTGATTGGAGACTTAAACCGTCGTCGTGGTTTGCCGAAAGGACAAGAATCAAGAAGCGGAGGAGCAGTTGAGATTCACGCAGATGTGCCATTGGCTGAAATGTTTGGATATGTAACAGACTTACGTACGATTACCTCTGGACGTGCAAGTTCAGTAATGGAGTTCTCGCACTATGCAGAAACGCCGTCTGGTATTGCTAAGGAAGTAATTGAAAAAGCTAGAGGTACTGTAAAGGCATAGAAAAAGGATAGATAAGTTGATGCGACAGGCTAAAGAGTCTGTCGCCTTATTAAATAAGTTTTAAAATATTAATACAGGTATGAATCAAAAAATTCGCATCAAACTCCGTTCTTATGATCATAGTCTAATAGACAAATCAACGGAGAAGATCGTGAAAACAGTGCGTAATAGTGGTGCTATTGTAACTGGTCCGATTCCGCTGCCAACAGAGAAAGAAATGTTTACTGTGCTCCGTTCGCCGCACGTCAACAAGAAATCTCGAGAGCAGTTCCAGTTGCGTACCCATAAACGCTTAATTGAAATTTACACACCAACTCAAAAGACAGTGGATGCATTGTCTAAATTGGAACTGCCAAGCGGCGTAGATATTCAAGTCAAGTTGACGTAAGTTACAATTAATTATTACTTGAAAAAGAATTCGTTAACTCAAGTTAGTTAACGCATAATGAAATAAAATTTATAAACTCTAACAAATTTGTTGCTGCTGGGGTATCTCTGCTGCTAACCATAAATTTGTTATACACTATAAATATCCAATTTTATGAATGGATTAATTGGTCGAAAAATTGGCATGACTAGTGTTTATGACAGTAAAGGCAAAAACGTAGCCTGTACTGTTATAGAAATAGGTCCTTGTGTGGTTACGCAAGTAAAAACAGCAGAAACTGATGGTTACACTGCATTGCAATTAGGTTTTGGTGAGCGAAAAGAAAAAAATACGCCACAAGCTCTTGCTGGTCATTTCAAGAAAGCAGGAACAGGTGCTAAGCGTATGGTAAAGGAATTCAAAGATTTCAAAGGATTACAAAAGCAATTGGGTGATGTAATTCGCGTAGATGAGGTTTTTGCAGAAGGCGATAAGGTAAGTGCGACGGGTGTTACCAAAGGTAAAGGATTTCAAGGTGTTGTAAAAAGACACTCCTTCGGAGGTGTTAATGATGCTACCCATGGTCAACATAACCGCCAGCGTGCTCCTGGTTCTATCGGTGCTTGTTCTTTTCCGGCAAAGGTTTTTAAAGGTATGCGAATGGCAGGTAGAACAGGTGGAGATCAAGTTAAGATGCCTAACTTAAAAATAGTTAAAGTTTTTCCTGACGAGAATCTGCTAGTTATCAAAGGAGCAGTTCCTGGTCATAAGGGTTCATTTGTAATTGTAGAAAAGTAGCAGCCATGCAAGTAAACATATTTAATATAAAAGGGGAAGATACAGGGCGTACCATAGAGCTTGCTCAAGATGTATTTGGGATAGAGCCAAATGAACACTGTGTTTATTTGGCGGTAAAGGCTCATTTGGCTAATCAACGTCAAGGGACGCATAAATCTAAGGAAAGGAGTGAAATCTCAGGTTCTACTAGGAAGTTGAAACGCCAAAAAGGTACGGGAACTGCAAGAGCAGGGGATATCAAGAGTCCTGTTTTTAGAGGTGGTGGTCGAGTTTTTGGTCCAAAGCCTAGAAATTATGAGATGAGGTTGAATAAAAAGACAAAGCGACTGGCGAGAAAGTCTGCATTATCAGATAAGTTCAAGAACAATGCACTTTTGGTTGTAGAAGACTTTTCTTTTGATGCACCAAAGACAAAGGAATTCAATAACATTCTCCAATCACTGGGTTTGCTAGATAAAAAGTTGCTTTTTGTTACAAATGATTATAATAAAGAGGTCTATCTTTCAGGGAGAAATTTAAAGAAAGCAAATATTACTAGATCTCAAGATGTGAATACTTATGACATCTTGAATGCAGATAAGTTAGTGATTGTAGAAAGTGCAATAAAGAAAATTGAAGAGAATTTTTAATCTTTTGGTTTGACTGAATTAAGGATAAATTATGGCAATAAAGAAAGACATACTCGTTCGTCCTCTAGTCACAGAGAAAACAGAGTTATTAACCAATAAATTAAGTCAGTACTCTTTTGTTGTTGATCGAAAAGCCAATAAAATTGAGATAAAAAAAGCAGTTGAAGATATGTATAATGTTACTGTTGATTCTGTCAATACAACAATTATGCCTTCAAAAGAAAAAACACGCAACACAAAGAGAGGTGCTAATAAAGGAAGAACTTCAGCTTTTAAAAAAGCTATTGTTAGATTGGCTACTGGTGAAGAAATTGACTTCTTTGGTGAGTTGTAGTAGCGTGAAAGATATTGTATTTGAACTATAATTTAGTTAAAAATGCCAACGAAAAAGTATAAACCAGTATCGCCTGGTACAAGATTCAGAGTGGGTAATGCTTATGCAGAGTTGACGACGGATACTCCTGAGAAAAGTCTGTTAGAGCCTATCAAAAAAACAGGTGGTCGAAATAATCAGGGTCGAAGAACTCAGCGTCAAAGAGGTGGTGGACACAAACGTCGCTACCGAGTCATTGATTTTAAGCGTGATAAAGAGTTGATGAAGGCAATAGTAAAGACTATTGAATACGATCCGAATAGAACTGCTTATATTGCTTTAGTGGAATATGAAGATGGCGAGAAGCGTTACATCATTGCGCCTAATGGTTTGAAAGTGAATGACACTATC
>DAITMC010000354.1:0-3041 GCA_036835365.1 Saprospiraceae bacterium
ATCCCATAGTATGCTCTGCCACGGTGTCCATGCTACCTTCGGGTGAGGTGAACACCTCAACGCCTTTTGCTTTGGCGTATTCGACATCAATGTGTTCAATACCGACTCCTTCTCTAGCAATAAATTTTAAGTTCTTGCCAGCATCTAAGAATTGGCGATCAATTTTAATGCGGCTTCTTAAAACCACACCAAAAAATGGAGGCAATATTTTTTCTAAATTTGCTTTGGTAGTGGTATAATGAGGATGACAAATGTAACCAAAACTGGTTAGATGTTGCTCCAAGACAGGATGTGCAGCATCAATAAATAAAATATGGCGCATGAGCATCAAATTGAGTAACGAAAAATCATAACAAAATGCAAAAGAACGCAAAGTTATGCGTTTATGAGCGCACAATGTCATTCTATGATGTGCAACATCACTAACTTTGCTGTTGTTGATGCGATGTCATAAAGTTAAAACTGGATGTAAAATGAATAGGACGGTTCTTATTGTTTGTTGTTCGCTATTTGGATTGCTAACGAGTTGTAAAAAAAATGGCAACTTAGGTAAATTACCCATCTCAGAAGAAAAGTTGATTGATGTATTGTTGGATACTTATGTAGCAGAAAATGCGGCACAGCCTTATTACGGCGAGGAAAAAGATAGTTTGATGCAAATGTACTACGAGCATATTGAAATTATTCATCAAGTAACTATAGCTCAGGTGAATGCGGCATTAGATATGCTTGAAAAAGACCCTATCAAACTAGACCTCATCTACAGTAAAGTGCTGCAAAAAATAGAAACTTTAGAAGATAAATTAGAGGGTCGGTAGTAAAAAAAAAGAGGCTCTACTTCGTAGAGCCATCAAATGGGTGATTTCTGAATTAGTTGAAAAATATGTAAATTGTTATCTATAATTAATTGGGTATTTTTTTAGTAAGTCGAACGAACGTGCCCAAAAGTTACATGCCACTAGAATAATAGATGTTTTTTTTTTCAAAAGGTTGTATCGGAGGAAAAAAAGTAAAGAATAATAATTTTCTAAATTCATTTTAACGCTTAAATGTTGGATTTCTCAATCAGCGACAACAAATCAGATTATGTGCATTACTGCCAAACAGCAGAAGATGTACCTATTTTCTTCGAATGCTGGTATTTAGATAGCGTTTGTGCATGGGAGGCATTAGTGGTGAAAAAAGGAAAAGCAACTATCGGTGTAATGCCTTATTTTTTGAAACGCCGAATGGGAATGCGCTACATTATCATGCCACCTTTTGTTAAATTTCTAGGACCTCATTTGTTGCCTGCTTACAGAACTGCTAAGTATGAGCATTTAATCTTTGAATTGCTCCTTGAGCATTTACCTAAAATAGATGGCTTCAAGCAAAATTTTTCTCCCTTGATATCCAATTGGCTACCTTTTTATTGGCGAGGTTTTCAGCAGACTACTTTTTACACCTATCGCTTGAATAATTTGCAAAATTTAACGGCTATTTTTGATGGGTTCAACAGAAATATCAAGCGCAATATTAAAAAAGCAGAAGCGCAACTCACTGTTTTAGAAGACCTTCCACCAAAGCTATTCTACACCATCAACCAGAAAAGTTTTGATCGTCAAAATATGGCTATGCCTTACTCCTTAGCTCAATTTTTAAAACACGATGCCGCTTTGTCGCTCTACCAAGCTAGGAAAATATTTTATGCCGTAGATGAGCAACAGCAAATTCATGCAGTAGCTTATTTAATTTGGGATAAACAATCCAGCTATTATCATCTTTCAGGAGATGACCCAAAATTGCGTAGTAGTGGTGCAGGTATTTTACTGATTTGGAAAGCCATTCAATATACCGCTCATCAATTGAAACTAAATACCTTTGATTTTGAAGGTAGTATGATTCCTGCTGTTGAGAGAATTAGAATACAATTCGGAGCTACCCAAGCACCTTATTTTTTCATCTGGAAGCACTACTCCACTCGTTATCAATGGCTTGACACTATCAAAAAATGGTGGAATAGGCATCGCTAAGGTTCTTCTTCCAACTCCACAACATATAATTTGGCACGCCACAATGCCCAACTATCCTTCACTAACAACACCGTACCTTGAAGGAGCAGCCCCAAACCTATGCCTGCACTGACTATTCGAGTGGTAACAACACTACCCAAAATGAATAAAACAAACCCTAATATGAACAGCACTGTATCAAAATGTCTGCGTAAATCTAACTTTTTGATTTCACCTATGGCTCTGTTTTTCTCCGATGCTAACAAGGCATCATCAAAAAATGATTTCTGCTTAGCCTTAACAATAAAATGAGAAATCGCTTCAACGACCATACCTGCCCCCAAACCTGCAAAAGGATAGGAGAAAAACTTCCAAAACAAATCATTGAAGATAAAGTACAAAACAATACTTATTGCCACACTTGCTAAGCCCCAAAGCAGCAAAAAAATAGCATCTCGCTTTTCTGCTGATTGATAATTTTTTACATATTCTTGAATACTCATATATTAATGAAGACTGGTTAATTCTGTTGTTTAATTATTAATTTGACGGAAAAAAGCCAGAAGTATTCGCTAAATTCATATTTTTTGCACAAATTTAGTCGTTAGTAGCTTTAGGATTAAAATTTAATAGGTAAATCATATCAAATGACCAGCAACTATTTACATACCTCTATGATAGCCGCCCTTTTACTCTTGATGGGAGCATGGCTGAATACAAAAACAAAGGTAAACACTATTACGCCCGAATTACAAGAAATACTCCAGACTTCACCTAACGAAATACACACCGTTTTTGTCCTACTAAAAGATCAAGTAGATGTGGAAACGATGTTTGCAGAAATGAAAAAAGCAAAACTCCCCGTAGAGGAGCGCGCAAAACAAGTCATAACCGCCCTGCAAAAAAAAGCTGCATTGACACAAGGGACAGTTAAAAATAAAATAACTCAATTAAAAGGCGTTCAACGATTTCATGCTTATTGGATTACGAATGTATTTGAAGTAACAGCAGAGGTCGCTGCTATCGAAACTATAAGCAAATGGCAAGAAG
>DAITMC010000355.1:0-3034 GCA_036835365.1 Saprospiraceae bacterium
TCAATATAGGAAGAAAGCACTAATGCTGCTTTTGATCACGGCTAGCATTAGTGCGAAAAGTTAATTTATTGTTAAACAAAATTACATTTTTTTTATGAGAAAGTTTATTCATTACTTTATAATTTTAGTAATGACATTGGTAGGGCTGGGCATATTTTTAGCTTGTGAGAAAGAAGGCGATGTATCTGCTCCTAGAAAGATTGCTCCGTCAAATGCTTCTTGCACAGAATCGCAGCCAGAAAAGGAATTTCTGAGTTATGCTTACGCTTCAACACAAAACAAGAATCTTCTCACCAGCACCTATTTTACTGAACCAGAGGATTCTTTGTTGATGCTTAAACAAATCGAAGCAGTCCGAAAAACGAATTGCAGCAACAGAAGTATTCACAATATTATCAGTACAATGGGTTATCCTTTATGGAACAAAGCTAATTATGTGGATGGTTTAAATAGTGATAGCACTACATACCCAATCATTATTTCACCTTTAGCTTTATTAGAAGGGGACACAATCACGGCAGTATTATTCGGATTGTTCAAACAAAATGCTTTTGAGTTTTATTTGTTTAACAAAAAAGAAATTATGGAAGCCTATGGTGCAGGTAGTTATACCAAACAAGATTATTTTAGCATAATGTCAGAATTTCAATTATTTGACTATAGTTTATTTGGTAAAGTTTGGGAGGTGGATACGGCTGGATATGAGCGAAACGAAATTGAATCTAGGAATTGTGTTGAACTTACTTATATACGCTGTATACCATTCGCACGAATAAGAAATGAGAACCCAGTAAGTTCACGCAATTTCTTCTGCCCAGAATTTTATCAGGCAGTATACGTTACTGTAAGACGCTGCAGCTCTGATTTTGGAGGTACACTTAGTGGTGGTAGAGGTGGTCTAGGCGATCCTTGCTTTGATTGTGATTATACAGGCGGTGGTGGCGGCACAAGAGGTGGTGGTGGTACAGGCAGTGGCAGCGGTACAGATGGCGGTCCTCCTCCTCCTGAAGAGAGAGATACTCGAATACCTTGTCAACAATTCATTCCGTGTGAATGGAGTTTTGGTGGTATTGCATCTGAACAAAATACTTTTATTCCGCCTACATACTGTACATTTACTGGTGTAGTATATTCACTAGGTAGCAGTTGTAACTTCAAAGCATTTATTGAGCCTTCATTTGAACAGGGTTGTGCACGGTGGAAGTTAGGAACGGATAATTCTACTGCTAGTTACGCTGGAGCTCAAAACTTAGAAGTAAGGTTTAATGGAAGTTACTCACTGACTGCCACTACTGGAGTAGGTATAGGAATATCTACACCCGGAGGAACATTGCAAGGAACGATATATCGAGAGTCAGAAGCTGGTAGTAATTTTAGAATTTCAGAGCGGTATCAGGAGGTGATGGATGAATGCCATGATTGCCTAACGTGGTGTGAAGATTAATAAACCTTGTTTAATTTTTTTAAATAGTTCATTCAAAACCTTAAATTAAATTTTATGAAATATCTTTCTTTTTCTATATTTTTTATTTTAGCTACCTCCACTTTACTGGTTGGGCAAATTTCAAAACCCGAGTACATTCATAGATGGGTAGATAGTTTAAACAATCTTAGTCCTTACACATGGACAAAATTGGCGAAGAGTGATTCTTTGAGACTGCTTGAACTTACTTACGCCGAAATTGATTTTAACTTTTCGAAGCTTGCTCAGCTAATGAGAGAACTAGAAGTTGCTCCAAGACTTCAGGATGAAAAACAGATAATGCGTAATGAATTCTACGACAAAGTAGTTTCACCTAGTCTTAAGAAATGCAAAACAAAAGAAGAGCGCGATGCCCTCATATTTCAATATCCTGAATATTTTGGTAGCCAGACTCGAGAAAGACTAGGAATAACAGAGGAAATGGTGGAGCAAAGAAGACAAGAGCGAATAAAATTACAAAAAGAGCAAAAGTATGAGTGATATAGCATTTTAAATTCTGAAAAAGTAATAAGTGGCTTACGTTTACTACAACTTCGGTACATAGTAAACGTAAGTTCCATAAGTTGCAAATTATGTTCTTATCTGCCATGTGCAAGACAATGTAATATTCATACTTTCACAATTTTCACCTTAAACTTATACTATACAAAAAAGGGGAACTCTAATGTATTTCTAAACACGAGGTATCTTTATAATAATCGCTTTCGAGAAATTGTTCAATTATATCTTTCTTTTGCAACATCAAATCAGCAATTTCTTGTGTGGTTAAATTCCCCAATCTTAACCAAATTATTTTCGGAGGATGTCCATTTATCAAACTAATATCGTAAAAATCAGCATCAAATGTAACAATAGCATAATTATATTTTTTGGCATAGCTCCAAATATCAAGGTCATCACAATTCATTAATCCACAATCTGATAGATGCTTACAGTTAGGAAATGAAGTTTGCAGTCTTTTCGTTATTCTAAATGAAACATTCTGATCAAAAAGTAGGTTCATGGTGCATACTGTAATTTATGCTCTCGGTCGGCTGCATACGCAAGACAAGCTCTTATATCGTCATTAGTTAGTTCAGGAAAATCATCAATAATCTCTTCTGTGGTCATACCCGCAGCTAACCATCCAAGTACGTCGAATACGGCAATCCTTGTATTTCTCACACAAGGCTTACCAAATCTTTTATCAGGATTTCGTTTTATTATATGTTTATATTCCATTTTATACAGTTTCTTTTTCAACTATGGTTGTTTTCCTTGAACGAAGAATCGTTGGCTTTTATCCGTACAAGGTATTATAAATACACTTACTTTTAACTTTAGTTTGATTGTAATTCATGCTTCTTTTTTTATGATTAGCATGTTGTTACTATACAACCTTTCCTCCCCATTTTTCGTCTTAAAATAGAACTTTAACTGCTCCCCTATTGCTTTTCTAGCAATTTTCATTTATTTTTGAAAACAAATTGAGGAAAGCTGTTTCATCAACATAGCATAAAGCAGTTGAAGTATATGATTAGTCAAAAAACTAGAACACAAATAGCACACGCT
>DAITMC010000356.1:0-2784 GCA_036835365.1 Saprospiraceae bacterium
GGAACGAGTTGAAACTTGACGTATCGCACCTAGCGGCAGGGGTGTACTTCATCCTAGACGAGCAAGGCAACAACGAGCGTTTTGTGATTACGAATAACTAATCGTTAGTCATAAAAAGCTAAATCATTGGCACTGGGCGTTTTGCTCAGTGCCTTTTTTTGTTAAAAATGCTTCCAACCTTGCGCCTTTAAAGGGTGAATTTGTCCTCCTTTGGTATGCAACTTGATACCATCTGATGGTGCAACAATTTCTCCCATGATGTAAATGTCAGGCAGGTATTTTACTTTGTCCAAATCTTTAGGGTTAATCGCAAAAAGAAGTTCGTAATCTTCGCCGCCGCTTAATGCGCAGGTGATAGGATCAAGCCCAAATTTAATCGCCATTTCTTGTGCATTTGGATGAATCGGTACTCCACTTTCTTCAATGTACGCACCCACTCCAGATTGCTTACAAATATGAAAGATTTCAGAAGCTACACCATCTGAAACATCAATCATAGCCGTAGGGACAAGTTGATTTTTTGCAAAAAGTTCAATCATATCTTTTCTAGCTTCCGGTTTGAGTTGGCGTTCGATGAGGTATTGTTGTTCTTCAAAGTCAGGTTGTGCGCCTGTTTGTTGAAATATTTGCTTTTCACGCTCCAGAATTTGTAAGCCTAAATAAGCTGCTCCCACATTACCCGTAATACACAACAAGTCGCCTATTTTTGCTCCATTGCGGTAGCTCAATTTGTCAGGTTCACCTTGTCCAATTGCTGTCACACTAATATAAAGACCTTTCGGAGAGGAAGTGGTATCACCTCCTACTAAATCCACTTGATATAACTCACAGGCCTCTCGGATACCTTGATACAATTCTTCCAAGGCTTCTACCGAAAAACGATTAGAAAGTGCCAACGAAACAGTAATTTGTTTGGGTTGAGCATTCATCGCATAAATATCAGATAGATTAACAATCACTGATTTATAGCCTAAATAGCGCAAAGGAGTATATGCTAAATCAAAATGAATACCCTCTACCAGCATATCGGTGGAAATAACAGTCAAAAAGTTGCCATTTTTAATTACAGCAGCATCATCTCCAATCCCTTTGATGGTAGATTTATTTTTTCGCTCAAAAGATTGGGTCAAATGTTCAATCAAACCAAACTCGCCGAGTTCGTTCACGTCAGTGCGTTTATTGTGTGCTATCATTTTTATTGATTTGCTATTTAATGAAGGAAAACATTCACATGGTCAACAAGTTGATTATTTTTACATAAATCCTCTTTTGCTTATGTCTATCGCTTTTATAATTCGATGACAAACCTATGGGACGATTGGTTGTTACCTATCGAATAATAAAAATAACTTGACATTAATAAACATGGCATATAAAAGTCTTAGACAGGCGGCATTGGATTTGGAAAAACATGGGCAGCTTTTGCGCATAAAAACAGAAGTTGACCCAAATTTAGAAATAGCAGAAATTCATAGAAGAATATTCGAAGCCAAAGGACCTGCTATCTTATTTGAGCGGGTACAAGGGAGTCCATTCCAAGCGTTGTCCAATCTTTACGGCACTTTTGAGCGCACTGATTTCCTGTTTCGGCACACTATCAACCAGGTGCAAAAAGTGATAGAACTCAAAGCAGACCCCACTAATTTTTTCAAAAATCCGCTGCGCTACACCAGCGCGCCATTTACAGCACTTTCCGCATTGCCTAAGCGCAAACTTTTTAATGCCCCCATTTTACATGGTACAACTACGATTGACCAACTCCCTTTAGTTAAATCTTGGCCCATGGATGGCGGTGCATTCGTAACCATGCCCCAAGTGATTACCTTGCCGCCAAAAACAAAAAGCATTATGCAGTCCAATATTGGAATGTATCGAGTGCAACTCTCTGGAAATGAATATGTAATGAACAAAGAAGTAGGAATGCACTACCAACTTCACAGAGGCATAGGCGTACATCATACGATGTACAATGAAACGGATGAGCCTTTCCGAGCTTCCGTAGTCATTGGTGGACCCCCATCCTATGCTTTTGCTGCAATTATGCCGTTACCAGAAGGACTAACAGAAATGACTTTCGCCGGTATGATGGGCGGGCATCGCTTTGGCTACGTTTGGAAAAATGGACATATATTACCTGCTTTCGCTGATTTTGTCATCACTGGTGTAATCAAAAAACAAGAAAAAAAACCAGAAGGTCCTTTCGGTGATCATTTGGGCTATTATAGTCTTCAACACGATTTTCCAGTCATGGAAGTTGAAAACGTATATTACCGAAAAGATGCAATTTGGCATTTTTCGATCGTTGGGCGACCGCCTCAAGAAGATAGTAGCTTCGGTTATTTGATTCATAATTTAGTGAAATTGCTCACGCCACAAGAATTTCCTGGCATCAAGGAAATTAATGCAGTGGATGCTGCTGGTGTACATCCACTCTTATTAGCCATTGGTAGTGAGCGATATATGCCATTTCGAGAGCGTAAACCCGAAGAAATTATCACACAAGCCAACCGCATTATTGGTTCGGGACAAACTTCTTTAGCTAAGTTTTTGTTCATTGCGGCGCATGGCGACGACCTAAATTTGAATACCCACCATATGGAGGATTATTTCCGCCATGTGCTAGAAAGAATTGACTTAACGCGCGACTTGCATTTTCAAACTCGTACGACTATTGATACTTTAGATTATTCAGGCTCAGGCTGGAATGAAGGCTCCAAAGTAGTGATTGCATGCTGTGGACCGAAGAAGCGAGATTTAAAAGCAGCATTGCCAAGTGATTTTTCC
>DAITMC010000356.1:2794-3032 GCA_036835365.1 Saprospiraceae bacterium
GCAGCCTGGCATATTAGCTATTCAAGCAACGCCATTTACTGGTGAGCAGGATAGAAAGATGATAGAAGTGTTGACACAACACTTGGAGCGGTTCGATTTACAGCATATCCCCATGATTGTAGTTTGTGATGACAGTCAATTCTTAATAGAAACTTTCAATAATTTCATCTGGGCAACGTTTACTAGAGCGAATCCGTCGCATGATATTTATGGTGTAGGTAGCTTTATTGAGTTTAAA
>DAITMC010000357.1:0-3021 GCA_036835365.1 Saprospiraceae bacterium
TCTGGCATATTTTCCTTAAAAAAATCGCTGGGTTCATAATAGAAATCACGATAAATATCTAAGTAAGCCTTTAATTGTTGCATCACGTCGCTACCGCGCTGCACACCACTCCCTTCTTGATAAATCGTTCTTTCAAAGTCGGTAATTAGAGAATGTTTAGGTCGCTCGCGCAACACAATCATGCGAAAGTACTCCAACACATTTTTCAGTCGCTCTAGCCCAATATCACCTTCTGCTTGCGACCAAATTTTTGCATAATGTTCACGCTCGTCATTGCGTTTGATTTCCGATAAAATTCTCGATTTAATCACATCCGTAGCGGAAAGGGGTAAACCTCTGTCATTCAACACAGAGAACAATCGAAAGGCATCTGTAAAATTGTCTGTTGCAATATAAATGACAAACACTTTGTTGAGTAAAAAATAGGACAACAGGTTCAAATCAAGCAAATTACGCGCTTTCAAATAGCGATGAATCACTAAAACTGCATTTGCCATATTAGCAAAAGAGGGATTTTGTTCTAATTCACTAATAACACTCAAATACCCTTCATCTTTGGTACTATCCGATAAAGCCAGTTGTTTGATGAGTAGATTAGCCACTTCTCTGTTTTCAAAATAAATTCTAGGCGCTCCATCAGGATGTTTCTCACTTGTAGGATAAAACAGTTGTTTGGACTGCGATTTATCTTGCTCGCTTGTCGTTAAATCACGCATCACTGCGATCGTCAGCAATAGCGTAATCAAACGCTGTTGACCATCTATGACTTGAAATATTTTTTCCGCTGTCTCGTTTCTTACTTCTTGCAACACAAAAGCACCCAAAAAATAATTCTGATTTACCGCACCAAATTTGGCAGCATACTCTATGTCCGAAAGTAAATTTTCAATGTGTGTTTCGTCCCATTGATAGTGCCTTTGGAAATACGGAATAATGTAAGAGGCTTTACTAAGCAAATCTTTTGTTACTAATTTTCCTGTATTTATTTGTTCTGTATATTGGTTAGCAGTAGCGATCATAGGGTGTATTATTTTTTTATGAATTACGGCTCATTACATTGTATGTTACAACTTAGTGGCGAATATAAGCAATGCTTTTATGTATATTTGACTTTAGATTGTTATAAAGTGACATTAATGACAAATTTTTTTTCTTGGCTACCCGATTTTCCCTTCTCCTTTTTCCAAGGTTCACTAGCACTATTGAGTGCTTTTATTATCGGACTATCTAAAGCTGGCATCAAAGGAATCGGTGTAATCGCAATTCCATTGATGGCGATTGGCTTTGGCATGAAGTCTTCCACAGGCTTAGTGCTACTCATTTTAATTGCAGGCGATTTATTTGCCATTACTTATTATTTTCGCTACGTAGAGTGGCATTATGTTAAACGATTACTGCCTTATGTCCTGCTAGGTGTGCTATTGGGAGTATGGATTGGAGACATCGTACCAGAGCAAACTTTTAAGCAAATTTTAGGTTGGATTATCCTTATTAGTGTCATTTTTCTATTTTACTGGGAATTTCGCAAAATAAAGCGTGTTCCCACCAGTGGATGGTTCGGAGCAATGATGGGACTAATCGTTGGGTTTACAACAATGGTGGGCAATTTAGCTGGTCCATTCGCCGATATTTACTTTCTAGCCATGCAACTTCCCAAAAATCGCTTTATTGGCACCGTAGCTTGGCTATTTTTCATCACTAATTTATTCAAATTGCCGTTTCATATTTTCGTTTGGGGTACTATTAATGCCGAAATGGCACTGCTCAACCTCTGGCTTTTACCTGGTATTGTGCTAGGCATCTTAATTGGCGTTCAACTCATCAAAATTATTCAAGAGCATCAGTATCGTAGATTGACCTTATTGTTAACCGCTATAGGAGCGTTGTTCATTCTAATACGATAAAAGATATAATACTTCATTTCCTGCGGATTAATGATTTTTTAGTTACATTAGTATAAAAAAACGAGAAATATGATGCGCCAATTCATGCTTATTTGCTTCCTACTTATCCATTTGTCCTTATTCGCACAAAGTTCAGTGAACAAAGCTACCCAACGTTATCAAGGCGAAGGACCTTGGACACAACTTATCATTAGAGGAGTTACCCTCATCAATGGCAACGGTGCACCACCTATTGGTCCGGTGGATATTGTGGTTGAAAACAACCTCATCAAACAAGTAAAAACAGTAGGATACCCTGGCGTTCCGATAGATAGCACCTACCGCCCAAAGTTGAAAGCGGGTGGCAAAGAATTGAATGCCGAGGGGATGTATCTTTTGCCCGGTTTCGTGGATATGCACGGACACATCGGCGGCAGAATGCAAGGCGCTGATGCAGATTATGTCTTTAAACTTTGGATGGCGCATGGCATCACAACTATACGCGACCCTTCTTGTGGCAATGGTTTAGACTGGGTACTCGACCAGAAAAAACGCAGTGAGAAAAATGAAATCACTGCCCCACGTATCTTTGCTTACACCGTTTTTGGGCAAGGTAGCTACGATGCTATTAGCACACCAGAAATGGCACGCCAATGGGTACAAGAAAACGCTAAAAAAGGAGCAGATGGCATTAAATTCTTTGGAGCAGCGCCCAATATCATGGCTGCTGCTTTGGAGGAAAACAAACGATTGGGCTTGCGCTCTGCCTGCCATCATGCACAAATGGATGTGGCGCGTTGGAATGTCCTCAACTCCGCACGAGCAGGCTTGACTAGCATGGAACATTGGTATGGCTTGCCCGAAGCCCTGTTCAAAGATAGAACCGTTCAGCATTATCCTTTGGACTACAATTATCAAAATGAGCAAGACCGCTTTTTACAGGCGGGTAAACTTTGGGAACAAGCCGCTCCCCCCTATTCTGACCATTGGAATAAAGTGATGGACGAATTATTGAGTTTAGATTTTACCATTGACCCTACTTTCAATATTTACGAAGCTAGTCGCGACTTGGATCGTGCACGTCGAGCAGAATGGCACGAAGAATATACCATGCCGGCACTTTGGCGATTTTATCAAC
>DAITMC010000358.1:0-3007 GCA_036835365.1 Saprospiraceae bacterium
TAATCAATAGTCAAAAAAGAATGCACGGCATGGCCACTTTCGTGCATAAAGGTATTCATGTCGCCCACTGTATTGGTCGCATTCATAAATATAAATGGAATACCAGAGGCAGGCAATGGCATATTGTAACCACCAGGTCGTTTTCCTTTTCTAGTCTCTACATCTAACCTGCCTGAGCTACGCATGACGGATATGCAATTCCCGAAATAAGGGTCAATACGGGAAAGCGCTTTGATAGATTTTTCGATTAAATCGTCAACATCCTCAAAGGGGCGTAATGCTGACCGATGGCTGACATCTACATTCAAATCCCAAGGGCGCAAGGTGTCAACACCAAGTTTTTCCTTTTTATGTTGATGAATTTCATTAATAATAGGAATAATTTCGTGCTTAATTGAATCATGAAATGCAAGACAATCTTCAATGGAATAATCAAAACGCCCTAGTTGTTGGAATTTGTAATCCCTATAATTCTCATAACCAGCATTGTTAGCAATCGTATGGCGGAGTTTCACTAAGTTATCGAATAGTGATTCGATGGTATCTCCATCCTCAAGCATTCTTTTTTTCGCACTATAATAGGCGTTTTCCCTTACCCGTCGGTCTGGTTCTTCCAACAGGGCATTCACCTGCTGGATAGTCATAGAAGCACCTTCTATCTCCACCGACATAGAAGCAAAAAGCTCACTGTACTTTTTGGACTGTATGCGCTCCTCCGAAAGAAGCGTAACATTTTCTTCTCTATAAAGGTGTACTGCACTTCTGAGGGAGCGCACATAGATAAAGTATTTTTGCTTGTCCAATTTAGACAAACAAGGAGCATTAATCAGTTTCTTATTCAACTGAAAAGCATAATTCGTTACATTAGGTACGATAGAGCGGATGAAGTACTCATATGCTTTTATGTTTGCTGCATCTGTAGTGTCTGTTGTCAATTTGATGTATCGCCATCCGAATTCTTCGTTCACAGCAGCATCTAATTCATTGCAGTCTAATATCCAACGTTCTAATTCAATAGCATTTTGTATCGGACGCTGGATAAGTTCCTCGTATATAGGTAGTAGAGATTCCCACGTACTTGCATTAAATGCTTGTGCAAGGTACTTTCTCCTTATTTTTAAAGAGTGTGGGATGTTCGATGCAACCATATGAAATAAAATTCAGGACTATTAATTTGTTTTTTCTACGCTATTTTCTACAAATGTAATAAACTGATTTGGATTTAATACTAATCATATTGAAATTTTTCTAAAATTTAATGAAAGAAAAGGTTGTCAATCAAAAAGTAACATTAAGAAAAATAAAGTATATTAAATCCATCAAAAGTTTTACCATTCATTAATACGGAAAGAATGGATAGGAGTTACCAAAAGGTAAAACTTATGAGACCAAAAAGCATAGTTACTACTCTGTCCGTTGATAACGTACTTATTTTCTATATAAATTCACAAAAAAATAATGATAGTATTTTTAATATTTACCTATCTTTGCTTTACAAATTTTTGTTAGCTGAAAGCTAAACCATATCACACACGCCACACACTTAGAGATTATAAGCAAGACACTGGTAATTGACAATAACACTGCAACAACAAGACTAATAACGTACTATCTTTTTTAACATAAACCTTTTATTCATGTTGTATTCAATACTGAAAACCATAAGCTTAGTATGCTTACTACTAAGTTGTCAATTTACCAGCAAAGCTGCTTGCAATGGAAAATACCACGAAGAAATTATCTCCTTTGGTGTCCCCGCAAGTGTTCAATTTGGCACAACGGCTATTACGGTATCAAGTGTTAATGTCAATTCTGTTTCGGGTTTACCCAAAGGATTGTCTTATCAATGTATTAGCTGTAGCGCCAGTGGTGGCGGCACATTGAGCATTAAAGTATTTGGAACACCCAATGACACCCCCGGCGACTACAATTTGCAAATTACTGCTCAGGCAGTGATTAATGGAGCTAGTTTAACGGTATCACTACCCGATCCTTCTTTTCCGGAATCTTATTTCACCATCACGGTTGAGGATTGCAATAATACTGGAGGTGGAGGTTCTAGTGGTGGTCCTGGTGGCGGTGACACACCTACTTGTACGCTGTCTGCTTCGGTGGTTGGTTCAGATACTGATTGCAATGGTAACAATAATGGTGCTGCGGTTGTTCGTTACGCAGGAGCAGGCAATAATGTTAACGTCCTTTGGTCAACAGGTGCCACCAATGAAATTATCAACGGGTTAGCTCCTGGAAATTACTCGGTTACAGTAAGCGATGGTATGGGTTGTAGTGCTTCGGCAAGTGTAAATGTAAACCGAAAACAAGGACCCTCTATCAATGTTCTTTATGCTACTATCACAGGGTTACAAAATGGGCAAATAGGCGTTACTGCTTCGGGCGGCGAAGCACCTTATACTTTTAGGTGGAGTAATGGTAGAACAGGCAGTACCATCTCCTTTTTGAGTGCAGGGGAATACGAAGTTACTGTTACAGATAGAAATGGTTGTTCTTCAAGTGAGGTGATTATTTTAGAGCCAGCCATAGTGGATTGCCAATTGAACTTAAATTTTACAACGAACGATATTAGTTGCACTGGTCAAAATGATGGAAGTGTTGCTGTGAGTGTAACTGGTGACAATGGAGGCTATCAAGTGTTATGGTCAAATGGAGCTACTCAAGAAACCATAAGTAGTCTTCGTGCAGGCGACTACATCGTAACAGTAACAGATGTTTTGGGGTGTACAAAAATTGATATTGTAACTATTAAAGAGCCTACACCTTTAATGTTGAATACCGTATTCTCAACTATTTCCACTTCACAAAATGGTGAAATTCTGGTAAATGCTACTGGTGGAACACTCCCTTATGAGTATATCTGGAGCAATGGATTTACTGGGAATTACGTCGCTGGATTAGCGGCAGGTACTTACAGCGTTACTGTAACAGACCAAAATGGCTGTACTGCTACGCAATCAAATACTTTGGTTTTACAGGAATGTCCATTGAAATT
>DAITMC010000359.1:0-2995 GCA_036835365.1 Saprospiraceae bacterium
TAATACAATTTATTATTATGGGATTCTGACTACTGGAAACTTTCAATCCAGCAGTGCTACCACCTTGTATTCCAATGTTGTTTGAAAGATTATATCCATATTCTATCATAAAACCATCTACAATAGTCGTGCTATCTACTCTATCTAAGGATAAAATCAATTCTGAATTATCTGTAACAATCTTTTTTTCGCCGACATCTCCACTAAGTATAGAATACCCATTAGACCGTTCTTCCAAAGTTCTTTCATTTGCGACAAACCCGCCATACAATTTTATCCCATTAGGAACTACAAAGGAAATAGCTCTATTAGAACCACTATCTGGTTTGTAAATGCCAAGGGCTACCCAAATTTCATCCCCATAAGATGCTTCTCGTAAAGCAGATTGCAAATCTTGATAAGCATCTTCCCAACTTTCGCCATTATTTGCCCCTAAAGTTCTTTGATTAACATAGATTATTTTCTGTGCAGACAAATGCATTACAAAAAAGATGTAGCACAAAAGGAAAATAATTTGTTTGTTCATATTGATCACTTTTAATGATATTGCAGACACTTCTTAAATGCTGCAATACCTTTTCAATAGATAAACCTTAAATTTGTTATAATTGATTAATATAGTTTAATCACTCTACCACTTTCAATTGTACTTCCCGACTCCACAGAATAGATTAATATTCCCAACTTTAGAGATGATGTTTCAAATTCAATTATATTTTCGCCAACTTCTAACTCAATCTTTTTTTCAATCCTATTACCTAATTGATCTACTAATCTAATGATAGCATTAGTATGCTCGTATGAATTTATGCTGATAGCTACCCACCCAGTTGATGGATTTGGATAAGCATTAATACCTAAGTTATTAACCGTAGATATTCCTAAGTTTTCTCTACTGGGCGTATTCGTTAATGTGATTTCTCCACCTAATTCTTCCCCGCTTTCCTCCCAAAATTTATTTTCCAGTATATTGTTATCTAGATTAAAAACGGATGTGAACTCACAAATATCATCTTTTGCACTTATTTGAATAGCTAGCCAATTATCATTGACGGTAAAATTTCGATTTCTAGTAGTTTTATTTATCCATATGACTCTCAATATACCTTTATCTTCTTCCTCCGAGTGGCTAAATCCATCAAAATCATCTCTATCATTAAACCTTCCTCTCATTATTTTCTTTATGGAAATTTTATTACTATCGTAAGCAATACCTAGTTGAAATGCAACTATTGGCTTATCAAGGTTAGGATTGATATATAGCCATATTACTTGATTTTTTTTAATACAAGAAACATTTGAAATTATTTTAATTTCATCATTTCTTGATTCGACTTCTTCATTAATCTTATTATTTTTTGTCCTCGTAACAACAGCACTTCCGTTAACATCGCCCATTTTAATCGCTGTGAATGACCATGTACTAGGTATAATAGAATGTACCCAGTCCGGTCGAAGCCGGCTCTCATCAAGATATGCCTTCGTAGAACTAGTTGCCAAAAACTGACGATTACCACCAAATGCTCCTAACCATGCCACCTCAAACGGATCGTTTTGCTCGAACAAACGAGTTGTCCCAAAAGCTCTATGAAACATGAACTTTGGTAAAAATCTCCAAGAACCACTTTCCCAACTGGTCTCGGTGTTTAAAATTATGTTTCTTATCTTTGTAACATCAGCACTTGTTATTGAACCAGACATATCTACATCAGCAGCTATCCAGTAGTATGGTAAAGGTAACTCTTTTGTTCCCAATATATG
The DNA here is from genome assembly GCA_036835365.1 of Saprospiraceae bacterium. GTDB lineage: Bacteria > Bacteroidota > Bacteroidia > Chitinophagales > Saprospiraceae > JAAUTG01. Next base: position 1,762 of record DAITMC010000359.1, read on the forward strand.
CTTTTGAATTAGCACTATATCAAACGTACTTACCCCGTTCATGTAACTATATTCAACGTTTGAGTTATATTCCTTCCTTGGGACAACATCTAAAAGATTGGATGAAAAACTACAGTTAGGCGAATATTCACCATTGGTGTTAGTTACCTTAGAACATACTATATTTCCATTCTGAAACATATCAATTGGAGCGTTTGAAAACTCATTGTATTCCCAATCGTTAATGGTACTATTAAATCTAACACGTTCTACTAAACCGTTAACTTTATCAAAATCTATACCGTCGCAGGTTGGACTTATTGACATTAACTTGCTTCTATTACTGAAAAAATTTAGAGAGAATAATATCCTAGCATTCTGTTCATTAGTGAATCCCATAGTGTTATGACAGTTCCAGTAGTAAGACATCAAATTATTGTGCAATGGAGTATAATTATATGTATTTCCATCATTAGCAGTTATATTAGGGCAGAAATTATTGCAAGTAGCAACGCATCTTGTTGGTCCAGGATCAACAGGTGTATCACTAATATTATCCCCACCAGTCAATATTGAAGGAGAAACTGGCGGTAAACCATTGGCATCATAAGGAGCATGAGTGTATAATAAGCCAAAATGATGACCCAATTCGTGAGCTAATAAAGATTTACTAAAAGCAACTTCATCTGAAAGTAAAACATAGTTTACCTGTGGCAAATCATTAGTATTTGGAAAAGAAGCCCAGCCGGCATACCTACCATCACCTAAATCCTTTATACCCTTCAATAGATAAATATTAATCGCTTCATTACTCCATGCAGTACCTGTCAGTCCAATAATATCAGATGTTGGGGCAAAACCTACTCTTACTTCTTGGTACTGTGTACTTTTTATTGTGTCAATATTACAGACATAAAAGTTGATGTTAGCAAAAGAATTATTTGCGTAATCAAGCATCTCTTCAAAAAATGTTTGATTCATCTGAAATTCATTTGCTCCTAAATCATCTGTTACAACCCATATCTGAAGAGGAAGATTAAATATTGATTTGTTTAGACTTAAGATTTTGTTTTGATAACTTTGAAACCCGTCATTGAATTGTTGAGCAAAAGCATTTCCCAATAAACCGCAAGGTTCTACTTTTTGAGCACTAATGTTAAAATGCACAATTAAGAAAATACTGAATAATATTAATGTATTTTTCATAATTTTGAAAAGTTTTTAAATAAACAAATAGCACTTTTGCTGTCGTTGG
>DAITMC010000360.1:0-2960 GCA_036835365.1 Saprospiraceae bacterium
GTTACCATGTTGACCAAAAGTGGACATGGCGCATATTTAGGCTGACCAAAACCATCGTGTAGGACATTTAGAATGGATAGACAAACATCCAGACCAATGAAATCGGCTAGTTGCAACGGTCCCATAGGATGTGCCATGCCGAGTTTCATTACGGTATCAATTTCTTTCACGCCTGCCACACCTTCTTGCAAGGCATAAATAGCTTCGTTAATCATAGGAAGCAGTATCCTATTGGCGACAAAGCCTGGATAGTCATTTACCTCAACAGGAATTTTATCCAGTTTTCTGGCAGTATCCATTACGGCTTCTAGCACCTCTGGTGCAGTGGCATAGCCTTTGATGACTTCCACTAGCTTCATCACAGGTACAGGGTTCATGAAGTGCATGCCAATCACTTTTTCAGGGCGTTTAGTAACGGCTGCAATTTTGGTGATAGAAATGGAGGAAGTATTTGTCGCTAGGATGGCATGAGCGGGTGCAAATTCATCTAATGTTTTGAATATTTGCAATTTGATGTCCACATTTTCGGTAGCCGCTTCTACTACTAAATCAGCCTTAGCTACGCCTTTCTTTATGGCGGTTTCTGCTTGAATATTGTTCAAGGTGTTAGCTTTATCTTGTGCTGTAATTTTAGATTTTCGCAGCATGCGATCCAAATTCTTATTAATGGTTGCCAATGCTTTGTCTAATGCCTCTTGAGAAATATCTACTATGTTTACTTGGTAGCCATTCATGGCAAATACATGAGCGATTCCGTTGCCCATCGCACCAGCGCCTATCACGGTAATGTTCTTCATCTTAGCAATAAAATTTGTGTTCAGATAATTGCACAATTTAGGTTTTCTATTTATTTTTTTTGTAAAAACAAAACCATGAAAAAGTGAATATTTAAACCAATAAGCATTACTTTGTTTTGACTTTTGAGCAATAAAAAACGAAAAGAGATGAAAAACAAGTATTTATGGTTGTTTGTAGTAATTACTTTGGGGTACAGTACTGCTTTTTGCCAAGTGAAAGATCCAAAATTAACAGAAGTGTGGTATCCTGAGCCGCCTGTGGTTACGCCAGGCAATACGTTGACTGCACCGCCATCGGACGCCATTATTTTATTTGACGGCAAAGACCTTTTGCAGTGGCACAAACCAAAGTATAGCTACGGCGGAACGATGCAGGAAGCTGCCGAAATCGTAATGGCAAAAGTAAATTATCCTGAATTTAGTGCGCCAGAATGGATAGTCGAAAATGGTGAAATGATGGTCAAACCGGGAGGAGGAGCCATTGAAACTAAGCAACATTTCGGCGATGTGCAGTTGCACATTGAATGGCTCTCGCCAAAGGATGAAGGGAAAGAAGGGCAATTTTACAGCAATAGTGGCGTATTCTTGATGGGGCTGTACGAGGTACAAGTACTTAATTCCTACGAAAATAAAACATACTCTAATGGTCAGGCAGGTGCTTTGTATAAACAGGCCATTCCATTGGTCAATGCTTCCTTGCCGCCGGATACTTGGCAAAAATATGACATCATTTTTAACGCACCGCATTTTGATAGCGATGGAAAATTGACAAAACCAGCTACGATTACCGTGTTTCACAATGGCGTATTAATTCAAAATAACACCGAGCTAAAAGGAGCAACTATTTACATTGGACCGCCTTATTATATAGCCCATCCATCTAAAATGCCGCTAATTTTGCAAGACCATGGCGATAAAGTAAGGTTCAGAAACATTTGGATTAGAGAACTTTAGTAACCAATTGGACTGAGTAAATTGATGAAGTTGCGAATATTTAAAATGTTGAATTATTTATACTCAATCAAAAAAATAGAATCAATGAAAATAATTAATGTTATTATCGTTTTTCTACTTTCTTCTATTAGTGGGTTGAATGCCCAAAGTCGGGTACAAATTACAGACCCTATTGCCACAGAAGTGTGGACACCAGTGCCAAGAATGGTAACGCCAGGAGAAAATACTGCTGCTCCTTCGGATGCTATTGTACTCTTTAATGGTAAACATACGGAGGAATGGGAACATGCTGACGGCTCGTCCGTAAAGTGGACTTTAGATGCTCAAGGTGCAATGACCGTAACTCCAAAAACGGGCGATATCAAAACGAAGCGTACTTTTGGGGACGTACAGTTGCATTTGGAATTTCGGACACCCTCGGTTGTGAAAGGCGAGGGGCAGGGTAGGGGTAACAGTGGTGTTTTTTTGCAAGGAATATACGAAGTACAACTTCTGGATAGCTACAACAACAGAACTTACTCCAATGGTCAAGCTGCTTCCATTTATAAACAAACAATGCCTTTGGTTAATGCCTGTCGGCCGCCAGGTGAATGGCAAACTTATGATATTGTTTACAAAGCACCTCAATTTAATAAAGATGGCATCAAAATAGAATCGGCGAGAATAACGGTCATACACAACGGTATTTTGGTACAAAACAACACGGAAATACTTGGGACAACCCCTTATATTGGCTTGCCAGAAAATAAAGCGCATGGCGATGGACCAATTATATTGCAAGATCATGGCGATTTGCTGAGTTTTAGAAATATTTGGATTAGAGCGCTTTAGTTCAAAGCTATTTTACTAACATTAATTATTAAACATCAATAAACATGCGAATTTTATTATTCATCGTAGTATTGTTTATGCTTTCAGCTTGTAACAGTAGCAAAAATGTTAACACAACGGTAAGCACAAAGGAACATAATAAACTGACTAAGCAAGAAAAAGCAGAAGGTTGGAAATTGCTCTTCGACGGTAAGACGACAGAAGGGTGGCGTAAATTCAAAACCGAGCGTATCGGAAAATCGTGGGTAGTGGAAGATGGAGCACTAACTTTTGACCCTGCTATGAAAGACGGTGGGGATATTATCACCACACAAACTTTTGGCGATTTTGAGTTGAGATTAGAGTGGAAAATTGCTCCTTGTGGCAATAGTGGCATCA
>DAITMC010000361.1:0-2950 GCA_036835365.1 Saprospiraceae bacterium
GCTTTGCCATGCGATTCCCCAAAAGTGCTAATTGTAAATGCTTTTCCAAAACTATTTCCCGTCATAATCTACTCAATTTGAAGGTAAGTTATTTTTATACAACACTAAACAATAATTAGGTTGGGCAAATATATCTATCCTTGCTACTCAATGGGCGAACTAGCTTTTATTTTTTCAAAAAAATAACAATAGGGTGAAGCCTTGAACGTCTCTTTAGTCTTGATGTACTAATTCTAATTCTGTACGCATATGCTCGTACTGGTTGCTATTTTGCTGCCAATAGGGAGATAGTATTGTCTTTTTTAGTGTGGCTTTAGTGATCAACCCATCGCCGTTATCTTCTGTCCAGCCCAATATCTTGTATGGGAAACCCTGCTCCGCTGATATAGTGAGTGTTCTATTTTGGTGTAGATATTCAATCGTATATTCCGTAGTTGCTTCGCGTTGCACTTTTCTGATGGTAGCCCTAGCAGGTATTATAGGGGTGTGCTGCAAACGTACATGGAAACTAGACGGAATCACATCCAACGTACCTGTTGGTACACTATTTGGTTGAATACGAATTCGATTCCAAATTTCATCTTCTAAAAACGCTGCACCTACTTTTTTGTTGATGTCTCCTTCTGATTCAAAGTAAGAAAATCCTTTAATGTCATATTGATTACCTCTAAGATTGAATTGAGTGAAGGTGTGTCCGCACCATTCTTGAATGCTGGTGGTTGTTTTGAGCGTACGCGGGTATTGAGCCAAAGCAATAGGCGTGAACACCGAAGTCATCATAGCATAATCATAGATGCCTGTATTGAATTTTCGGATAGCATTCAATTTCAATACGGTAACATGGTCGTCGCCCATATTTTCAGAATAATCAAGTTTGACTTGCTTGGCGGCGGAGAATGGCTCCGTCACAAACACAAAGAGAGCGTTTCCTTGTCGGATTTCTCCATAACGAGCTTGCTGAAGTTCATAGCTACTAATCTCAGCAACGCCACTAAACCAGTAATCAACAAATTCACTTTGATGCTCAACACGCTGCTCTTGCGATAAGTAGCTATTTTTTTCCCCTTTTTGACAAGCGGCTAAGCAGAACAATGTTGGAAGCAATAAAAAAAGAATAAATGGGCTACGCATGTTTAGATATTTACGGAGTTTAAATAAACAACTGCAAGTACCTTAATTTTGTTTAGAATAACCAACGTTGTGACAGATAATAATTTAATCTATCTCTATTACAGGTCGCCAGTCTAATTGGTTGAGTTTTTCTAACAAGAAGGTTTCATATGATTTGAGGGCTTTGGGTGCACCATAATTGTTAACAATTTCCTTTTCTTGATTCTCCTTTTTTAGGTAAGTAACCGTGTTTGGCAAATCATTAAGACTTCTACCTTCCGCTGGATATGCGCTTGCTAGTTGAAAAAAATTAATCGTATCTGCCTTTGCCATCAAATCATCAATTTCACTTTGCAATAAATAAGCTTCATGTAAACCCAGTAGGGTTGTATGCTTTTCGCCATTGTAAAGTGCTAGACCATTTGAAAATATCTTAATTTCAAATATTGGACATAAACCGTAGCAAGCCGTTTTCTTAATGCTTGCTACTACATCGGCTTTTTGAAGTGCTGGCTCATCTAAAATCACGATGGCGATAGTATCTGTTACTTCACTATCAAATGCGGCCTTTATTTCTTGATTAGAAAGGTTGGGCGTTTCGAGTGTTTTTCGTGTCTTTTTATTAAACACTTGGCAACCAAATGTTAGTGAAATTAATATAGCAAAAATAATAGCTTGTTTGATGTTCATAGTTTTGTCGCCGTATCCAGTTGTTTGTTATGTTAATTAAGGATTTAATTCCTCTAAATTAAATCCTTACTAAAATTCACATCCGCTATTTCACTTTATTTACCTCTCTTTTTTCTTTCTACGTTAGTTGGCTTATTTTGTTTTTGCGTGGTACGCTGTTGCTGTATTTGTTGTTGTTGCTTCATTGCTTCTTCTAACCTTTGCTGAAACCCACCTTTTTTCTTCGGTTTCTTTCGCTGTTCCTCTAGCTTTGCTATAATTTTATCTTGATTGATAACTACATTTTTTGTGACTATAGTTTGTGCAATATTGAGCAAACTACTAAATAGCAGGTAAACGGTCAAACCCGATGCAAAATTATTGAAGAAGAATAAAAACATAATCGGCATGAAATATTGCATATACATCATCATTTGCCCATTCCCGCCCATTGCAGACATATCCATATTACGCGTATTATAGACGGTATAGACAATAGTGGATGCCGCCCAAAGGATGGTAAACATACTCACATGCGCACCATAAAAAGGAACTTCGAAGGGAAGTCTTGCAAAAACATCATAGGAAGAGAGGTCGCTTGCCCAAAGAAACCCCGCTTGTCTAAATTCGATAGCAGCCGGAAAAAAGCGGTACAAAGCAAACCAAATGGGCATTTGTAGCAACATAGGGAAGCAACCACCGAGTGGGTTTACACCAAATTCTCGATACATTTTCATCGTTTCCATTTGCTGTTGCTGCTGGTCGTCCTTGAATTTTTCCCTAACTTTTTCTACTTGTGGTTTTAAAGCTGCCATTTTTGACTGCGAATACAACATCCGGTAAGTCAAAGGATACAGCAGAAGTTTAACGATTAGGGTTAACACTAAAATGATAATCCCTTGATTGCCGATAAATCCTCCCAAAAATCCAAAAATAGGACGAATGATGTAGCGATTTACTGTTCCTATAATGCTCCAACCATACGGCACCGTATATTGAAATTCGTTGTTGTAGGCGGCAAGGGTTTTATACTCTTTTGGTCCTACAAACAGTTCCATTTCAAAGGGCTTAGCATCGCTAGGGTAAGGTATCTTAATTTGGGAATGTAACTTTTTCAAATCCTCATCCTCTTCTTCTAGCATAATGGTTTCAAAAACACCTCCTGCAAATG
>DAITMC010000362.1:0-1610 GCA_036835365.1 Saprospiraceae bacterium
ATGGGAAGATTTACGAAGATTGATTTTACTTTCATTTTATGTTGTTTTTGTCGGTGTCTTGTCCTGAAATCTGTTGACCATTTTTTGGTTTATAAAAATGGGGTTTTCTTAGTTTTTTCTTACCCTAAAAATGAAGTTGGGAGATAACTTCATTTCTCCCTCCTTCTTCATTTCTAGTGCTTTCATGGTTTTGGCACTATTCGGGTTGCTCCCCAGCATTGCCCGCATCCATCCTCACATGAACTTTTCAAAGATATTATCTCAAACCACTTTTCTTGCATAGCTCTTGTATTTATGTTGATTGTACTGCAAATGCGCTGCTTCTGGTGTCTTTAATCCTAAACTCCAATGTCTGCGTCGATTGTTGTAAAGTGCTACTGCTTGCTTGGCTACTTTCTGTGCTATTTGTAGGTTTGGTAAGGTTTTAACCAGTCCAAATTCATACTTCAATATGCCATTTATTCGTTCTGCTACTGCGTTTTCATATGGGTCGTATTGTTGTGTTGTACTCATGGTGAAGCCCTTCTTTGTTGCAAATTCTGTGTAATCTGGACAACAATATTGCTTGCCTCTATCGCTGTGATGAATGATACTTTTATGTCTGTAATATAGGTTTTTGTGTGCCATTGATAAAGCCTCTTTTACCAGACTTACTTTCATGTGATTTTGTAAACTCCAGCCCATGATTTTCTTGGTATAGGCGTCGGTAACTAATGCCAAATAGGCGTGACATTCATCGGTTTTGATGTAGGTAATATCTGTTACGAATACTTGTTCTGCATGGGTAATCTCTAATTCTTTGAGCATATTTGGAGAGGTGTAATAATAGTGATGTGAATCGGTAGTAATATGAAATCTCTTTGTCCTTCTTATAAGCATTCTATGTCTGCGCAAGAGGTTAAATAAAGCATCTCTACCTATCTTAATTCCCTTACCTGGTAGTATTTGCTTTAAATCTTCATGAACCTTGCGAGTGCCTGATTGAGGCAAGGATTCTCTTATTGTTTCTACTTCTTCGATGATCATTGCTTCTTTTTTTGACTTTTCTTTTTGTCGTTTTATACGTTGATGATAGCCTTGCTTGCTTAACCCAAACACCTGATACAGCCACTTCATTTTGTAAGCTTTTTTTTCTTCCGCTGTATCTCGTTTGCTAAGTGTTTGGGCAAATACTTTTTTGAAAGCTCCATTCCTGTTTCTTGCTCAAAAGCTATAATCATATCTTGCTGGAATTCCTTGACAAACTCCAGCTCCTCGACCTTGTCTCGAAGCCGTTTTATTTCTTCTTCTTTACTCATGTTTTTACTTTTTGACTCAAAGTTACTCAGTTTCTTGAGCCAATAAGCTATTGTACTACGTGAAATGTTGTACTTCTTTGATGCGTAATTTGAGGAAATAAGGCCATTATTGATTTCGTCAATTACCTTCAATTTGAATTCGAAACTTACTTCCCGTCCGTTTCTTTTTCGACTACCTGATTTTTCTTCTTTTTCCATGTTGACCTAACTGTGTTTATTTTTTGGTCAACGTATTTTAGGACTTGACATCTTTTAAAATGCCCTATAACGGTTTCAGGCTTGGCGAAGGTGGCGATTTTTACCACAAAACTT
>DAITMC010000362.1:1620-2929 GCA_036835365.1 Saprospiraceae bacterium
AAATTTGGTCGGTCTGTCGTCTTGTGAACGGTCGTCCTAGGTGAATTCTAGATTCTATCGCATAAAAATATTTTTTAAAAGTACAAGAAAAATAAGCCATAAATACCGGCTTATTTCCCAAATTTTTTGCTTGCAAAAATTGGTTGATTTTGCCGCAAAAATTTGAGAATAAACCTACATCATGCCCACTTAAAATTCGTTTTGCTTCGTTCATGACATGGTAGAAATTAGGCTTTGAAAAACTGCTTTCGGTGTGTTCATATTTAATATCTTTCTAGGGCGTTCATTGAGTTCATTTTGCACATATTTCAATTCTTTTGGGCTAATCGTATTGAAATCAGTTCCTTTTGGAAAATAGTCGCGTATCAAGCCATTAAAATTCTCATTTGTTGGTCGTTCCCAAGGACTATAAGGATGCGCAAAATATATCTTCATTTTCGTGTTTTTCGAAAGCAATTTATGTTGTGCCATTTCGCTGCCATTATCGTATGTCATACTCTTTCTCATTTTTAACGGAATCTTTCTAAATTCTTTCTCAAATGCTATTCTAACAGAAGTAGCATCCCGCTTCTTCAGTGGCACTATTATTAGGTGTCTCGTTTTACGCTCAACTATAGTACCAATGGCGCTCTCACGATTTTTTCCTAGTACTAAATCACCCTCCCAGTGACCTGCTTCTTGACGACTGTTTGCTCCCTCTGGACGCTCATCTATCATTACCCTCTCTGGTATTGTAGGGCTTCTATTTTTCCCTCTATTTGCGTTACCTCTTGCTCTTCTACTCTGCCTTAATCGTTCTATAAGCGCCTCTCTTTTGGCTAAATCCAAATGCATATAAATGTGGTAATAGATACTCTCAAATGTAATGCGCATCTCTGGATCATTAGGGTATTCTATAGGTAAATTTAAGCTTATTTGTTCAGGTGACCAACGCCTCTTTAGATTGTCGTAGATGTATTCTTTTAGTCGATCCGAACCAAAGATTTTTGTCTTATCAAATCGCCTGGATGAGCTCTTTTTTATAGCATCTCCTAAAGCAACTTTCCAACGAAATTTACCCTCTTTACATCGCTGTATTTCTCTGTAAATACTACTATAACTTCTACCTAAAAGTTCTGCTATTTCAGTTCTTGTTTTACCTATTTTTAGGTATCCTTCAATGAGGATTCTATCCCCTTGATTTAATCTTTTGTAAATTGCTTGCATTCAATTATTTAACGTGTTTAATGATAGTCATTTTATGCGTTAAATTCTTGAATTTGCCGTCTTGTCCTGAAATCTGTTGACCATTTTTTGGTTTATAAAAATG
>DAITMC010000363.1:0-2923 GCA_036835365.1 Saprospiraceae bacterium
CAGTGACTGCGATAGCGCAAATAACCGGATAAATGTGCTGATATTGGGGAGTTAGTGGTAATGCTATATGACAACAACTGAAAAATTTGTAGCAGATTTATGTGAGGATACTTTTCTTTCATTTTGGAGTTTCCCAAATCCAATAGGAAAGAAATTGGACAAAGAACTATGTGATGTTCTTGTTATTTGCGAACCTGACATAATAATTTTCTCTGTCAAAGAAATCAATATTAAGGAAAGTGGAAATTTTGAAGTTGATGCAGAAAGATGGGAAAGGAATGCTATTAACGAATCTGTAAAACAAATCTATGGTGCAGAAAGAGTTTTAAGACAAAAGGAAGAAGTTTTACTTAAAGACAAAATCACAAAAATCAAACTTCCCAATAAAGAAATTAGAAACGTCTATCGTGTTGCAGTCGCATTTGGTAGAGGTGAAAAATTTTCGATGAAGACAGGTGACTTTGGAAAAGGATTTGTTCATTGTTTTGACGAAAGGTCTGTTCAAATAATATTACAAGAGCTTGACACAATCACTGATTTTATAGATTTCTTAAAAGCAAAGGAAGAGTTCACAAGCAGAGGAATTATACAAATTGCTTTTTCAAGTGAAGATTATTTGGCATTGTATCTGCATAATGGTTTTGACATACCCAAAGATGTTGATTTAATTCAAATAGACAGTGAGTATTGGACGAGTTATTCAAATTCAGAAGAATACAAAGAAGAAAAGAAACTAAATAAAATTAGTTATTTATGGGATAATCTCATACAAACATTGTATTTTGACTTTAAGGAAAATACATTAATAAATGAAGTTAACAGAGACGAACTTGAAATTGCATTGAGGTATATGAATAGAGAAAATAGGTTTGGAAGAAGACAAATGAGCCAATCATTAATTGAGGTTATGGGTGATGAAAAAACTAAGCCGTCTATAAAAGCAAGAATAGTATACTCTACATTGGAGGGCTCAAATCATATTTACGTATTTATGACAAGACCACACAATGACAGGGATTTTGGTGTCAAAGAATTACATTTGAGATGTCTTGTTGCACGTTCATTATTTAAAGACAGAAATATAGTAATCGGTATTGGAATTGACCCATACAATAATGGTAAAGGATTTTCAAAAGACTTTCTATATATGGATTTAACAAATTGGACGGAAGAACAAAACAAAGAAGCAGATCAAATCAAAGAGGAATTAGGATATTTTAAAGCACCTAAAACACACACACTTAAATCAGATGGTAGAAAGCACTACCACTAACAGCGGTTTGGCAAAAGGCGGGGTTTAGTGCCAGCCCGAGCGTAAGTACTTCAAAAGAAGGTAGTTGCTAACATGAAACTTCCGTCTCCGAAAGCCCGCCCTTCGCCAAGCCGCAAAACGTTGTGTGCAATTCGGCAGACCCTTGAGGAGTAAAAGACGGAAAGAAAAGCTAAAGTGCCGTTGGACTGATACAGAGCAACTTTTATTTTTCACTACATACAAAACTACAATTATGAAAAAAATGCTCATTCTCATTGCCGTGTCTTATTTCATCCTTTCATGTGGAAATTCAAATTCAGGAGGCGATAAAGACGGTGAGAGTAGTAGACTGAAAGACTCTACGCAGGCAAACCAAATTGCATCTTACACAAACGTTAGGACAAATTATTACAGCTCGTCTGGAGGTGGTGGGGCTACTGGGCAGGTATGTGAGCAAATTCTTCGTGATGGAACAATGCGATATTATCATTTTTCAAGCGTACAAGTGTATAAAGAAGCTCTTAAAAAAGCAATAACTTTAGACGAAAGTCAAATTAAGACTTTAGATGACAGTAAGGCTACAAGTTTAGGCGTATCGCTACCGCTTTTAAAAGGTCTTGCAGCTTTTAATGGTGACTATAGTAGTGACCATGAAGAGTATGAAGAAATAAGAAGAAAATACACGGATAATTCAACTTTGGACATTTCTGATGAAGACTTGGTAAAAATTGAACAAAAAATTGGAGACCCAAAAATTATAAATGCATGGAAAGATTGTATAGAAACTGCATTCAAAAATGAACGAGGTGTTAGAGCATTTACATCAGGAGACGAGTTTAATGACTTTGTTCTAAACCTTAACTATTTTCCTAAGGGAAGACGAGACCCAGAAAAGACTAAAATAAGAAGTATAACTTTTACAAGTAATCTAAAAAAGGTGGGACAAGACCAAATTAAAGCTGGAGCAAAACTTGAAAGTTATGCAGGGCTCGCACAACAATTTAAAAGACTTGATAATAAAACGCCAGCAACCATAACAATCACAGTAGAGGATTTTAGTGTAGAACCAGTTAATTTGTCAGCTTATATACCACCACCTGTAAATCCAGAGTATCAACTTCAATGGGTGAAAGAGGATGAAAAAGGAAACAAGTATTTTCAAGCATTTGTGATTAATCATCCACAATGCTGGGATTGTAGTGATGATGATAAATATATTATCTCATCCCAAACTTTCAATTTGGACGACAAAGAAGGTAAGGTTTATGAAATAAAAAGAGAATGCTCTTGGTCTGGATGTAGTTGGAATTATTCGCCTGTTCCTGGTGCAGGTTATGCAGACAACATAAAGACGTTGTCAAACACATCATTTTTTATTGAACGGTTGATAAAAGGACCCCCTTGTACTGAAACGTATACAGCATACTACGAAAAACAAAGAAAAATTTGTGTAAAGAATTGTAAGTAAATCATGTCGTTTAACAGAACTGCACATAACAAATCGTTTTGCGCTATAGCGGCTGAATTTCTTCTATTGAGCTGAAGAAAATTTTGTTTGGCTTTAGTTTATTAGTTTAGCTTCAGTAGAGCCAATACCGCTACAGCGCAAAGCGGGCAAACGTGTGTGACTTGAATCACCTTGTGAAAGGTGAATGCTCTCTCAAAGATGGA
>DAITMC010000364.1:0-2884 GCA_036835365.1 Saprospiraceae bacterium
CATTATGTCAAAATGACAGTTAAAGTTGCGAGAAAGACTAATTTTTTTCAAAACACTCTCCTGTAAGACAGTCCATCCTTATATTCTAGCCATTTTCATTTCGTTGTTTTTAAAATCACTGGTTTGTAAAATTGGAATAATAATCTGTTGCATTTCTTCTGAAACTGCCTTAATTAATCTTAACTTTGTGTAGGAAGTTAGAAACGTCGTATTCATCTCCTTTTATTGGATATAGTATATTAAAATTATTGACATTAGCTGCCTTTCCTTTGGATAAATTCAAACCGTACAATTCAGGTATCCGCGTTAGTCTTTGTAAAGGAGCATGCGATATTCAATAAATACTCAAAAGAATTAGGATGAAATTTTTAGATAAGAATTATTTGAACATTTTGACGCATTTACTCTGTTTTTATATAGTATAAAAAACTTGTAACACTATGGATAATTTAAAAAATACAGCCGCTCCAACAAAGGCTGTCTCCCAAAATGGGAATGGCGAAAGCAAATGCCCTTTCACCGGAGGAACGCTGAAACGCAGTGCTGGAGGAGGCACTAGAAATCAAGACTGGTGGCCTAATCAATTGAAATTGAACATCCTCCGCCAACATTCTTCTTTATCTAATCCGATGGGTAAAGCTTTCAACTACGCCGAAGAATTTAAAACTATTGACTTAGCCGCATTAAAAAAAGACCTATATGATTTAATGACAGATTCTCAAGATTGGTGGCCAGCCGACTATGGACATTACGGTCCATTTTTCATCCGTATGGCATGGCATAGTGCCGGCACCTATCGTATTGCCGATGGTCGTGGCGGTGCTGGTACAGGTACACAACGTTTTGCACCGCTCAATAGCTGGCCAGACAACACCAATCTCGATAAAGCACGTTTGTTACTATGGCCCATCAAACAGAAATATGGTAAAAAACTTTCTTGGGCAGATTTAATGGTTCTTGCTGGCAACTGCGCCCTAGAATCCATGGGATTCCAAACGTTTGGCTTTGCTGGCGGAAGAGAAGACGTTTGGGAACCAGAAGAAGATATTTACTGGGGTCCCGAAACAGAGTGGTTGGGCGATAAGCGCTATACAGGAGACCGAGAATTAGAAAATCCACTAGCTGCTGTACAAATGGGTTTGATTTATGTTAATCCTGAAGGTCCTAATGGAAATCCTGACCCATTGGCTGCTGCACGCGATATTCGCGAAACATTTGGTCGTATGGCAATGAATGATGAAGAAACAGTCGCCTTGATTGCTGGTGGTCATACCTTCGGTAAAACACACGGCGCTGCCAATCCAGACAAATATGTAGGTAGAGAACCCGCTGGTGCAAGTATCGAAGAACAAAGTATGGGTTGGAAAAATACTTATGGCAAGGGAAATGCAGAGCACACCATTACTAGTGGTCTTGAAGGAGCATGGACAACCACGCCAACTCAATGGAGCAATAACTATTTTGAAAACCTATTTGGCTTTGAATGGGAATTGACGAAAAGCCCCGCAGGTGCACACCAGTGGAAGCCAAAAGGTAACGCAGGCGCGGGTACAGTACCAGATGCTCATGACCCCAGCGTGCGTCATGCACCATTTATGTTGACGACAGATGTTGCCCTAAGAGTTGACCCTGCTTATGAAAAAATTTCAAGACGTTTTTACGAGCATCCAGATGAATTTGCAGATGCTTTTGCGCGCGCTTGGTTCAAATTGACCCATCGTGACATGGGACCAAAGACTCGTTACATTGGAACAGAAGTGCCTTCAGAAGAGCTCATCTGGCAAGACCCTATTCCTGCTGTTACCTATGACATTATCAACGAACAAGATATTGCAGCACTGAAAGCAAACATTTTAGCTAGCGGACTTTCCATATCAGAATTGGTATCCACCGCTTGGGCATCAGCAGCCACTTTCCGCAATTCTGACAAACGTGGCGGTGCTAATGGCGCACGCATTCGTTTTTCGCCACAAAAATATTGGAAAGTCAACAATCCTACTCAACTCTCCAAAGTGCTGGAGACTTTAGAAAGCATCCAAGAAGAGTTCAACAGTATCCAAGAGGGTAATAAAAAAGTTGCTCTTGCTGATTTAATCGTGTTAGGCGGTTGTGCTGCTATTGAGCAAGCAGCGAAAAATGCTGGTTTTACGATAACAGTACCTTTTACACCTGGTCGTGCGGATGCACTGCAAGAACAAACGGATGTCGCTTCATTTGCTGCACTTGAGCCAGTAGCTGATGGTTTCCGCAATTATAAGAAAAATCATCATGGCGCATCGGCAGAAGAACTACTTATAGATAAAGCCCAGTTATTGACACTTACTGCTCCTGAAATGACGGTTCTTGTAGGAGGAATGCGCGTGCTGAATACGAACTTCGATCAATCACAACATGGCGTATTTACTAAGCGTCCGGAGGTACTCAGCAACGACTTTTTTGTTCATTTGATTGATTTCAATACAACTTGGTCTGCCGTAGATGACACTCAGAGTGTATTTGAAGGTCGCAACAGAAAAACTGGCGAACTTAAATGGACTGGTACTCGCGTTGACCTTATTTTTGGTTCAAACTCAGAACTTCGAGCGATTGCAGAGGTTTATGCTTGCCAAGATGGTCAAGAAAAGTTTATGGAAGACTTTGTAGCGGCATGGAATAAGGTGATGAATCTTGATCGCTTTGATCTGGCTTAGGCTAATTCACTGATGTTACACAGGCAAGGAATAAATAAAGTCTTGATTTTTTGGTTCTTTTTTATCAAGAAAAAAGAACAAGACCTAAGCATAATCAATATGTTAAAACAGTAGGACGTCTAATCGTGCGTTATATGAGTAATTAACTTTTTCAGTTTATCCTTTATGAAGGCTGTCCTTGGTGGGCAGCCTTT
>DAITMC010000365.1:0-2873 GCA_036835365.1 Saprospiraceae bacterium
GTTTACATAACTACGTTGTCGAAAAAGGTGGTTCAGACCATCCAAACGCTAAAATTGAGTTTAAACTAGGCGATAAGATAACAACAAATCTTCGCACCATTAATGGAGAAACGATTGTTATTCATCATGATACTAATTTGCCACGCCCCTACTCGTTAGGTTTCAGAGTACAAGGGACAAAGGGCCTTTGGATGGATGTTAATCAGTCGCTTTATATTGAGGGGCTAAGTCCTTCTCATCAATGGGAAGCAGCAGCAGCGTATTTGAAAAAATATGACCATCCTCTTTGGAAAAAGCAAGAACAAGAAGCTGCTGGAGCAGGACATGGCGGCATGGATTTTTTCTTAATTCAGTCTTTTGTGGAAGCAGTAAAAAATAATGTTGCTCCTCCTTTTGATGTATATGATGCTGCCACTTGGTTAGCGGTTACACCGCTTTCAGAAGATTCCATTGCGCTGGGAAGTCAACCTATGCCATTCCCAGATTTTACTAGAGGAAAATGGATGAATAAGAAAGCAGTCTTTGGAATATAAAATCAGCTATCTTTTGAACATAGAAACAAATTTTGATTATTCCGATTGGTGTATGATCGAATTGTGATAATACACCAATTTTATAGTAAATGATGCAGCGCATTCCCTAAAGCGCTCAAGCTGCCACATTTGGCTTAACACCAGCACTTCTAATATTGACCAGTTTTCTTAATAAATCAAACCAAAAAGGTGCGCCCAGGGTGACAGATAGTGCAGTAACGAACCAACCAACTAACTTCAGCAGCCATTCATTAATGCCATAGCTAGGAACAGTTTTGAAGTCCCAACCAATACCTAAAGGCGATTGTATGGCAACAATGTCTCTTTTTAGAAGTTCTACTATTTCCGTATTGAGTTGCGTTTCTAAAGTTGGATTATTGTCAACATAGGCTTGTGCTTCGTTAGCAATTTTAAGTGCCAGTTCTGGATTCTTAGAGAGACTTTGGTAAATTTGGATGATATCCACATTGAAACCAATAGCAATAAACATTCCTAATACAAACAGGATTAATTGCGTTTGTCGTTTGTACCAACCAGATGTTCTGTCCATCACATCATCATACCAATCCTCTACTTTCTTCTTAAAAGACACTACTTTTTCCTCTACCCCATCTGCATAGGAAATAATTTGGTTTTTAACTTCTTCATTTTGAATAAATTCCACACTTTTTCTTACTTTATCTATTCTTCTTCTTAAAAAATCTTCTTTTTCTGCATCTTCTGCTAACTGGATTAGTACATTTTTTAGGTGGTTACCGATAGGTGCTTTTTCTAATTTTTCTTTGTATTCATCAATGCTATCATTCGTTCCTCTAAATATTAAACTAGATAGAATTACCCAAAAAGAATTAGAGCTGATATAAGATGGTGGACGATAAGTTTGATCCGACCAGCTTCTTCTTGCACAAAGTTGCTTATATAACTCACTGTTTTTAAATTGCTTAAATAGATAATCATCCCCATCATGTGCTAAAATATGTTTTATCCCTTTGATAAGATTATGCCCACGCAAAGCAAAAATTCCAGAGATTAATTCCATTATGGTTGTTGCCAACAAACTAAAAAGCAATATGACAAAGACAAGGCCAATAATAATTTCAAGGATGTACATAATAAATTTGTAGTTGTTTTCTTTAGTAAAGATAGTAATTGGATGTAATTTGGGGTTTAAATTATAAATAATAATATGATGATGAAAACTATTTTATTCCTTGCAACTTTTTGCCTATCTTTTTCTGCGCTACTTGCACAAAAAGTGTTACCCGGCATAGAGCTAAAAACGTTAGATGGCAAAACAGTTAATTTAAAGGACTTTGCAAAGGAAAATCAAATTACAGTAATCAGTGTTTGGGCAACTTGGTGCAAACCTTGCCACAGCGAACTGGATGCTATTGCAGAGTTGTACCCTGACTGGAAAAAAAAGTATAAAGTAGAATTAGTTGCTGTTACGGTAGATACCCAGCGTGACTTATCAAAGGTAAAACCAATGGTGAGAACGTATGGTTGGGAATATACTATCCTCTCGGATGTGAATCAAAAACTAATGCAGAGTTTGAATTTTCAAACCATTCCTCAAACTTTTTTGATTGACCAAAAAGGGAATATTGTTTACACCCACTCTGGCTATGTCGCTGGTGTAGAATATGAACTAGAAGATGAAATTAAGAAATTAGTAAAATAAGTGTAAGACCTACTAAATTTTTGAGGTTTAGTGGGGCTTTTCAACATTTAATCGAATGACCTGATTTGGATACTTCTGCACAAGATTTTCTATATTTCTAGTAATCCCTAGAAAAAAACCACCACCACCAGCACCACATAATTTTAAGCGATGCTCTTCCCTACTCAACATAGCTTCCCAAATAGGTCGGACATCGCTTGGAATCATTGGCTGAAAATACTCCAACTGGAAGACGCTAATCTGCTCAAAAGCATCAAATAATTGTTCAAACTCACCTTGCAGCCATGCTGTTATGGCAATATCCACCGTAGGCAACAAAAGCTGTTGTATTTTTTCCAAAAACGCCTTTTGTTCACATTGTGCTAAGAACCAGTTGACTAGCGTTCCAGTTTGACGACTTTTCTGAGTATCCAGTAAAAATAATTCGCCCAGATGAGATTTTGTAGGAGGGATATTTTCAGTTTTAATAGATTGCTCTTTGAGGAGGACTGCCTTGTTGAGGTAACAAATTAAAGGGTCCAATCCTGAACTTGTACCATGAAAATAGCTTTCTAATTGGGCGAATGTCAATTTTAATTTGACTAAATCCGTTATTTTTTGTTTGGCAAAAACATCATAAATAGCAGCAACTAAAGCACCTGAACTTCCTAAGCCATACC
>DAITMC010000366.1:0-2863 GCA_036835365.1 Saprospiraceae bacterium
ATGCGAAAGTAATTAGTTTATTTTTTTGCAGTTTTTTCTCAAATGTTGCCCAACGGTTCTGCGCTTGGCGTTCGTGCGGGATTTCGGAGGACAAAACTGTCAACCTACCACAAAACTCCAATTGAAAAACTAAACTTGAAAATAACCACTTCACCCCGCATGACGCCAAACGCATGTTATGGTGCGTATTTCTATTTTTTGTCATATTCAAGAGTTTCCTTTTTAAGTTCTATTAAGTCCTTATGTTTTTCGTCTAGTTTCATGTTTTTAACTAATTCAATGTATTTATCCTTTTCAGGTTGTTTAGCAATTATTAACTCACGGGCATAGTTTACAATAGCCAAATTTCTGAGATAATCACTTTTAATCTTTTCAGAGTTGCTTATAGCAATTTCATAAAGTTGTTTTCCAAGATCAAACTCCTTATTTCTTAATGCAACCAAACCAAGTGTAGCTTGTATTGTGATTTTACTTTCATTTGGCAAGCTTGAAATATTAATTTCCTTTATTTGGTTAATGTACTTGGTCGCATTATTTATATTGTCCGACTTGGCAAGTTCATATATGATATTGTTTAGTAATGTTGGGTCATGCGGATTAGCCTGTAAACCTACTTCACAAAGTAAAACTGATGAATTTGTATCTTTAAGTAATGAACCTGCAATGTATGAACCTAACAAAACAGGTCTCTTTGAAAATGGGGTGTCTAAGAACCATTTGATACAATTGTAAAAAGCATCTTTCCAATTACCTTGTTCATAATGTTCTAATGCGAATGCTTCAAACGGATTGATGACATTGCCAAATGAAAATGGATTAACTGAAAAGCGGGAATCTTCTTTAGAAACCCACTCAAGTTGAGCTAAGGCGTTATCATTAGGTTGTATCATTGAATTGTCAAAATGAGCCTTTGCCTTCTTAAAGGAACCATCATTGAACTCTAAAGTGCCTAATGAACTGTATAGTTCAGTAAGTTCATAAGGTGAAAATTTGTTTGATAGTATCAGTTTTTCTCCATCCTTGATTAAGGGAGAAAACCTTTTCATTATAGATGATGTTGCAATGTGAGCTGAAACTAACCAAGGGTCATGCTTTAGAGAATTACTCTTTCTCAAGTAAAATAATGCTTTGTCAAATTGGTCAGTGTGAATGAAAAACCGTGTAGCCGAGCGTAATACAAATCTGTTGTCAGGAGCTAAGTGTAGAGCAGTAAGCATAGCCTTTTCTGCTTTCTTTTCCTGACCATGCATTATGTAAAGTCTGGAAAGTTCCACCCAAACAATAGGGTTGTGAATTTCGTTGACACTTCTTTTCTTCGTCTTGTTAATTACTCGGAATAAAGATTTATTGTTTATTAGGGCTTGAAACTCGTTAATAGTATCTACATCCTTTTCAAGTATGAATTTTTTAGCCTTCGTAAGGCTAGTGTTATCAACTCCTGTTTCGAAAGTATCTACCAAAGTCAGCAATGTATTAGAGGCAGATGAAGGATTTTCTCTAATTAGTTTTATCGCTTCAAGTAGTTCCGAAAATTCGTTTTTCCCTGAAATAAATGCAGCATTAATTAATTCAGCCGCTGTGCCTATATTTTTTAAAGTACTCCAATCATTAACAACTCTATCAATGTTGATTTCTAATGGTTGAGCAATAGAATTACCAAGTTCTCCAATCTGAAGAGTTCTTTTGTAATCTCTCCAATTTGGAATTACTCTCCTTTCTTTTATTTCGTAAATAATAGCCATTACTTAAATTGATATGCAGCCCTTTTTGAAAGGAGGTCAAATTTTGAAACAACTCTTTGAAAGTCATATTGGTTTCCAATTTGACTAATCGCTTTAGGATGACCCCTTCTGTCAGGGTAGGGGAAACAACAATATTCTAAGACTTCTATTAACTCGTTGGCTAATTCTTGGTTACTAAAAGAACTCTTAAACTCTTTTATAGCTTTATAAAATGCATCAGTTAAATAATCTTTTACATCATTGAAATTTCCGCCCCATTTTCCCCAACGAAATTGCGGGTCTAAATTTTTCCCAATAAGTGCAGTCATATTTGCTCCTAGAAAGTAGTAAGTAACTAGACTACCAAACAAGTACATATCAGTTGCCCTTACTCTTTTGTTCCAATCTGGTTCAACATATCTATATAAATACTCTGGTGGGGCATAAGTAAATTCTCCGGGAAAGTCCCTTCCATTATCATGCGGTGCATCTAAATCGGAGCACAATGAACGACCTAAATCTCCAACTTTAGATACTATTCCTTTCTCATAAAGAAGCACATTAGACGGTTTTAAATCTTGATGACCGATTTCTATTCCATGTAACTGTTTTAAACCCACGGCAACATCATGCAAAGATTTTAGCTTCCATGCTAAATCAACATCTTTACTAAAATTCATATGAGAACGAACATCACCATCAGCCATTTCAAAAATCAAATATGGCACATTTGAAATGGTGTAGTCGTCAATAAACTCTTCGCCTTCGTCAATTATCATTGATACTTTTGAGAGCCTATTGTTTTTACATTTCAGTAGAAGTTCTTTTTCAAATTGGTAAGCTTTTGTCTGTTCATTAATAATTTCTACAATGGATTTTCCCCGAAAAAGTTGGAAAAAGGCGTTAAAGTTTAGGGCTTTCAAGAATGCATCTTTTTCTCCATTGTTTACAATATAACAAACACTAAAAAAGCCACCTGTCGAACCTGGTTTAGGTTCAATTTTTTTTGTCACAGTCCAACCGTTTTTAAGTTGTCTGCCTATTAATGCGTGTGCTGCATTGTCTTGTTTTTGATTCATTCGTTGTCGTTTGTCACGTCCTGAAATACGTTGACCTTTTTTTTGTTAAAAATTGTTTCAAAA
>DAITMC010000367.1:0-2863 GCA_036835365.1 Saprospiraceae bacterium
GTCTGTTGCTAGTAAAGACTAAGCGAAACATTGATTATTTGGTTTACGAGCAGCAATAAAACATAAATCGTTTGTCCTGATTGGGGGCTAGTCCATTCTAGCCCTCAATCCTAATCCAGAACTGCTTAACGAGTCAGGTACATATATCTATTTCTATCCAATTCTCTGAAGAAAGGATCGGAAAGGTCAACAATAAAACGAATAGCTTCTCCAGTGGATTTCATTTCAGGACCTAAGTTCTTTTCTACCTCTGGGAATTTATGGAAAGAAAAGACAGGTACTTTGATAGCGTAGCCACTAGGCTGTGCCTCAATGCGGAAATCCTTGAGTTTGTGAGTGCCTAGCATAACCTTCGTGGCGATGTTCAAATAAGGCACTTTATAGGCTTTTGCAATAAATGGTGTGGTGCGCGAAGCTCTTGGATTAGCTTCTATCACATATACTTGATCGCCTTTTATCGCAAACTGGACGTTAATTAATCCTTTAATTTTCAGAGCCATCGCTAGCTGTTTGGTGTATTGTACCATTTGCCCAATCGCTTGCACAGAAAGGCTATAGGTAGGTAATACGGCCGAGCTATCGCCCGAGTGAATACCCGCTGGTTCGATGTGTTCCATAATGCCCATGATGTGTACCTCTTCGCCATCGCAAATGGCATCAATTTCCGCTTCTTTGGCGCGCTCTAGGAATTGGTCCACCAACACACGATTATCTGGCATATGTTTGAAAATGGTCAATACTTGACGTTCTAGCTCTGCATCGTTAATGACGATACGCATACGCTGTCCTCCTAATACATAGGACGGACGCACCAAAACAGGGTAGGCAATGCGATTGGCGATCTCAAGGGCTTCGTCGGCAGAGTGGGCTACGCCGTATCTTGGGTATGGAATTTCAAGGGCTTTCAATAAATCGGAGAAAGCGCCTCTATCCTCTGCCAAGTCCATATTTTCAAAGGAAGTACCAATAATTTTGATGCCTTTTTCATGTAATTTGCTTGCTATTTTGAGCGCAGTTTGCCCACCTAGTTGCACAATAACGCCTTGTGGCTGTTCCAGTTCAATAATTTCTTCGAGATGTTCCCAGAAAACAGGCTCAAAATAGAGTTTATCCGATATATCAAAATCCGTAGAAACAGTTTCAGGATTGCAATTGACCATGATAGCTTCATAGCCGCATTCTTTGATTGCCATAACGCCATGCACACAGCAGTAATCAAATTCAATACCTTGCCCAATACGGTTGGGACCTGAGCCGATAACAATGACTTTCTTTTTGCCTGGCGTAGGTTTGCTTTCGTTTTCCACATCGAAAGTGGAGTAAAAATAAGGTGTTTTCGCTTCAAATTCAGCAGCACAAGTATCCACCATTTTGTAGGTTCTACGAATGCCCAACCATTTGCGATAGCGCGTCACTTCTTCTTCTTTGATGCGCAGTAGCCAAGCAATTTGTGCATCAGAGTAGCCGAGTTGTTTGAGTTCGATGAAAAAATCTTTTGGGATGTCCTCTGGGATGTTATATTTCACTAATCTTTCTTCTACTTCTACCAATCGGGCAATTTGCTGGATAAACCAAGGATCAATTTTAGTTAATTTTTGAATGGTCTTTTTAGGCACGCCTAAACGCAAGGCATCTTTTAGTCTAAAAATGCGGTCGTCGCTAGCGTTTTCTAGCCTTGTGAGAATATCGTCGCTTTTTATCCACTCTTTCATATCAGCGCCCAATCCCATTCTACCACTTTCTAAGGATTGACAAGCTTTTTGTAAGGCTTCCAAGAAGTTTCTACCAATTGCCATTACCTCGCCAACAGATTTCATTGCCAAACCTAATTTGGTATTTGCGCCTTGAAATTTTTCAAAGTTCCAACGAGGCATTTTTACAATCACATAATCCAAAGTAGGCTCAAAATAGGCAGATGTTGTTTTTGTAATGGCATTGTTTAGTTCATCCAGTGTATAACCAATCGCCAATTTTGCGGCGATTTTGGCAATAGGATACCCCGTCGCTTTACTTGCTAATGCAGAAGAGCGCGACACACGAGGATTAATTTCTACTACGATGAGTTCTTCTGTTTCTGGGTCTTGTGCAAACTGGATATTGCAGCCACCTGCGAAGTTGCCAAGTGAACGCATGGCTGTAATAGCTTGATTGCGCATTTGTTGGTAAGCGGTATCCGAA
This sequence comes from Saprospiraceae bacterium, assembly GCA_036835365.1. GTDB lineage: Bacteria > Bacteroidota > Bacteroidia > Chitinophagales > Saprospiraceae > JAAUTG01. Next base: position 2,179 of record DAITMC010000367.1, read on the forward strand.
AGCGTCATTGCGGGTGCAACTGTGATGCTATCCCCTGTATGGATGCCCATGGGGTCAAAGTTTTCTACCGTACAGATAATCACTACATTATCCGCCTTATCCCGAAGCAATTCTAATTCGAATTCTTTCCAACCCAGAACCGCTTTTTCTACTAACACCTCATGCACAGGCGAGGCCTCCAATCCATGTCGAAGCGCATCGTCAAAAAATTCTGCGGAATGCACAAATCCACCACCATAACCACCCAGCGTGTAAGAAGGTCGAATCACTAGCGGGAAGCCAATTTTTTGTGCGGCATCTTTACCTTCTAAAAAGGAGTTGGCAATGAAAGAGGGGGCAACATGCAAGCCAATTTCAATCATTTTTTGTTTGAAGGCTTCTCTATTTTCTGCCAGTTCAATAGCATCCAGATCCACGCCAATCAAGCGAATGTTATACTTTTCCCAAACGCCTTGTTTACCTGCTTCAATGGCTAAATTCAATGCAGTTTGTCCACCCATAGTGGGTAGTACAGCATCAATTTTGCGTTCCTCCAAAATTTTAACAAGACTCTCGACCGTCAATGGCAGTAGATACACATGATCCGCTGTCATAGGGTCTGTCATAATGGTAGCTGGATTAGAGTTGATGAGGGAAACCTCGATTCCTTCCTCTCGCAGCGCACGCGATGCTTGAGACCCAGAAT
>DAITMC010000368.1:0-2857 GCA_036835365.1 Saprospiraceae bacterium
CGTTAATCCTAGTCAAGCCACTTTGTTTGTCAATCGCGCTAAGGCAGCGCAATAGCATCGCTTTTGGGCTAGATCGAATCGTTACATTATGAGGCAATTACTACTGCTGACTATCACTTTTTGGATGTACAAAACAATGTTGTTTGGTCAAGCTCCTTTAGAACTTTGTAAGGTGCTTCCAGATATGGATACACTTTTTTTGCAAACAAATTGCAATCAATCAGCAGTCTTGTGTACTAGCCTGTCTTCAGGGGAAAGCAACAACTTTCAGTTTCGCAATCGAAGTAGCATCGTAACACCTAACGAGCCTTGCAATTTTGATACCCTTCGATACTATGCTGCTGAAGGAAGTATTTTGTTGAGCGGTGTTTTTGCGCCATTTTTTATAGACAAGTGGCAAGTGAATGACCTTTTTTTTTCTGGTGAGTTCACGTCAATTAACAATTTAATTGACTCACTTAACACTTGGGATCAAACTGGTGGTTGGGAATATGATAGTGCAAGACGATTAATTATCGGAGGTAGCCCTAACAATACCTACGGCGAACTTACCGTTGATATTCTCTTGGCAAGCACCACGTTAAACTTTCCTTACATAATAGAGCCTTTTGCTCAAAATGTAGGGCTTTCTCTATCCCTTGGATGGCATCAAATTACAGCGATTAACAGGAATACACAATGCCGAGATACCATAGCAGTCCAAGTGCTTTGCACAACCACAGATACTTTGTTGCTAAAACTTGATGTGGGTAAAACAAGAACTATATGCTTCGAAGAGCGAGAATTGGCAGGGAGTATTGTTCGCATCGTTGAAGCCAATGCACATTCAAGTGGTGCTTATACTTTTAAACGCTCTAATTCCAATTGCTTGATTTTCAAAGGTATTTCTCCCGTGGAAGATACATTAAAAATAATCTTCTGCGATACCTCTGGGATTTGTGATACCACCTTATTGTTGCTGCAAGTACAAAACAACGAAAATGCTTTTCAGGCAAGGGGTATTAGAAAAGGAGAAACTGGTCGCTTTTGCTTGGACGCTCGTACACTAGGTTTGCCAGGCGCTATTCAAGTTTTTGAACAAATAGCTAATGTGCCAATCAATCAGACAGATAAAGTGAGATTCTTTACAAATACTAATCCTTCTGTTGGTGAGGCAATTACTTTTTGTTTACAATACGAAGGTTTACAACTGGGAATAGACAGTACCCGTATTCGTATGTGCGATGAATTTGGCAACTGCGATACCCTACAATACCGATTGACCGTAGTAGCCCCTACCTACATCGACGATACATTACTCATCAACTTCGATATTCGTACACATTGCTTCAATACTAGCACTTTTACAGGGCGTTCCTTAAAAATGGAGCTAGATTGTCGAAATAACATAGAACGAGAAATTATTGATACAGAGCTTGATACACAACGTTTTTGTTTGATTTATAAAGGTACTAAAGTAGGAAAAGACAGCCTTTGTGTGTGGTTGACCGACGAATCTGGCAATGCTACGCTAACCGTATTTAGGCTGTACTCTGGGCCACCGATTCCGACGGTAATCAATCGCGTCGTGTATATCAACGAAAATATTGAAATCTGCATTAACAACCGTCAACTGCCAGGCATCATCACGACTACTTACAATATTTGTCCTGAAGATTCAGGAGAATATGCGGCAATGTTTCTGGATGCTGATACTAGATGCGTAGATATTAGGGGGCTAAATTTGGGCAAAGAAAGGCTATGTGCTGTTGCTTGCGATAATTTAGGTTTTTGTGATACTACTTACATTAATGTTAATGTAATTGCCTATCCATTTTTGCCAGTGGCAGAAAATGACACCATTTCTACGACCCAAAATCAGTCTATCACGATTGATGTGCAAGCTAATGATAATTTGATTGGAGGCATCATTAATGCTTATATTGCTGTTCCACCTAAATTTGGTACAGCTATTTTTAACGCTGATGGTACGATTACCTATTTTCCAAACGAGCAATCGTGTAGAGGCAGCGACCAATTTTCCTATTTTATCTGCAATGCAAATGGTTGCGATAATGCAGAAGTTCAAATCACGATTACTTGTAGCGATATAGAAATTTTTACAGGATTTTCTCCAAATGGGGACGGTGTGAATGATTACTTTTTTATCGCCAATATTGAGGCAAAGCCTAATAATCATTTACAAATTTTCAATCAATGGGGAAATTTAATCTACGAAACACGAAATTACAAAAACGATTGGGAAGGTAAATGGAACAATAAATTATTGCCAGATGGAACATATTACTTTATCCTCGAAATTCAGGAAAATGACCTTAAAAATACTTACAGAGGCAGTATAGAATTGAGGCGATAATACCAAAAAGCAGCAATTGAAAAGGCTTTCAACCGCTGCTTCTGATCCATAGAACTATCCTTCAAAATGGAAAGACAGCGTGAACGTTCTTGATAATATTTTTTCTAGGACTTTCGATTCTTCCAAGCGATTATCATAAAGTAAGATATTATTCATACCAAACGATACTTTAAACTCTGGCGAGAAAATAAAGTAAGGAAAAAAGAATTGTGCCCCAAAACCTGACTCCATAGAAAAATCAACAGGTGAAATTTTGACCAACTCATCCGCTTGCCGCGTGCGTGAATCACTTGCTACGTCAAAACCATACTTAACGCCTGCAATAACAAATAAGCGCATATCGTTGTAAGGTCTTGATTTATAGCGCACATGAAAAGGGATTTCTACGAATACAGACTCCACTTTTCGCGTGTTTATTATTCCTGTATTGTTGTTGCTGTTGTATTGAATATTGCGTTCAGCAAATGATAGGGTAGGCAAGAGGCGTAAATCAAAATCTTC
>DAITMC010000369.1:0-2855 GCA_036835365.1 Saprospiraceae bacterium
TAAAGATTCAATAATTCTTCTTTGGAATACACTTTTTCCAAACGGCGTGCAATAAAAATCTCCTTGATTTTATTGATGGGTAAAGAGAATAAGCCGTATCGTTTGCGTGGAAATAAATTTTTAGCTAATTGCTGACTAATGGTACTGCCCCCACCCGATGATTCTTTTTGTAGCAATAATGTTTTGCCAATTACACGCGCAATAGCACGCATATCTATGCCACTATGCTGCATAAATCGGGCATCCTCTGTGGCAATGAGTGCATGAATAACGCAAGGAGCAATGGCTGCTAAAGAAGTTTCGCTACGATTTTCTACAAAATATTTGCTTAGCAACACATTATTTTCAGCATATAATTCAGATGCGTTGCTGTTTTGAATGTTGACTAATTCTGCTTTATTAGGTAGCGTACCAAATAAGCCAAAATAGGTTGCTAAAATCAATCCGATGATAGTCAATATAAATAATCCAAATAAGATGAGGATGGCTTGAAAAATAGACTTTCTTTCCCAACGAAAATTTTTCATTGGGCGAATAGTCGGCGATTCCGTAGGCGTTATCTCATCAGCGTATTTTTTACCATCGTTGGGTAAAGTATTACTCACAAAACGCCTAAACAACTTTTTGACCTTACTTAGATGATACTGAAATTCTTTATAAAGTAATGCAATTAAACGCATAAGCGAGCTGACCTATTTTTTGTAATTTTCTTTCTAAAGAGGAATGAACGATTTCATTCTAGTGCTATTGTTGATAGGCGCTTAAGGAAAACTAAATAATTTTTTGTCTTAATAGATAACTAATCTCATGCAAGGTTAACGAAAAGATTAATCTTTCAATGATTGCTCCGAAGTTCCAGTTCCCATTTGGTTATTTTCGTGCAAATCTTTGAAAATTTCCTTTAGACGATACATTTCGTCGAGCGTGTCATCCAGAAAAAACTCAAATGCAGGTATTCTTCTCATGTGCTTACGCAATCGTTGTGCTGCCATTTGGCGAAGCCTCAAATAATTGTCTTCAATATGGAGGATAACATTTTGCTTATCTTCGATGTTAAACACACTGAGATAAACTTTAGCGATGTTAAAGTCGGGAGATATTTTGACGGAAGTTACGGTTACTAGCGGCTCCGCTCCATAAACATAGGTCCCTTCCTGTTGCAGGATAATTCCAAAATTTCGCTTAATCAACTCTGCGACCTGCAATTGTCTTTTTGATTCCATGATGTCAAGTAGCTTTTGTATCACTAAGATACTACCAAAATTAAAAATTCCAAAGTAATACAGATATAAAGGACATAAAGTTCCGTGAAAATTTTGAGAAAATTATTATTTTTGATTCTATGAGTAATTTCGTCGTTTCCGCAAGAAAATATCGCCCTTCTCAGTTTCGAGATGTTGTAGGGCAAGAGCATGTGACGCTCACTTTAAAAAATGCGCTTAAAAACAACCACTTAGCGCATGCTTTTTTGTTTTGTGGTCCAAGAGGGGTAGGCAAAACCACTTGTGCTAGAATCTTAGCTAAGGTGTTGAATTGCCAAAACATAACTGCTAACTTCGAGCCTTGTAATGTTTGCGATAGCTGCAAATCATTCAATGAAAATGCGTCGTTCAACATTACGGAACTCGATGCTGCATCCAACAATAGCGTGGAGCATATTCGCTCGCTTATTGAACAGGTCCGATTCCAACCTCAGCAGGGAAAATACAAAGTTTTCATTATTGACGAGGTGCATATGCTCTCTCAACAAGCGTTTAATGCTTTTTTGAAAACATTGGAAGAGCCGCCGTCTTATGCTATATTTATTTTGGCAACCACTGAAAAACATAAAATAATTCCTACCATTCTTTCACGTTGCCAAATATTTGATTTTAAGCGTATTCAGGTGCAGGATATGGTTAGCCTTCTGCAAAACATTTGTCAGGAAGAACAAATCACGGCTGACCCTAGTGCTTTGCACATTATTGGGCAAAAGGCGGATGGTGCTTTACGCGATGCTCTTTCTATTTTTGATAGAGTGGTTAGTTTTTCAGACCAGCATATCAGCTATGAAGATGTGATTGCTAATTTAAACATCTTGGATTACGACTACTATTTTAAAATGATAGATGCTTTTCTACTGGAGGATGTAGCTAGCATAATGAATACTTTTGATGCTATTCTTAAAAATGGCTTTGAGCCTGATATTTTTCTTATTGGTTTGGCAGAGCATATTCGAGACTTATTAGTCTGTAAAGATCCTGCCACTTTGCCTTTACTCGAAGTGAGTAGTGATTTGAGGCATAGGTTTCAGCAGCAGGCACAGCTTGCACCAAATCGTTTTTTGCTCACTTGCTTGAATTTGATTAACGATTGTGATGTCAATTACAAAATGGCACGCAATAAGCGGCTTCATGTAGAGATTGCACTGATTAAAATGACCTACGTTCATCGAGCACTTAGCTTTGTAAATATAGGAGCTGAATCTTCGGCAGAAAAAAAAAATCCAACTCAGCAACTCCAATTCAATAACATAGGTGTGCCCGAAGTACAAACGGTGAACGAACCTAAGGTTGATTTGGTGTCGCCAGCAGCGGAAATAGCTCAACAAGCACCTGTCGAAGTCGAAGTAGTAAGAGTTCCTACGCTAGAAGCATTGATGGCGGAGACAGCGCAAGAATCGTTGGTAGCATCGCCGCCAAGCCAAGAATGGACATTAGCTAATATCCAAAAAGAATGGGATAGTTATACTGCCAATATTACTAAAGATTCTGTCAAAATAGCATTTAAAAATACAGAATTGGGCTTGGAGCAAAATACGATTATCGCAAAAGTATCTTCTGAGTTGGCAGAAAATATGATTAGACAAGAGAATG
>DAITMC010000370.1:0-2853 GCA_036835365.1 Saprospiraceae bacterium
AAACGGAAACAGGAAATAGAAGAATGGAAAAAAAGTGTTGGATGGAAAAAGTAAAACCAGCTACTAATATCAGCCACGGTTACTTCCCTTAAAATAGAAATAGCTTTAGCTGTTCCGTACTTGAATTTTTTGTTTTTTATTATTTAGCCTCGATAAAGTGTTTTTTTTGGATGAGGGCGTACAAAAAAGCTAAAATGGTAAGCAGGATATGTACCTTTTCAAGGTCTTTGGAATTAATGTCTTCCACATGAAAGCCGTCAAACTGTCTAAAAACTCCTTGAGAGGGTCTGTGTCAGGGGGATGCAAGCCTTAGGTGAGTTGTAGATTTGGGGAAAAATCAATGCTTTAATCCGAATATTTTTGAATTTCCAATTCAATTTGCTTACTGAGGTAACTAAAAAACTCATTGCGGTTTTTCAAAGAATGGTTGGTGATGCCATTACTTTGATGGATTAGATTCTTGAGCCACAAAGAAGCCCTGTTACAAAGTGCTGGGTCTTGGCTCATCACATAATCGGGGTCGCAAAAAGTCCAACTCACAAAGGATAGCTCATCAGATTCCACATAAAACACATTGTTAGTGGAGTTGAATAATTCCGATTGATACAGATTAAACGCTGATGCTTGACTACCCCACGTTTTTTTGCCTGTATCCGTCAGTTTTTTAGCTTCTAGCAGTACCTCGCTTAATTCTTGCAGAATCTCAATCACCAGTTTGGTATCTTCTAAACAACCGACTGACCTCAAGTAGTTAATTTGCTCAAAAGTGCTTTCTAGTATGGTTTTACTCCAAATTTCATAACTGGGAATATTTCCATAACACTGATAAATTTCATTGGCTATCTTAAGATGTTGCTCATTGAGCCAGTCGGTGTTAAACTTGTAGTTATGTATTTTTTCAGCATTCCAAGAGCCTACTTCCCAAACAAATAGCTTGAAAGCCAATAACTTAGGTGAATTTAGGAAAATAAAAAAAGGTAAGCCTTTGGAAGAATAAAAGAGTTTAATGTTTTTCAAATGAACAGTCTTGCGGAATGTACTTAGCGTGTCGTTCAAAAAAGCCTCTAGCGAGTTATCGTTTTTATCGTAAAGGCGGTGGGTGCAAATAGCAATATTACTTTGGTTTTGAATGAATTGGTCCAACGAAATTCCTAAGGCTTGCGCTAAAGTACACACCTCATCAAACGTAAAATCAGTGTCGCCGCGAAGTCTTCTATACACTGCATTCTTGTTCAAGAAAAGGACATTTGCTATAGTGTCCACCATTTCTTCCTTGTTCGAGAAACGATTTTTGATACTATCGAGAAATGCCGTGCCAAATTTTGTCATAATGATATGCTTTTTTGTCTTCCTATATCAAAAAGTGATATTCAATATAAATGCGTTATCATTTTTCGATATAATGACTTGTAAATTTAACACTTTTTCCATAACTATCTCTCCCTGTTTTCTTTTCGCCTTTTTTACTAACATTATTCGATAATTTGTTTTGATACAAATGAAGGACATTTGTGTATAGTTTTTTTGCAAATCTCACTTCCAAATGAGAAACGGCGTTGAAACTATGCGCTTTTTGCGAGACTTATACGATGGAAAAGATGGTTTCTTTTTTGAACTTGAAGAAAAAACACAGTAAAATGAAAAAAAATATGATAATGGTCGTTCTGTATGCTATGCTATGCTGGAGTTGCTTTAAAGAAAAAGACTTTCCCAAATGCTGCGAAGCAGTAGAAACACCAACAGTAAGCCAACGCAGTCCAGTGGAAGTTATCTGGAAAACGCCCATATTGAGTGATAGCTCAACTCGATATATTATTTCTGCTGATCCAGTGATGTTTAGCGATGGGGTATTCTTTCCGCTAAGAGAAAAAATACCCAATCGAATGTACGATAAAAACACTGGTGCAGTGCTTTGGGAGTGGCTAGATGAGCAAGACTCTGAATTTGCGCAAGACAATAGCTGCTACAACTACCAGGACCGATACCTACTTAATGTAACTACTTTTAAGAAAGGAATTAATGTATTTGATATGGATGGCAACGAAGTTTGGCGAGAACGGCTTCAGCGAAGCAGAAGAGCTTATTCTGGAAATGATTTTAATATGGTCGGTGATAACGTGTATTCTATTCATACAGATGCTTACAAATGGTCAGAGGCTATGCATTTGATTCGTTTTAAAATCGGAGAATGGAAAATTGATACCTTATTTACCATGCACAAACAAGGAGATTATCATCCATCACTTACTCCCCCAGCAGTATGGAAAAATGAATTAGGCGATGAAGTGTTGATTTTTCAGAATAGAAAATGGGGAGGCAACGTCAAGGAGCGCGTAGAGTATATCGCCTACAATGCTACTCGACAAGAGCTACTCTGGAAAAAAGATAGTTTGCAGGAAAGACCAAGACAACAGTACCTTTTCTCTACGAAGTCTATTCCTAAGGTAAAAGGAGATTATGTATTTATTTTAGGGGGGTTCTCTGTTCTTTGCTTTCATATTCCTACTGGCAATTTAATTTGGGAAACAGAAGTGAAAGGTCTAGGAGAAGCTTTTTTTACAAGCACTTCTTCTTTGCACTTGATAGACGATGAAGTGTGTGTGATGACCATAAATGGCATTTTGTATGTCCTTGATGAAAAAACAGGGGCTGTAGCTTGGAACTCAACTTGGGAGTGGTGTAAGTATTATGGTAGTACCTATCATAACGGTATCTTATATGTGGCTTGTGGCGAATTGATGGCAATAGATATCAAACAGCGAAAACTGTTGTGGAGTATTCGCTCTCCTTCTCCTGGACAAAATTTGATTCAAGGAATAACTGTTGACCCAAAGACTGGCTATTTATATATTA
>DAITMC010000371.1:0-2834 GCA_036835365.1 Saprospiraceae bacterium
ACGCTCAGCCCTACCCGCAGGCCGACCTTAGGAGGCTTGTCGGGTAGGGCAGGTTAGCAAGGGTGATACAAAGGATAACCAAGCTAACTAAGGACAACTATTAATGTATAAGTTTGACTTTTCTAAGATTAAGATTGGCTTTAAACAGTCATCATAAGGCACCTTAATTCCATCATGAATAACTAGCTTTAAATTTAAAATATCTTTGTCGTTAGTAACGATATTTTCAAATAAATTTAAGTATCCCGAATGATTAAAATAAGCAAATGTTTTTTTACTCAAATTTAAAGAGCTTAGTATCTCAATATTTATTTCACTAGCTCCTCGGTTTGTGACTTCTTTGGCAATTTTTCTAACCTCATCTAAGACAACTGCGTCCCTCTTCTTGGGAGAATTGATCGTGAAAAACAAAAAGAAAAAAGAAAAAGCAAGAGATGAAATTAATAAAGTTTTTATCTTTCCATACAATACGAACCCAATATTATATACTTTTTCAAAATATTGATATAAAATCACCCCAATCCCCAAAGCTATAAAATTGAATCCAGGTATTTGATAGTAAGCAGCTTGTTTTATGCTCAACATTATCGGAAGAATTGCAGATAAGCCTACGAGTATCAAAAAGACTCCTTCGTTTAAATTTTCTATTTTGCATCCCCATTTATGTTTCCAAGAAAAGAAAAATATCGTCAACAAAAACAGCCAACAAGCTAAATTCTTTAAAAAAAGTGCTCTCAAAATAGCAAAACGAGTTGTTTGTAAATTTTCTGCTCTATGCCCTCCTATTGATTTGAGTATTTGATCGTTAAAGTAAGTATCAAAAAAATAGTAGGCTTCACTACTTAGATAAACCAACACCCCAAAAATGACGGAAAACAAAAAAAAAGTATAAATCTGGATTAAAATTGGTACTAATAGTTTTCGACTACTTACCGCAATTCCGATTGAAGGAATTGACAAAATAAACAAAGCGACAGGGCCTTTAGATAAAAAACCAATAAATGCAAAAACAGCAGCCAAGGATATAGCCCAAAACATGAAAGCTTCTTTCAATCTAAGGAAAATATACATGTACAAAAGAGATATCAGACCAATACTGCATTCAAGCATATTGCTTGGATACCGCAATCGTACCTCCTCACTTAGTAGCCAAAATAAAAGTAAAATTACAAAGACTTTACTATTTTTTCCTGTTACTCGATTTAATATTTTGTAGAACAAAAAAACAGTAGACACTAATACAAATATTGAAAACACTTTGTATCCCCATTTGCCAAAAATAGTAAAAAAAAAGGATTGCACCCAAAACACGAGTGGAGGGTGATCTGTAAATGGAGAATCAGACAAAGAATAAAAGGGGTTCCAGAAATTCCCAATGCCAGTACTTAAATTTTTAGAGATATTAGCATATAATAGCCCGTCTATAAAAATCCCGTCCTTTAACGTTGGAATAACAAAAATAAAAAGAAATGAAATTAAAATAAAATAGGAAAAGAAATTTCGGTTCATCTATTGGATAGCAAGGGATTAAAAAGATTCTATTTGTATGAAAAATTAGAGGTTATGCCAGACGACTTTGTTAACCTAATAATTCGTAGGCATAACCTCTACTAGAAAGAAATATTTGTGTGAACTAGGTTAACTAAACATACTTTCTTGGGATGTCAAACTATTGACAAAAAAGCTTTACGCCAAGATTTTCACCACAGCAAAAAATGTTTTGTCTTTGTCCAATTCCTTCTCCACTCAAGTACTGTAGTCCTTGAGAGTAGTTATGGGGGCCAGTTATTGTCTCGTAGGCAATAGTATAGAGGAAAGTACTTTGATTACCTGGACTTAATACATTGGCGTTACTTGTAGATGTGAAATAGAAGCTAGGATTGTACGAACCACCAGATTGTAGCCCTCCTTCGTATCCCAAATTGGTAGTAATTACCTGTAATCTAGTATCTTCTGGACTGTATCTACTACATTTTCCATTATTGCAATTGTAGCTATACACATTCATCCGAGCTAGAAAGTTGTATGTCGTATTAGATCCTGTCATTGCGCCCCATTTATATGTAAACAATTCTCCTACAATTAACTTCCCATTTAATCTATGCCTGTGGGCAACACCATTACTAGGACAACTCATTGGCTTAGGATCGATTTTTTCTTCACCTTGATCAATGCCTTGTTCAGTATAGAATACGCGTTTTTCAAAATCATCCTCCTTGATTCTCTTGGCATACTCTAAAAGCTCAGGTTCATGCCTAGGAACGGATATGTGGGCTTCTCTTGAAAATAGATGAAGATCTTCGCCTATAATTACTAGACCGTGATCGTTGATTAACGATGTAATAGGGTCTATTACCATAATCTTAGACTGCAAAACACCGCTATCATCAAAGAAGTAGTCCGCTAAATCAGTAGGAATAATTTCAGACCACGATTTTTCGGATTCTCCTTCTGCTTTTCCTGCCTCTATTATTGCAAAGTAGGAATCTAGATGGGAAGTGAATTCTCTATTCGCGCTTGTAAGGTTAACAATCTCATCGATGTTGGAATGAGTATTTAAAAACTCTACCTCCTCCTGAAAAGCTGCTACACTTTCAAAAACTAATATGCCATTCTCAACCTCAACAGATTTGCCACTAGCAAGCAAGGCGGTTGTCTCCCGCTGAGTGTCACTTGTAAGTTCAACTTCTTTGTCGCACGAATTGAATGCCAAAAGACTAATTGAACATAAGATCAAAATTAAAAACAATCTCATTTCTTGAATAATTAAAAAGGTTATTCCTACTTTCCAAGGTTCAAGGCGGTCGGTTTCAGATTCTTCCCCCGCCAGCAAC
>DAITMC010000372.1:0-2820 GCA_036835365.1 Saprospiraceae bacterium
CTTCTGGGCAGCGATAGGTTTTAGTAACTTTTCCAAAGATGTTTTTCACCTCTGCTATAATCTCACCTTTTTTCACATACTGTGTCAAATTAGGATAAACACTCAGGATGCCACCTTCGTCGGTGTAAGTCCAGTAGGATTTTTTGCAGAGAATCGTATTTTTTATCGGGCAAAGAATCGTGCCTTTTTGCATATTGAGGTCGTAAAGCAGATTTTTTGCGCCAAGTAAGCTATCTTCAATGACATCGTATTGAAAAAGATGAGGGTCTTTCAGTTCCAAAGTAACACTAGCAATACCATTTTTAGCTGCTTGTCCTCTCATAGTAGTCCCCGTTGGAGGATTATCTAAAATAATTTCTGGGTTTTGCAGTCGAGCCATACGTGCACTTTTGGCATTTGACATATCTGCTCGGATGTAGTAGCTATTGATTCTACCAAAACTTGCGGTATGCAAATCTACAAGATAATTAAATTTTAGAACAATTCTATCTAAGATACGGTGCATATAAAGCTGACTTTGTGTACCATGAGGCTTGCCAGGCGCAATATGGTTGAGGTCAACGCCATCATTAAATTTACGTTGCTCCAACAGTGTACCTGGAACGTTGGTGATGAGTACGCCCACCACTGTTCCGCAGAGCGAAGCCACATCAATTTCTTGAAATAGTTTTTGAATCACACGAATGCCATTTAGCTCGTTGCCGTGCAGCGCTGCTGTGAAACCAACGACAGGACCTGGTGTAGTTCCTCTAGCCAATAAAATAGGAATACGGACTGGCTCTCCAATCCCATTATTGATAATGTGCAACCAAGTTTCTGAAATTTGCCCTTTCGGAAAATCAGCTATTTCTAAATGCCTGATTTGGGTTATTTTGTAATCTACCATGTTTGGATATATTTGTAGTTGATATAACAATAACTTTGTCCAATATTACAACAAAAAAATAAGAGAAAGGCGTAAGCAGATAAATGCAAAAAAAAATCCATATAAAATACTGTTACCTACTTAGAAAAGAACTAATTATTTCTTTTTATAGATATGTTATGTTTAATAATTAAGTTGAAAGAAGGAGCAGGGCTTGGTATCAAAGAATTGTATGAGCTAGAGCAGTTCTTTAAAAGAATACTCAATACGGAAAAGACAGATATGACCAATCAAAAAGGCCTCCGTCCATTCGGTAGCTGAAAGAAAATATTCCTTTGTGCTTGGGCAGTGAAGGCTATTTGGTAAGCTACTGAAATTAAATGAATTTTAATGCGAACCAAACGATATGCTATCGCCTTACACCTTGCTCGGATCAAATTCGCCAGCATTTCTACCGATTTGAGCGATATTTTCACCACCATCCACTGAAATAAATTGACCAGTCATAAAATCATTATCCAAGAAATGAAGTATCGTTTTGGTAATATGTTCAGTGCTGCCTTGCATACGCAACGGGATACTTTGCAAACGCCATTGGATGTATTCCTCGCTACGGCTAGAAGCAGGTAGCACTACGCCAGGTGCCACGCCATTCACACGGATATGCGGAGCAAACTCCAGTGCTGCCATTTTAGTAAAATCCACCAATCCTTTTTTGGCTAATAAATAAGCAGCATATTGATATTGATTAAAGCCAATTTTATTGTCTAAAATATTGATGACATTACCTTTTTGGACGACCTTGGCAAAGGCTTGAGTCAAAAAAAAGGGCGCTTTCAAGTTAAGCGCAAACTGCGTATCGAAAATATCAGGTGTCGTATCGGCAATGGTGGCTTGAGTGTACCCAGAGGCACTATTCACCAAAACGGACAAATGAGGAAATTTAGTCGCCACTTGTTCCATGAAGCCCATCAAACCTGAGGCATCTTGCAAGTTATAAGGAAATAGGGCGCAATTTCTGCCCTTTTGACGAATCAATTTGGCGGTTTCCTCGGCAGGTGCAATCGAAGAATTATAATGTATAGCAATGTCAAAGCCTTTATCTGCAAGGGCTAGAGCGATGTGCTTGCCTAAGCGAATCGCACTACCTGTTACCAGTGCGGCTGGATTGTGGTTTGGATTCATATTTTAGTTGGCGTGTACGAGTTTCTGTTGATTGATAATAGTTTTATTGTCTTGCAAATGAATTGTCATTGGCTGTAAACCAATGAATTGATTTTTATACGGTAAACTCATGATTTCGTAAGGAATATGTAGTGTTGTGTTATCATCCATACCTAAATACTGCAACAAATCAATTACTGTTGGTCGGATGTAAGGCTCTGTTGGCAAAAGATGCGAGGCTACTTTTTCGCCGTGGGCTTCGGTAGTAAATAAAATATCTAAATCAGCAGGGCGGTCTTTCAATTTTCTATTTGGGTCAGTACGGTCGCGCCCGAGGGCTTCTTCTATTTTTTCGAGTTGACTTTTTAGTGCTACGCTAGAAAGCGGAGAAAAAAAACGAACAGAAAGGTTCAAAAAATATTGCATACTTTGGAAACCAGCTGCTTTTGTTTTGATGATTCTGCTGACATCCAACTTTGGTGAAAGTTGAAGTAAGGCATCTAAGGCTTTAGCTACATTTTGATAAGGCTCAATATTGCTTCCTAAACTGACAAAATAATGTGACATAATTCAATCCTAGTTAGATTTCTCTATTAACTGAATAATACCAAAAGTGTTTACAAAAATTTTATCCTTGCTTTTTACATTCACTTAAAAAATAATAGTGTGTTATAAATTCCAAATAATAACACAAAAAATAATTTCATGAAACAATTTTTTATTTATAAGTTTGTATTTGACAAAACGAAACTAAATTATTAACTGAGTTAGTAACTAATTTTCTAACTTTA
>DAITMC010000373.1:0-2807 GCA_036835365.1 Saprospiraceae bacterium
GAATGTTTCTTTTTCTGTTTTTAATGAGGAATAACAGTTTGGCGCTTGGCGAAGGTGGGGATTTTTAGCACTAACTTTCAATTAAGCACTAATGTTTATTTGAAAACCGAATGTTCAATTTAGCACTGAACCCGCCATTTTGCCAAACTGCTGTTACCTGCTGGCGTATTTGTTATTGTTTAAATTTTCTGTTTAAATAGTTTAAAACTGTCTGTGCCGAATTTACAACAAACATCGCTTCATCTTCCTCTAATAACTCTTCATTTGGATGCGATAAACTTGCTTTATTTCTAATTGGATTTAGTTTGTCAAGAGTATTACTAAATGAACTTATTATTTGGTCAATGTCGCCTTGTCTATGTCCACCTTGTTGCAGTTTAGGATGATTTGCTTTTAGTTTCTTAAATACTTGTGTTAAATTTTCATCATCTGTCAATGTAATTCCTGCTTGTTTACAAACTTCTTTAAGATAACCGTGTAATGCTGTATGAATTCTGTCCACACCACTTGTTGCACCATTTTTTTCTATTAATATTTTGGTGTCTTGAATTGCCCTTTCAACAGTCTCGTTAGTTATTGTCAATTGTTCAGACGCAACTGCTTGTCCGCTTTCAAGTCGTCTTATTAGTTCGCCAATTTCATTTGCCATTCTTTGTTTAGCTTCTCTTACTTCCTCTGGGAAAAAGTCAACTGGATATTTTTTAATTACTCCTTTTAGTATTTTGGCTTGTGTTGGTGCGTCTGAATTTTCAAGAATTGTCAAAAACTTTTGTCTTGTTGTGCCATCATAAGCGGCTGGTGAAATATTTAGGTCGCAGAAATAAGGATAAAATTCTTCGTGTGTTCTGTATGAAAAATCTCCAAGATAACCTCCACTTACTCCGATATAGGAATTTGTTATCATAAAAATTTCAGGTCTTGTTAGCATAATTTTGTCTATTTGTTATGTTCGGAACGCTTGCTGGTAACGGTTCTCAGCTATACGCAGGCAGGGATTTTAACCACTGAACTTCCTACGAATATCTGAACTTCAAATATAGCACTTTTCTGTTTTACGAAGCACGAAACCCCTGCTTGCGTATAGGTGGTGTTATGCCTCCGCCCTTTTATCGTCATTGGTTAAGTAGTCTTTTAATATTTCATTGCTTTCATCCCAAAGTATTCTTGCTTTTGCGATGTCATAGCTATCTTTTGACGATTGAATGGCTTTCCCCTTGTCAAAATATTTTCCACTTTCGGAAGTTTCGGTCAAATGCATTGCCGCATATTTTCCTGATACTTTTGTCGTAGTACTAAAACCAAATAGCCTTCCCACAAAATGTAGCAAATATCGACCAAATCGCTCTGAAAAATCATTTCTGCCCCGTCCAAAATTAGTTAGTGCCATTAAGCCGGGGTTAAAGGCATTGATATAGTGGTTTTGCTGTCCAACTTTTAACCTTCGGTCTAATTCATAAGCAAAAAGGATTTCACAAAGTTTGGCAGTGGCATAAAACTCCTGAAATGACTTTTCTGTCAAGTTTGTGGTGTTAGGATATGCCATTTCTCTAACCGATTTAAAAACTGCTGGTGCAAAAGGAGATTTGATGGCTGGGTCGTGCAGTGCACTTGCAATAAAAAGTATCCGTTCGATTTTTGCTTTTTCAAGTAGCAGGTTTGTCAACAAGAAATGCCCAAGATAATTGGAGCAAAATATTTCTTCGATTACTTGTTTTGAATATCTGACTTGTCCACTATAACTCATTCCTGCATTGCAGACTAGACCATAGACTTCTGCATTGTTCAAATCTTCAACAAAAATCTTAATGCTTTCAAAATCTGAGAGGTCTAATTGCTGTAAGGTGTATTTGGTATGATTTGCTAAGTGTCTGAAATTCTGAATATCTTGTTTTGCTTTTTCAATATTTCGGCAAGCCAAGATGATATGATAATCTTTATCAAGCAAGTATTTAGCAGTCCACAGCCCAAGCGAGCCGTTTGCTCCAGTGATGATGATGCTCCTTCTCATTTAGCTTTTGTTTACTCTCAGCTTGATAAAAGCAAAGTGGGAAATAAACAAGATAATAGCACTTATTACAACTGCTTGTAAGATAGTCGTATCACTATTTTGTCTGAGACCAAAGAAAACACCCACAAATGCCCAAAGAATTGTGATAGATAAAAAGTAATTACCTCTTGTTTTAATATTGCCATAAATTCCATTGAAAAGAGCAAGTATCAGCAATACAGATTGGATTACAATACCTGTATTTCCCTCAGTAAGAATGCCATAATATGCCAAGGCAGCGGCAGTATTTGCAAATATTGCAATGGTCGACCAACCTAAATAAATTCCAACCTGTCCTTTTAAAAGTATTTTGTCCGCAGGTGCGAGGTGTTCTCTGTATTACTGAATAAGCTGGAATAATCTAAAAAGTAAGCCAAACATTGTTACAAATATGACGACAGTAATCCACAGCCAATCTTTACTTGCTGCAAAAAGCCAAACAGAGAATAATGCATACACGACACAAAGTGTTTTTGCAACTTTTTGGTGTAGTCGTGTTGAAGGACGATTGGGTAATAACTGGTATAAGCCATAGCAAAAGCCTAACAGGGTAATAATTCCCCAAACAGCAAATGTGTATCCCGCTGGCGTTATTGGTGGGTCAAAGTTGCTCCTGCTTTGATTGTCATTAAAAGATGAAAACAAAGGTGTGATTACTTGTGTAATTGACATTACAAATACAATTATCCTTAGTATTAAGTCGCGTTTCATTGTAAATGGATTTAAAATTGTACTTTATATTTGAATATCTGTTGCCTTA
>DAITMC010000374.1:0-2782 GCA_036835365.1 Saprospiraceae bacterium
AATAAATTTGAATACCAAAAATAATAGACAAAAAATTGTGTACGGTTTTAAAGTATAAAATCAAAAAAAATAAACAAATCTATTGTGTTATTAGTAGGTAGAGTTCAAAATAAGCCTTCTGAATAGAATCAGTTTTAATCAATTTTTCAAATTAATATCAAAATTAAACTACTATGAAAGTATCTCATTTTTTAAATTTCGCCTCAAAAACCATCTTTTTTCTCATTTAAAATTTTGATGGTATTGTTAATTTGTGCTGTATCTTTCACCTCTTGTAATGACGACGATGACACAACGCCAGTAGCAACACAAAATATTGCTGAAATTGTAATCGCAGGAAATGATTTTTCTTCATTAGAAGCAGCTTTGATTAAGGCTGATTTAGTGTCCGTTTTTCAAGGAAATACAGAATATACGGTATTTGCGCCTACTAATGCAGCTTTTGAAACATTTTTAGCTGCTAATAATGTTACTTTGGAAACTGTTCCTGTAGACCTTCTTACAAGTGTGTTGTTAAAGCATGTCGTAGCTGGAGAAGCTAAAAGTACAGCATTATCAAATGGACAAGTTATAGCTACATTAAACCCTACAACTTCTCTTACAGTTGGTATTTCTGGAACTACTGTTACAGTAAATAATGCTACTGTTACTCAAGCAGATGTAGATGCTACTAATGGAGTAGTTCATGTAATTGATGCCGTAATAGAGTAATTACTTAGCGTTTAACAAAGTCCAAAGAAAAATAAACAAAAACTCTCCTAAGTTTACTTTATAGAATTAGGAGAGTTTATTTATTTTCATCAAAAGCAATTCTAATTTCTGCTATAATTAGGAGCTTCACGAGTTATCATTACGTCGTGTGGATGACTTTCTTTCATTCCTGCATTTGTGATTTTTACAAACTTTGCTTTTTGTAGCTCTTCAATCGAAGCTGCACCACAATAACCCATTCCTGCTTTCAATCCTCCGACAAGTTGATAAATTACTTCGGCAGCTTTTCCTTTGTAGGCAACTCTTCCTGTAATTCCTTCTGGAACAAGTTTTTTAATATCGTCTTCTGTATCTTGGAAATAACGGTCTTTTGAGCCGTCTTCCATTGCTTCTATCGAACCCATTCCACGATAATATTTGAATTTTCTACCTTCATAAATTATCATTTCTCCAGGTGCTTCATCTGTTCCTGCTAAAAGCGAACCTATCATAATAGAAGATGCACCTGCTGCAATGGCTTTGACTAAATCGCCTGAAAAACGAACTCCACCATCTGCAATAATTGGAACATTCATTCCTTTTACAGCTTCAGCAGCTTCAAAAACGGCTGATAATTGTGGCATTCCTACACCTGCAATGATTCTTGTTGTACAGATGCTACCAGGCCCAACACCTACTTTTACAGCATCAGCACCTGCATCTGCAAGAGCTTTTGCACCTGCACCTGTGGCTACATTTCCGACAATAACTTGAAGTTTTGGATAAGCTGTTTTTACTCTTTTGAGCATATCAATAACACCTTTTGAGTGTCCGTGAGCCGTATCAATCGTAATGGCATCAACATCTGACTTAACAAGAGCAGCAACCCTTTCTAATGTATCGCCAGTAACTCCAACAGCAGCACCAACACGCAAGCGACCACGCTCGTCTTTACACGCATTTGGTCTATCACTATTTTTGAGAATATCTTTGTAAGTAATAAGTCCAACAAGATTATATTCATCATCAATAATCAGAAGTTTTTCGATTTTATTTGCATCTAAAATTTCTTCTGCTTGTTGCAAATTAACACCTTCTTTTGCTGTAATGAGGTTTTTAGAAGTCATTAATTCAGAAACAGGAAGAGAAAGGTCTTTTTGAAAACGCAAATCTCTATTGGTGAGAATACCGACCAGTTTTTGATTTTCATCAATGACAGGAATACCTCCAATTTTAAACTCTTTCATCAGTTTATTTGCTTCTGAAAGTGTTTGAGTAGGAAAAACCGTTACAGGGTCAGTAATCATTCCACTTTCCGAACGCTTTACTTTTCTTACCTGTTCGGCTTGACGTGCAATACTCATATTTTTATGAATAAATGCCATTCCACCTTCTTGAGCAATAGCAATCGCCATTTCAGCCTCACTAACCGTATCCATTGCAGCCGACACAATCGGAACATTTAAGGCAATAGTTTTGGTAAGCCAAGTTTTGGTTTGCGTATTTCTAGGAAGAGTTTCAGAATAAGCAGGTACGAGCAGTACGTCGTCGTAAGTGAGAGCTTCCATTAAGAATTTGGAAGCAAAGGCATCAGAGATATTCTGGCTTTGGTGGCTAGTTGTAGCTGCACCGTTTGAGTGTGTTGATGTTTCAGACATGGCAAATAATGTAATGTTACTATTTGCCATACAAAATTAGGGAATTATTTGGATTTACAAGTATTTAGAGGAAATATTATTTTATAATTAAAACTACTTAACTAATTTTTAACACTAAGGTAAATACACTGTTTCAAAAGTTTTTCAATGTTTTTTAATCGTTTTGCGTGTGTTCGTTTTAGCTTCGCTGAGGGTTTCACCGTTCTCAAAAACGAACAAAACGCTTCTGAGGAAGCGAAACATTCAGTTCTGAGGAACTGAATGCACAGCAAAATATAATAAAACTTTTGAAACAGTGTAGTAAATTCAGTTGGATAAAGTTACACAAGTTTTGAAAAAAATCCTTCCTCTAAACCTACAAAAGCAAAATTTAGAAGAAGGATTTAAAACCGTACACTTTTATTTAAGCTCAATTTTTGGATTTTTAAAAATTA
>DAITMC010000375.1:0-2775 GCA_036835365.1 Saprospiraceae bacterium
GCAGCTATTTTGTATTTCTCGAAGGCATCAAGCCATTCTGTTTCGTTTAATGGTGGCATAGTACCTTGTATTACAGCCCATTCTGTGATAGAAAGTCCAGAATCTGTTAAGCGCGTGATTCCTCCAACTACAACTTGAATAAACACCATGACAAGTCCAATTAACAACCATGTCTTAACTGGTCGAACTACACCGACTACTGCTACTTGACTTTTTTGAGCAACCATTTATTTTAATTTTGCAACAAAAGTATTTGTTTTTTAATACCTTTCAACGAGTAAACATCTATATCTAATAAATTATAGTCATCAAATTTTAAAATTTTTTAGTGCCTATTATTAGGGGTGTTAATTCGTGGAGAAATATTTTTCTCTACACTATGTTAATTCTATATTAACTAAAAATTAATCAACTTTCATTGCCTATCCACATAGCTTAAATTTCAAAATCAAAGGATTAGCTAATTATTCACAAATAGGTGTATAACTAAAATGGCAACTATTTCTGAGTTCTTAACATGTGCATTAGTGATAAATAAAAGTTAGCCTAGTGTGTTAATAAATAAGTAAAATGAGTATAACATTGAATTAACATGAAAACAGCGAGCTATTTGTGAACAAACGTTAACAAGTGTCTTAGTTATCACTCAGTTTTGCACATTTCCTTAAAAAAAGGAATCGCTAGTAATCAATGCTTTGTAAAAAAGTGCCTGTTTCGATGTTAAGAACATTGTGTTTCTTATTCTAATCCTTTTCAAAATTCATGAAACAAATTAAAATAGGACTCATCAACTTTATGTCCTCTTTTTTGTAAAGTCGTTAAGTCCTATTTTCCACGCTACAAATCAAATTTAATTCCTTGAGCCAAAGGAATGGATGTGCTGTAATTAATGGTGTTGGTTTGTCTTCGCATGTAGGCTTTCCAGGCGTCGGAGCCACTTTCTCTGCCACCGCCTGTTTCCTTTTCGCCACCAAAAGCACCACCTATTTCTGCACCACTTGTACCAATATTCACATTAGCAATTCCACAATCAGAGCCATTAGGAGAAAGGAATAATTCTGATTCTCTTAAATTGTTGGTCATAATAGCTGAAGAAAGCCCTTGGGGTACATTATTTTGGATGGCAATAGCTGCTTCAATATCGCTGTATTTCATTACATATAGAATAGGGGCAAATGTCTCTGTTTTTACTATTTCCATTTCTGGATTTACTTCTGCAATGCAAGGTTTTACATAACATCCACTTTCATAGCCAGCTCCTTGCAATACACCACCTTCTACCACAAAATTTGCACCTTCTGCTTTCGCTCGTTCAATAGCAGCTAAATAAGTATCCACCGCAGCGCGGTCAATTAGTGGTCCAACATGATTGCGTTCATCTAATGGATTACCAATGCGCAACTGAGTGTAGGCAGTTGCTAACTTATTTTTTACTGTTTCGTAAGTGGATTCGTGGATAATTAGGCGGCGAGTAGTCGTACAACGTTGCCCTGCTGTACCTACCGCACCAAACAAAGCACCAGTCAACACCAAGTCCATATCAGCACTTGGGGTGATGATAATAGCATTATTTCCACCTAATTCTAAAATGGTTTTTCCCAAACGTGCAGCTACCGTTTTTCCTACTATTTTACCCATTCTTGTGCTGCCTGTTGCAGAAACCAGCGGTATTCGTTGATCGTTAGTCATCCATTCTCCTACTTTATAGTCGCCGTTTATCAAATTTACGACTCCTTCTGGGACGTTATTTTCTTTCAATACCGACTGAAAAATATGCTGACAAGCAACACTGCATAGCGGCGTTTTCTCGGAAGGTTTCCAAATTACAACATCACCACAAACCAATGCTAACATAGCGTTCCAGGACCAAACCGCCACAGGAAAATTAAAAGCACTGATAATACCTACAATGCCTAGTGGATGCCATTGCTCAAACATTCTATGCGATGGTCGTTCCGATTGAATGGTCAACCCATACAACTGACGCGACAAGCCTACTGCAAAGTCGCATATGTCAATCATTTCTTGCACTTCCCCCAAGCCTTCTTGCAGGCTTTTGCCCATCTCGTAACTTACCAATCGCCCCAATGGGTCTTTATACTTTCTAAGTGCTTCTCCATATTGGCGAACTATTTCGCCACGTTTTGGCGCTGGAATTTTAACCCATTCTTTGAAAGCGGCTTGTGCCTTTTGAACAATATATTGGTATTCTTCCTCAGTCGTAATGCTAACTTTTCCAATGAATTGGCCATCCACTGGGGAAAAAGAATCTAAATATTGTTGACTATCGTTAAATTGTACGCCAGTACTAGAGCCTGGATTAATTGTTTGAAGTCCTAGTTGTTGAATAAACTGTTTATTCATTTGTTATTTAATTTGATGAGTGAATAATGCAAAAATAGTTGGTAAAACCGATAAAGCCGTAGCATCTTTGGGAACTTATAAAGAAAATATGGAATTCAATCAGATTTATCCAGCAAAAATATTACTATTTGGAGAGCATTCCGTTTTAAAAGGAGGTAGTGCATTAGCCATTCCTACCCTACGTTTTTCTGGAAAATGGGAATTATCTAAAAATGATTTGCATGATGATTTAGTCCGTTTTTTGGAGTATTTAGTGCAGTTAAATAAAGATGAAAAACTCTTGGCAAACTTGGATTTAGTGGCGTTTCAGCAAATGCTGGAACAAGGACTATCTTTTGAATCTAATATTCCATTTGGGTATGGCTTAGGAAGTTCAGGTGCTTTAGTTGCTGCTATTTATGATGTTTTTGC
>DAITMC010000376.1:0-2774 GCA_036835365.1 Saprospiraceae bacterium
CAGCAGCATAACGCAGCACCTCAGCTACACTGATAGCGGGAGAACGTTGTATTTTGTCGGCTGTAATGATTTCGATGCTTCGAGAGTGGTTAGAAAAAGGCAATGCCATGCGGTTTTCTTGTACCACAATTTCAGATAAATTGGCAGAAAGACTATCTTGTGTTTGTGAAAATGTCTGAAAAAATAAGGTTACAAGCGAAAAAAGTAGTAAATATTTTATCATTTGTTAAAAGATTTGTCTATAAACTAGTGGTCAAAGCTATGTCTTTTGCAGATTTTTTTTGTTTGTTCGCAGTTAATTTTACAATTATAGAAAAAGAAAGAACAGTTTATTTTTGCAGCATAGGCTGAGAATGACGAGCATGATAAAGCGATTTTTTACTCTTTTACGAACAAAATCAGCACCTGATTTAATGAAATATTTGATCGTAGGCATAGGTAATATTGGTACAGATTATGAAGATACCCGCCACAACATTGGCTTTGATGTGTTGGACTGTTTAGCCAAAAATGCAGCAGTGGAATGGACAACAGCCACGTTGGGGGCAATCACTGAATTTAAGCACAAGAGCAGAACGTTTATTTTGCTGAAACCCAATACCTATGTCAATAGAAGTGGCAAAGCTGTTAGGCACTGGATGACCAAACACAAGATTCAAAAAGAAAACTTACTGGTGGTACTAGATGATTTAAACTTACCCTTCGGAAAACAGCGATTGAGAGGAAAAGGCAGTGACGGTGGACACAACGGTCTGAAAGATATTGATACCTACATTGAAGGGAACAATTACGCTCGTTTACGAATCGGAATTGGTGGCGATTTTCCACAAGGAAAACAAGCCGACTATGTGTTAGGTAAATGGTCAGACGAGGAGCGAACGCAACTGAGTGAGATAATTGATTATGCGGCAGAAACCGTAAAAACATTTGGTACAATAGGCTTAGCACAAGCGATGAGCCAAAGAAATAAAAAGTAAATGGATTGTTTGTTTTTCGTAAAACATTCATTATTTCATGCTCCATTCTCACAGAAAATACTTATCTTGTATCAAATTGTAATTATTGAGCAAGCACATACTAATTATCCTTCGTACGCTTTACCTTGATTTTTAGCTGGCTTTCCATGATAATTTTTCAATTATTTTAACTATAAACAAACATTAATTTTGTATGCTAGCCATTCTCCTTTTCTTTCTTTTACACTGGTACTTATCCATTTTTACCCAAACTTTTTTTCTACATCGCTATGCCGCACATGGCATGTTTAAAATGAGTCAATTTTGGGAACGATTTTTTTATGTCTTCACTTTTATTGCACAAGGCAGTAGCTATTTAAGCCCTCGCACCTACGGACTGATGCACCGCTTGCACCACGCACACGCCGATACTGAACACGACCCACATTCCCCATCGCATAGCCATCATTTATTTGACATGATGTGGCAAACACGCAGAATTTACCTCGATATTGGCAAAGGAAAATATACAGTAGAAGAAAAATACCACAAGAACCTACCAGATTGGTCAGCCTTCGATAAATTTGCGGAAAGTATTTTTACTCGAATGGCTTGGTCGTTGGCTTATGTTGCTTTTTATGTTGCGTTTGCGCCATCCTACTGGTGGTTCTTGCTAGTGCCTATTCACATCACAATGGGACCTGTACACGGCGTGATCATCAACTGGTTTTCCCACAAAATTGGCTACCGCAACTTCAAAGTCAATGACACTTCGACCAATTATTTACCTTTCGATTTCTTGACCATGGGCGAAGGTTATCACAATAACCACCATACTTTTGGTCAAAGACCCAATTTTGGGGGCATCCGTTGGCATGAAATTGATTTGACTTGGGGTATCATTAAACTACTGAATAAAGTAGGTGTTTTAGAACTTCGTCAAGCCAAAACGATTGATGTAAGAACAAAAGTCATTCGCCGTCAGCGAAAAGCAGCTAATGTTTAGTGCTTTTCTGCTAATGGATATGGCATAGGTATTGACTTTTTTGCCGAATTGCGAGTGGGGGCGGCTAGCACTATGACATCAGTAGAACTGCCGCCACAGCCTTTGTGGTGCGAATTACTCCTTTACCGCTTTCTCTGCGTTGAATAGGCTTATCACAATTGGTTTCAGTAAACTTACAATTTTTTGCCTATTCATCGCTATCCAATCATCAATTTCTGGCTTTTGAATTGACAAATTTATCATCGTTTCACTTTCTGCCTTTCCCGCCCTGTTATAATCTCTTGCTTTTATAGCTTTTTCTTCCCAAGTAAGTTTTACTACTCCACTTGTGATTTCTAATTCATCCATATCCTCATCATATTCAATATCCTCATCATTGTAATATCAGTATTGTTCATCTTCTCGATTTCTAAATTTGTGCCCAAGGTATAGATTTCGCTGGTCTTTGTCAGCTTGTCGATCTGAAATGAGTTGAACAATCATACCTCTTAATGTATAAAGAACCATTATTATAAATTTGGTTGACGTTTTACCTATTCCAATGATACGGTATTCGCCATTCCTGATTGCTTCCAATTCTATTGCACAAGGGTCGTCAAATATTGTCTTTGCTTCTTCGAAGCTGATTTTTATGCTTCTCTACGTTTTTCCTGTTTTTATTTTCGTCTCATTCAATCTCCATGCGTATTGATTTTGCACTCTTTTACCGAAGGCTTTTTGAACTTTTCACAGTAGTTCTCCTCAAACCTACAACTCACCTAAGGCTTGCACACCCCTGATTCAGACCCTCTCAAGGGGTTTTTAGACGGTTT
>DAITMC010000377.1:0-2723 GCA_036835365.1 Saprospiraceae bacterium
TGCGTCTGGGGTTTGGGGTGGCTCTTGCCAATTTTCATTTGTGCAACAAAGCCCTCCATCACCACCAACACTTTTTGGGGGGGCAGAAAATGCGGTGGCGCAGTGTCCAGCCAGCGCAGTTGATTGCCCTGAAGCTCAGCGGAATAACTTTGCAACATACCTTGGGTTTCCTTCAGCAGTTGGGTCGGGGCAAGCAGGTTCTGGTGGTGATATGGAATTACGCATCAACAGAACTTACGCAAGCAGGCCATATTTTTCATACTACTAGAATTTGCTAGCATAAAAAACCCAAGTTTCGCGTAAGTTGTTGGATTTATATAGATCATTCTGTTTTTCCAATATTTTTATTAAATAATATCTATAATCGCTATACCCTACAATTAACATGCCCACTGCAAGAAACGGCACGAACAATCTCATAAGCCAATTGGTGCATATTCCATCCAGTTTCAGCACTATACGGAACGACAGGATTTACTGGATTAAATATCTGACGAATTGAATTGACTTTTATATCAATATTCCGACACTGCTCTGGACTGGGTACTATCGATTGACTTCTGCTAATTGGCTCAATCTTATCGCAACAGTTCAATGCAAAAATAACCTTCTTTTTATCATCCAAATTTGGGAATACGGTTCTGTATGCAGATTCATCTACTGCCAAATCACGTTGGTCAGCACGTAGAACATAAACAACTACCGTTGATTTTGATAAAAAGTCCGTATACATCTGCAAATACTCTTTATCCCGATATTCATTTTCACCAATACCGGGGAAGTCCGCTAGTGATAGATAACAGTTTGGAGATAATTCAAAATCCAAACTCTCGCATCGTCGAGTACAAGCATCAACATCACTCGTTTTTAAAATTGAATTACCAAAAAACGAATTTACAGTAGATGATTTCCCGTACCCAGATTTTCCAAAAAAGGCTACCTGTGTGTGGTGTGATAATACCCCAGTTGATACATCTCGCCATTTAAGGTGAGATGCTGTTACTGAAGCATTCTTGAGTTGTGAAAATTGATGATGCCGCATAGCGATTTCATCAATCGTTCCACGATGGTGATAGTATTTAATTATGGACATTTATTTACCACCAACCAGTTTTAGAGCCGATCCATGAACCAATCGATGATGATTTTACAAAATCTATAACCATATCAATAATACCTTTTTCAGCCTCTCTTTCTGCGCGGCGTGAAACATTTCTATCCCGCTCACGTTCTTTTGCTTCTTGCTCGGCAATTCTGGCTTTTTCTTCTGCTTTCCGAATAGCTTCGTCTTCTTCGGCTTTGATCTTCATTTTTTGTATCTCAAACGCATGTACCAATTTCAATTTGTCAATTTCACTGGCTTCAGCCGAAGCCTTCGCTTCCATTTCTTGTTGTGCTTTTTCAAGCTCAATTTTTGCCGTTTCAGCCTTGGCTTTTTCCAATTCAACATCAGCCTGTGCTTTTGCTGCTTCAGCTTGTTTTGCCGCTATTTCAGCTTCTTCTGCTGCTTTGATTTTTTCCAATACCACCGATTTTTTATCATTAGGCAGTGCATGAACAATAGCGTCGACCAACTCTACCAATCCGTATCGTTCATTGGCAGATATAGCTAAAACTTGACTCAACGGCAAATCAAAAAGCCCTGCAATGTTATGGCGTTTTGCTTCGATATTCGTTGCCTGCTTTACACCGGGTTTTCTTTCTTCTAAATTCCACTCTCTAAATGGCTCAATTTTATCCACTTGATTAATAACAGCAATAAATGGTTTCCCCGCATCAATATAGCGACGAATAAGTCTTTTATAAAATTTCTCATCGGATGCGGCAGCCCGATCATCACCTTTGAAAACCCAAAAAACCAGATCAAGCTCTGGTAATAATTTTTGATAAAGCTCGTCATACTCTTTATCCCGCTCACTACTTTCCCCTACTCCTGGAACGTCAATCAATTCCAACCCACCGCTATTACCAAATGATAAGATTACTTTTTGTGGGTCTCGTGTGCAGGCTTCTACATTACTAATGGCACATATATCTCTACCAAATAAAGCATTACATAGGCTTGATTTTCCGACACCAGTTTTTCCAAAAACACCAACTTTGGGAACATAACTACGCATTTCACGTAGCTTCCCTTCAATTTTTTCTTTATACTCTTGTGGAATTGCTGCGCCTAGCGCATCTTCCAATTTTCCAAAAATTTCCTGATTGCTGACTTCATGCATACTTTTTCCTTTTTAGAGCAATTAAACAGAAACACAATGCCGCTCAAAATCATTGTACTTCATAAAATTTTCAACACCTAACAAACGAATCAACCACAACCTGTGGCGATTTACATTTTTAGCAAAGCAACCTAATCAACAACAAACTGGCAAATCAACACTTACAGGGCACAAAAGAATTGGCAAAATACAATCACCTAATTTAAACTTACGCAAGTAGGTCACATTTTTCATACGATGAGAAAATTATGAATATAAAACACTAAATCTTGTGCAAGTTTTTAATTTATATAGGCTACTTTAGTTTTCAAATATTTCTATTGCGCAAACTCTAATCAAGCAAAATTTAATTCCAATACAAACATCACTTCTCTAAATATCCCTGCATCTCCCGCTCCATATCCGCCTGCAAACCCTCAGGGCTGATGATGCGCACGTTGGGCAGCCAATAGCGCACGATGGGCAGAATCTGGTTGGGGTGGGCCACCTTGCCGGAGA
>DAITMC010000378.1:0-2718 GCA_036835365.1 Saprospiraceae bacterium
GTTATACCTGAGCCATCACGGCGTTGAGGAGGTCGGTTTGTTTGGATTGGGAGGCAGTGATTGCTTCTTCTAGGCGGTCGCATAGTGCTATCAGTTTATCGATTTATATCTCAATTGGCGGAACTCTCTCACTTTAAGGGCAGCATATCGATTTAATTAATTCAAACATTGGGCGAAAACTCTCGAAACAAGCAGCATCCAGTTTAGGTACAACGCCCTTAGCGAATTTAACCTTGTTCCCTTTAAAGTAGATTTTTTTATGGCCATTATTCACCTCCTCTTTGTAATATTTCTCGAATCCAGGTTGACCATAAAATATGTGTTCTATGCAGTAAAGTGGTTTTTGTCTTATTTTTTCAAGAGTATGGCTTTCATCCCAAACCTGATCTTTCAGATTCTCGTTGACAGGTAAAAGGAAAACATGTGCATTTTTATCATTTAATTTCTTGCACAATCCGTTCTGGATTTTATCTACTAAAACAGTTCCTTTCATTTTGCGCCAGTCCTCATATCCATCATCAAAGTCAAACAATCCAAAGAACTGTTTTTGGGGATAGTTTTTATAGATTTCATTGCGAGATAATATATTTTTCAGAAAGCCCCGCTCAAAGGCATCCTGAATCAGGACTGAAATATCCTCGCTGGGAAATAATTTCGCAAAAGCAGTATTCAAAATACTCACATCAGATGGCCCTTCGACAAACAGTATTGGCTTTGTTGACGATCTAATTACATTTTCTATTAGTAGCTTACTTTCATCCTCCGAATACTGAATCAAACTATTCGACAAAGACCTGATTACCTCTTTTTTAGATTCTTTAGAAGGTTTGACTTTAAAATCTTCAATCTTAAGAAGAGTAATTGTCTGTTCTTCAAGGGAAAACAAAGTTGCGGCGCTGTGGCTGCTGATTAACACATTATTTTTTTGAGCGGTTGTATCGTTAATCTCGTAAACCTGCTGTAGAAAGTCGAACTGCCATTCGGGATGGAGGAAGGAATCTGGTTCATCTAAGAGGGTAATGCAGTTTCGATCCTTGAAGAGTTCAACGACCGAATAAATATAGACTGATTGAAACTGACCATCGCTAAAATGCGAGATCGAGGCATTTATCCCATTTTCTAGTGTCAGTGAAATTGAGATCTCCGCTAGCATGTTGAGTGTTTTTAGATTGTCGAATTGGCGGAAAAGATCCTGTGAGTTGAAATCGCTGAACTCTTGCTGAATTTTGACTAGATTGAAGTACAGAATATAGATATCTTCGTTGCTGAAGTAGCCTTCGGCTCTCTCTGATTTACCTGAGCTAACACATTTGGATAAACGGTCGAGAAATAATTTGGTGATCCCTTTTGGTTTCCAATAGCGATCGCTCTCATTGTTATTTTCAATATCGAAGTCGGTAGAAGTTGCATAAGATGGTCGTTGAAACTTTAGTTTCACTTCTGTTCCCACCGTCTGAATGCCAAGCTTCTGGCAAATAAACTGTCGTGCTTTGTTATTACTCTGATGCATTAGTATGACGGACAGCAAAAGTTCTTTATATTTTGAACCAATACCCATAAAACGACGGCTTTCATTGAAATCAGCTTTTTGGATACTTCTGCTAAAAGACTTTTCGTACTTTTCAATTAAACCTGCCACAGCATCATTGTGGCCAGAATAGTAGATCAATACGTTGTCTGGTAGCGGTGTTGTCCCGAGCGTATTTCGATTCTTGCCGTTGATTTTTAATTTGCCTGATCTCCAGTCAATCTTAGTCTCTTGGCTATCAATTTCGAAGATGATAGTGTAGTTAAAATCTAGTTCAGCCTTATCTTTGTCGTATTCATAGAGATGACGAAAGATTTCGATTAAGGCTTCAAACAGGTTCGATTTTCCGCTGCCATTCTTGCCAACAAAGACATCGATAAAACTGTTACCGTCGAAGTTTAGAGTGAATTCATTGAGGTTCTTATACTTGCTAACATAAACAGATTTTAGACGCATGTCTTCTCCTTTATGCCTGAGCCATTATAGCGTTGAGGAGGTCAGTTTGTTTGGCTTGGGATGCGGTGATTGCTTCTTCTAAGCGGTCGCATAGTGCCATGAGTTGATCGACTTTTTCGATGATGCGATGTTGTTCGGCAAGGGGGGGAAGTGGGATAAGGATTGAGCGACTTTTAGTTACTGAGATATTATCTTGTCCTGCGGTTCCAATCAAATCAATTTTGTCTAAAAATATTCCTGCAAGTAGATACAAATATAGATACTTATTCAAAGATCTGACTATAGGTCTAAAAAATACTATTGCCTGATTACAATTATACTCAGGAAAGTCATCTGGAACAATGGCCACTTTCCCTAATGGTGGCCCTACTATATTCATAATCACGTCGCCTGGCCTTAGACACGATCGTTTTGCTTTTGTATGATATTCCTCATCTATAAATTGTGGCTTATATTGAAAATCTACTTTCTGATTTCTGATATTATAAACTTTAAGAAATGGGATGCCTTTTGTGGTAGAGAAAATGTTATTTGGGGGTGTTGACCCAGATGTAATTCCAACACAAATATCATCTGTTCGCACCCACATCCAACTGTTTCTTAATGGGTAAGGGATCTCTTCTGGAGAGATTTTAGGCAGTATCTTTTGAGCCTTTATCTTCCCTTTCTTCACCAATCGCTGTTTCTCAATCTCGATTGCCTTCAGCAATTCACTCGCGGGTTCATCATTGGGA
>DAITMC010000379.1:0-2703 GCA_036835365.1 Saprospiraceae bacterium
GTTGTAAAACTGACTAATGAGCCTGTGATAAGAAAAGATAGGGCAAATTGTCCTACTTGCGGTAAACTATACAAGTAGTTCATATTCAGCAGGATGATAAATAAAGCTAACGCAAGAGCGACCAATGCTAGTTGTTTGCTCTTTTTTATGCCTATGGTGTTAGGTAATGTTTTTACCCCCATACGCTGATCGGCTTGTTCATCGCGAATGTCAAACGGAATAGTAATAGCCAAGATGAAGAGCATTCTTTCGATGATTAAGTAAAAAATAGAAATGCTAAAGGCTAAGCCGCTTTCTAAAAAAGGCAAAAGCACTGTAACCAATGACCAAACAAAGCTGACCAAAAATAACTTCAGAAAATGCAAATCGCGAAATCGCTTTTTTTGTGGTAGAATGGGTAGTGCGTAACCTAGTGATAGCATTGCCAAACCGATGGTGACGAACTGGGTGCTAAGTTGAAGTTGGGCATAGAAATTAGTACAAAACAAAAATCCTAGTAGTGCAGTCAATACTAATGTTCCTCGAAATGCCTTTAGTTGTTTAATTCGAGGAGTAATAGGCAATTTTGCTTTTCGTTGACTGATGAATTGGTGAAGGGAATAAACAAATAAGGTGGCACAAAAAACAAAACCAAGCAATGCGATGGATGGATATTGCTGTTGCAACAGCCATGATGTTTGCGCGGTCATGGCTGTTGCAGCTAAGGCAATCCAAAAATTGGTATAAAGTAGAACGTCAACTATTTTTTTTATCCAGGACACGCATTGAGCATTTGATGATATGCTACAAATACTTAAACTTCATGTCTGGTTGAATGCGTAGCAAAGTTTCGTAAATTAATCGAATCACATTTTCCACATCCTCCTTATGCGCCATTTCTACGGTGGTGTGCATATAGCGCAAGGGCAGCGAAATAAGTACAGATGGAACACCGCCATTGGAATAAGCAAAAGCATCGGTATCTGTACCTGTTCTTCGAGAAGAAGCTTGGCGCTGGAATGGAATTTCTTTTTCTTGAGCAGCTTGTAGCACTACGTCCAACAATTTGTAATGAATAGAAGGTGCATAAGTAATGGAAGGACCTCGACCACCTTTTACATCGCCCAATTTTTTGGCTTCCATCATAGGTGTGCCGGTATCGTGAGTTACATCTGTAACAACGGCAAGGTTGGGGCGTATGGTTTGTGTAATCATTTCGGCACCTCTCAAACCTACTTCTTCCTGTACCGAATTGACAATATAAAGGGCAAAGGGAAGTTCTACGTTGTTTTCTTTCAGCAAACGCGCCACTTCAGCGATACAAAAGCCGCCCATTCTGTTATCTAAGGCTCGCCCAACGTACCATCTATTGTTGAGCATACTCATTTCATCATTGAAGGTGGCAACGCAACCTACATGAACGCCCATTTCCAGCACTTCTTCTTTATTTTTTGCACCTACATCAATGAAAATGCTTTCCACCTTGGGGGTGAATTTACCATTGTCTGCCTCACTGCGTGTATGAATAGCAGGAAATCCAAAAACGCCGTTCACCAGACCTTTAGCCGTATGAATGACTACTTGCTTAGAAGGAGCAATCACAGGGTCAGAGCCACCATTGCGAATGAGGTTAATGAATCCTTCTTCAGAGATGTAGTTGACAAACCAAGAGATTTCGTCGGCATGGGCTTCAATAACTACTTTGAATTCCTTTTCGGGATTAATGATGCCATAAACAGTGCCATAAGCATCTGATTGCCAATCGTGAATATATGGTTGAATGTAGTCTAACCAAAGTCGTTGACCCGATGATTCAAAACCAGTCGGTGAAAAATTGTTGAGGTATTTGTTCAGAAATGTCTCTGATTGCGGTGTTATAATTGACATTTAATAGCCGATTTAGAGCAGTAAGTTGCCGTTTTGGGCAGCAAAGATAATAATATTTTACATTCTAAAAAGAGGGTTGCCAAAGTTCTGGTGATTTCCTCCAGTTTTGTAGTGTTGCTTGTTCCGTTTCTCCAATGTAATGGCTATTGGTCGCAACTTCTAACAGCGTGTCATAATTTGTTAAAGTCGTGAAAGAGCAGTTAGCTTTTTCAAAAAGTTGATGTGCCTTTTCAAAACCATAAGAAAAAATAGCCAGTACTCCTACAACATGGCCTCCTGCACTACGAATGGCTTCCACTGCTTTTAGACTGCTCCCTCCTGTCGAAATTAAATCTTCTATCACCAATACATGTTGCCCATATTCTAAACGACCTTCGATTTGGTTTTGCTGACCATGACTTTTCGCTTTATCTCGAACATAGATAAAAGGTAGCGACAACTCGTTGGCTAGTAAAGTGCCATGCGGGATACCCGCCGTAGCTACTCCAGCTACCACTTCAAAAGAAGGAAACTGCTTTGCCATTTTGACAAAAGCCGCCGTAATCCCCTTGCGAATTTCAGGGTAAGATAGGATAATTCTATTGTCGCAATAAATAGGCGATTGAATGCCCGAAGCCCACGTAAAAGGCTGTTGTGGACGTAATTGAATTGCATTAATTTGTAGTAGCCAAGATGCAATTTGCGTTGAACTAGGCATAGTTTGGTATCTTTGCAATGCGTAAAAGGTTTTCGTTCACAACGACAAACGCTAGTTTTTTCGCTGCAAACACAAAATTAATAAACAAAAGTGGACAAATGTACGAAATTTATATTAATGAAACGCCATTAAAATTGGTT
>DAITMC010000380.1:0-2702 GCA_036835365.1 Saprospiraceae bacterium
TGGCAGACTATGCCCAACGCAAAAACCTGCCCTTGGAAGAAGCCGAACGCTGGCTCAGTCCGGTGTTGAATTACTAAAAAATACAACTTGCTAAATATCATAAGATATACAAAAATGTGTATCTTGTGATATTTGAACAACTTTTTATAACATGAAAATTTCACCTGAAAATATACGAGTTTATGATACATTGATTGAGGCTGTCAGAGCAAGACCCGGTATGTATATCGGATCTCTTCATAGGGCAGGTATTTTCTACTTATTTAAAGAAATTATTGATTTTGGTTTAAAGAACTCAGATTGGAAGAAACTTAAGTTCTTGCTTAAAAAAAATGGCTCTTATAGACTTGAATATGATTCATTTTGGTTTGAGACGACAAAGCAAGAGAAGAATCTTTTTGAATTTCTAAATGAGAGAAGAAAAGATGATACCTACAATCTAGGATTTAGTATTCTGACGGCTTTGAGTAGTGATATTACTTTTAGACTCAAAAATCAAACAATTATATTTCATAAAGGGCAATATCAGAAATCACTCAACGAAATAAACAAGAATTTTACCATTGATTTTAAACTTGATGATGATTTTTTCCCTATCCCTTTACCTATATCAATGCTTCATCAGCTTTTGCAAGAGTTTTCTTTTCTAAATCCGCATAGAACTTTTGCACTCATTGATAAGAATAATAACACACAATTTAGCATTGCATCTAAAGGTGGGCTTTTAGACTACTTGCATCTACTTAGTTTTTCTAAAAACGTGCTGACCAACCCTATTAAAATCGTTTTCAGTAAGCTAACATACAAGATTGAAGTAGTTTTTAGTTTCATTGAAAGTTCTACAAAATACAAAGATAAATTTCAGATGCTTTATTATGTAAATGGGCATAATTGTAACGAAGGTGGAACTCATCAAAAAGCATTTGAGAAAGCGATTAAAGAAAGCTATAAGGATTTGAATTTAGAAAATTACATTCATGTATTAGAAGTGGTAGGTGTATTGCATCTGCAAGTACCAGAAAACGAAGTTTTTTTTGCAGGAGCTACAAAGGCGAGATTGGATATACCCCACATTGAGCAATGGCTTACAAAATCAATTAAAAATACTATCATAGAAGAGTTTTCTCAGAATTCGTATAGAATTGATGAACTGCAAACAAGTTTTAGGCTTTATAGATAAAAACAAGTAAAAGATGGAGAATCTTAGTTTTCAAGAAGAGCAAAATTTCATAAATCTTATCGATAGTGTTGATGAAGTAAATATAATCTTAGCACTTCAAATCATTAAAAATATTCCATTAAGCCTAAGTATTGAAGAAGAGCTGTTGATATTGGCGAAAACTCATCCTAATGCAGAGGTGAGAGCTGCTGTGAAAAAAATATTGATTGAAAAAGGCAATCCTGAACAGCAAAGTCTTTATAAAGATATAATTTTATTTACACGTATAAGTGAAGACTTGAAGGAGAAAGAAATAAGAGATAGAATGGCTAAAATGGTACAGCGAGTTGATTGGAAAGTAATGAGTTACTTTTGTACCTTGCTTTTTAAGAGGTTTGGAAAAGGACTTTCGCATTTGCTTACCTATCCAGAAAATAATCCGTATCGAGTAAATGCCATAAGTTTGCTAACTGAAAATGGCATTTTAAATTTTCATAAAGGCATTGGTTACCAAGATAGACGAAACTTATCAGACGGGGAAAAAATTATCTATTGGCAAGAAAAACTAAGAATAAGCTTTCCAAAAGACCATCCCGAACCCTTAATCGTAAAGTCTATTATTCTTCACAACTGTAAAATACATACACTTAGTGCAGACATTAAAATATTTGAAAATCTTGAAGAGTTGGACTTGTCATGCAATTATCTAAAAACCCTACCTCTTGCATTGAACAAACTTATAAGATTGAGAGAAATAGATGCGTCTTTTAATTATTTTGACAAATTTCCTAACGCTTTACTGAAAGTAAAAAATTTGAAAAAGCTAAATTTGAGAGGAAATGACAGGTGGAGAAGTTCTCTTGAAATACCAGAAGATTTTTACAAAAATAATCCTGAATGTGAAGTTTTATTATGACAGGTAAATTACCGAACGCTGGCTCAGTCCTGTGTTGAATTACTAAATCTTTCCCCCTTATGCACGACCTCCACATAGCCCTTATACAATCCGACCTCCACTGGGAAAGCCCCGAAGCCAACAGAGCCATGTTTGAAGAAAAAATATGGCAAATCAAGAAACCAGTGGATATCATCATACTGCCCGAAATGTTTACCACAGGCTTTAGTATGCAGGCCGTCGCCTTGGCCGAGGTCATGAATATGAGCACCTTCAAATGGATGAAGCAGATGGCCGCCCAAACAGAGGCCGTACTTGTGGGCAGCTATATCGTAAAAGAAGGGGAGGACTACTACAACCGCCTGCTCTGGATGCAGCCTGACGGAGCTTACGACTTCTACGACAAAAAACACCTCTTTCGCCTTGGGCAAGAGCACGAAAACTACCGCTCCGGCACAAGCAAAATCATCAAAGAGTGGAAAGGCTGGCGCATCTGCCCGCTGATATGCTACGACCTGCGCTTTCCGGTATGGAGCCGCAATGTGGCACAGGGCTACGACCTCCTGCTCTATGTGGCCAACTGGCCTATTCCGCGTATCCACGCTTGGGACACCCTCCTGCAAGCCCGCGCCATCGAAAATATCGCTT
>DAITMC010000381.1:0-2701 GCA_036835365.1 Saprospiraceae bacterium
ATTTTCTTTAGCCATTGCTTGCAATAATTTTCAGCGATAGAATTTTACTTTATTGTTTCACGTAATCCGGTCTAGTAACTATTTTCGTCAATACAGGTAATTTTTGAGCAGCAAGCCTAAGTCCTTCTTGAGCAATCTCAAAAGGCACACCATCAATTTCAAACATTATTCTACCTGGCTTCACTAAAGCTACCCAGTGATCTACTGCCCCTTTACCTTTACCCATACGTACCTCTAAAGGCTTTTTCGTAACAGGTGTATCTGGAAAAATCCTAATCCACACTTTACCCTCACGCTTCATGTAACGAGTGAGTGCAATACGAGCGGACTCTATCTGCCGATTCGTAATACGCGCTTCAGTAACGGCTTTTAGTCCAACTGATCCGAAAGCTACTGTATGACCTCGATAAGAAATACCATCATTCTTACCTTTTTGACGCTTTCTATATTTTACACGTTTCGGTTGTAACATACTCTTATGAATTATTTCAGGACTTTTTCAGAAAAGTGGGACGAAATTACATCAATTTTCTGAAAAATTATAATTTATGTCTAACTATCTTTTCTTCTTCCACCGCCGCCAGTATTTCCACCTCTTCGATTTCCTCCACCGCCATTGCCGCCTGTGTTTCCACCCCTACGATTTCCACCGCCACCTCGTCTGTCACCTCTATCATTTCCTCTATCGTTACCCATGTTTTGACCATCCCCACTTCGGTTTGTCTTTTTGTCTGTACCAAAGTTCAAGTTCAAATCTCGCTTGCCTAGTACTTCTCCTTTAAACAACCAAACCTTCAAGCCTATTTTTCCATAGACAGTCTGCGCCTCAACCACAGCATAATCAATATCAGCTCTAAAAGTATGCAAAGGAGTTCTACCCTCTTTGTACTCCTCTGAACGCGCCATATCTGCACCGTTCAAACGACCTCCGATACGAACTTTGATTCCTTGACCACCTGCACGCATTGTAGATTGAATTGCCATTTTAATGGCTCTACGATAGTTAATCCTCGCTTCTATTTGCTTTGCAATAGATTCACCTACGATAAAAGCGTCTAACTCAGGTTTTCTTATTTCTACAATATTAATTTGGGCTTCCTTACCTGTCAATTTCCTCAACTCTTCTCTTATTTTATCAACTTCCTGCCCACCTTTTCCAATGATAATACCAGGACGAGAGGTATGAATAGAGACAGTTACTTTTTTTAGAGTACGCTCAATAACAATTTTAGAAATTCCACCTTTGTTTACCCTAGCACGTAAGTAGCTTCTAATCTTATCATCCTCCACTACCTTTGCACCAAAATCTTTATTCTTGTTACCGAACCAATTTGATTCCCAACCTCGAATAATTCCTAGGCGATTACCTATTGGATTTGTCTTCTGACCCATATTCGATATAAGTTATATTTATGCTTCGTTTACTTCTACTTCTTCTTCAATATCCTTAATGCGCTCATTTTTCAATGGAACTCTATTTTCTACTGTAATCACAATATGATTAGTATGTTTCCTAATTCTGTGCGCTCTACCATGTGGAGCAGGTCTGAAACGCTTTAGCATTGACCCTTGATCAGAACGTGCTTCTTTAACATATAAATCAAAATCATCTGCACTTTCCGCATTCTCCAGTTTATACTCCCAATTGGCAATAGCAGAAACTAAAACCTTTTCTAACCAAATGGAGGCTTCCTTCTTAGTATAGCGTAAAATAGCTAAAGCATCATCCACATTTTTGCCCCTTATGTTGTCCACAACTAGCCTCATTTTTCTAGCAGACATTGGACAATTTCGCATTTTTGCTACCGCTTCCATGTATTATCTTTTAACAAGCGTTTAAATAAATTACTTCTTACGATTACCTGAATGCCCCTTAAAGTTTCTTGTCGGAGCAAATTCACCTAACTTGTGTCCTACCATATTTTCAGTTACATAAACAGGTACAAACGTTTTACCATTATGCACAGCGATGGTGAGACCTACCATATCGGGAATGATCATGGATGACCTAGACCAAGTTTTTATTACCGATTTCTTGTTAGCCGTTAATGCGTCTTCTACTCTTTTCAAGAGTTTGTGAAACACATAAGGTCCTTTTTTCAGCGATCGCGCCATAACTCTCTTTAATTCTTTTATTATTAATGAACTATCCTAAAAGGACTATCTTGTTTTCTTTTTTCTTCTAGAGATAATTAATTTTGAAGATTGCTTATTAACATCTCTAGTTTTTTGACCCTTCGCCATAATATTATTTCTTGATCTAGGATGTCCCCCTGATTGGCGACCTTCACCACCTCCCATTGGGTGATCCACTGGGTTCATGGCAACACCTCTTACACGAGGTCTTCTACCTAACCAACGCTTTCTACCTGCTTTCCCTAATACCTGCAAACCGTGATCTGGGTTAGAACAGTTACCAATCGTTGCCTTACAAGTTAATAAAATACGGCGTACTTCACTAGAGGGTAACTTAACTACTGCATACTTGCCTTCACGACCCATTAGCGTAGCAGAAGCACCTGCACTTCTTACTAAGGCTGCACCTTTACCTGGCTGCATTTCAATAGCATGTATTTGCGAACCCAAAGGTACTTCACTTAAATAAAGCGCATTTCCTATATTGGGTGGCGCACCAAGCCCAGATAGGATAGTGTCATTCACTTTCAAACCATTAGGCGCAATGATGTAACGCTTCTCGCCA
>DAITMC010000382.1:0-2698 GCA_036835365.1 Saprospiraceae bacterium
TTGTAGCAAACGCTACAAATACAAATAAAAATAACAATGATAATTTTTTCATAACAATCTTTAAATTTAGCTAGTTTGTTAATTTAGACGAAAATAAGAACTTAAAGGAGTATTTATGAAATGTTAAAATTTTATTCCTCCCAATTTTCTTCTATTCCATTCAGAGATATTCCATTTTCATGTCCGTTTTCAGGATGTTCATCCACTTCTTCCAACTCTGGTGAGTACCCTATTACAGCAACATCTGCAATCGCTTCCCCTTCATCTAGTTTTATCACCCTTACACCTTGCGTGGCTCTCCCCATGACACGAATATCACTGATAGGCATACGAATAACGATGCCAGAGCGCGTAGTAATCATTAAATCTTCTTCTTGTCTTACTGCTTTTATAGCAATCACTTGCCCTGTCTTTTCTGTTACTTGCATTGTTCGCACGCCTTTGCCCCCTCTATTAGTGATACGATAATCTTCTATTTCAGAGCGTTTTCCGTTTCCTTTTTCAGAAACGACGAAAAGCGAATAGGTTTTATCTTCCGCATTAACCACTACCATCCCTACGGCTTCATCTTTAATTTCTTCATCTAACGAAATACCCCTTACTCCCGCTGCGGTTCGCCCCATTTCACGCACCGTGCTTTCATGGAATCGAATGGCATTTCCAGAACGATTAGCAATAAAGACCTCACAATTACCATCTGTTAATTTAGCCTCCAATAGTTGGTCGTCTTCATTGATACTAATGGCAATAATGCCCCCCATTCGTGGTCGAGAGAAAGCTTCTACCAATGTTTTTTTGACCATCCCTTTTTTAGTACAAAACAGAATATAATTATTTTCAATAAATTGCTGATCCTTTAAATCAGGGATTCGGATGTACGCCTTCACACTATCCTCTTTGGGCATCTCTAAAATATTCTGAATAACGCGACCAGAAGAAGTACGGCTGGCTTCAGGGATTTCGTACACTCTCAGCCAATAACATTTTCCTTGTTCTGTAAAAAGCAATAGATAATTATGAGTGCTAGCAATAAAAAGATGCTCTATAAAATCAGCGTCTCTAGTGTTTGAACCTTTTGCGCCTCGCCCCCCTCTACTTTGGGTGCGATACTCGGTTACGGGTGTGCGCTTGATGTAGCCTAAATGCGAAATAGTAATGACTACTTCCTCGTCTTTAATTAAGTCTTCCATGCTGATTTCACCATCCGCATAGGTAATATCTGTTCGGCGAGCATCACCAAAACGCTCTTTTATTTCTATCAGCTCTTCTTTAATCACATTTTTTTGCAGGGTCTCATCTGCCAAAATAGCTTTCAATTCATTGATAAGTAATTGAAGTTCTTGATATTCTGCATCAACTTTATCTCGCTCTAAGCCTGTGAGTTTCTGCAAACGCAAGTCCAAAATTGCTTTAACCTGTGCATCAGAAAGAGCATTGCCTTCTGCCACAGTATGCGATTCTAAATCTTGTACAGTCGAAAACTTAATTAATTCACCAAATTTTGCTAAAAAAGCTACCCTATCGTCAATAAAGTCCCCTTTTTTTAATCCTTCTCTAGCCTCTTCTACGGTTTTAGAAGCACGGATAAGGGTAATAACCGTGTCAATATAATCCAAAGCAATCAATAGACCGACAAGAATATGCGCTCTCTGTAATGCTTTGTTTAAGTCGAATTGCGTACGACGAATAATCACTTCTTGGCGGAATTTGATAAATTCTTCTATCAAGTCCTTTAGGTTGAGTGTCATCGGACGACCATCCACTAAAGCAACATTATTCACCCCATAAGAAGTTTGCAATGCCGTATATTTGTATAAATTGCTCAGCACCACACTTGCCATAGCATCGCGCTTGACTTCTATGACAATCCTCATTCCTCGCCTATCCGATTCATCTCGAATAGCACTCACCCCCTCAATTTTCTTTTCATTGATAAGTTCACCAATCTTTCCGACTAATTGAGCTTTATTGATTTGATAAGGAATTTCCTCAATAATAATAGTTTCACGAGCGCCATTGGTCTCAATTCTTGCTTTTCCACGCACCACAATTTTCCCTCTACCCGTTTCAAGTGCATCTTGCACACCTTGGTAACCATAAATTGTACCTCCTGTTGGAAAATCTGGTCCTTTAATAAACTCCATAAGTTCCTGTATCGTAATTTCAGGATTATCCACCGTCGTTACAATACCATCTATCACCTCACTCAAATTATGAGGCAAC
Source organism: Saprospiraceae bacterium (assembly GCA_036835365.1). Classification (GTDB taxonomy): domain Bacteria; phylum Bacteroidota; class Bacteroidia; order Chitinophagales; family Saprospiraceae; genus JAAUTG01. The sequence goes on from DAITMC010000382.1 coordinate 2,224, forward strand.
ATATTGGTTGCCATACCTACGGCAATTCCCGAAGCTCCGTTGATCAGTAAATTTGGAATTTTTGCAGGCAGTACAGTAGGCTCTTCTAAAGTATCATCAAAGTTGAGTGAAAAGTCAACCGTATTTTTGTTGATGTCATTGAGTAACTCATCTGTGATTTGGCGCATTCTTGCTTCTGTGTAACGCATCGCCGCTGGAGAATCACCATCTACAGAGCCAAAGTTGCCTTGCCCATCTACCAACGGATACCGAAGCGACCAATCTTGCGCCATGCGCACCATGGATTCATAAACAGAGGAATCGCCGTGAGGGTGATATTTACCTAGTACCTCTCCGACAATACGCGCTGATTTTTTGTGGGCTTTGTTGTAAGTAACCCCCAATTCCGACATCCCATAAAGCACTCTTCTATGCACTGGTTTCAAGCCATCTCGCACATCGGGCAACGCCCTAGAAACAATCACTGACATTGAAT
>DAITMC010000383.1:0-2654 GCA_036835365.1 Saprospiraceae bacterium
GGCGGATTGGTATAAATCAAAGAAAGTTCAAATGCTCCTCTAGCATTGGTTGCTTGAGATAAATCAGACACATTCAAATCGTAACTGGCAGAAATGGCTAACCGCTCCGTTTCCAAAACTGCCATAATAACAAAAGCATCGAGTAGGAAATTGTTTTCTAATTTATTCCCCATATGCGACCACCCCCCTAAGCGTAGTGCTACTTCTTTCCACTCTTTTTGAGTGTAGCGCACGTTCGCACCTACCATCAGATTAGTCGCACGACCTTGCTGCATTCCCATAAAACCAGGAAGTAAACTTAATCCATCCGAGATGGGTAACTCTCCTCCTACCTGAATTACATAACGGCGGTCAAGCGACTGTTCGCCATTCTCGAAAAAAGAGATGTTCGGCTGTGTCAAGTGATGGACTGCGCCGCCCAAGTAAATACTTTTATCTTTATCAAAAAGATTGTACCACAGTAAACCAGCATTCAAATCCACAAAGGTAGGCGAACGCAAGTTGTCGAAATTTTCACCTGTAGGGAAAGCAATAGCAGTAGTCGTAGCATCAAATTGATCAGAAAACCAAAGGTTGGGTGACTCAAATCCGTTTTGTCCATACCCTACTTGACCTGCAACAATCAAATACTGTGCCCCAGATTTATACCGACCTCTACTTAGTTGCTTCATATAGGATAACCCAAAATGTGCTCTATCTTGAGTAAAGTTAGAAACATGAACTTTATCCTGTAACAAAGCAGCACCAATACCCACAAAGTCGCCTTTACCTACTGGACGGCGCACATCGAAACTCGCTGTAGAAGTACGAAAAGGTGCATTTGCAAACAGCGTATTCCATTGCTCGCGATAGGTAATTGCAGCACGAAAACTTCCTTCGTATAACCCTATTAGTGCTGGGTTGGTATGGTGGGGCGTGTGCAGAAACTGCGAAAATCTAGTGTCTTGCGCATTGACTAATTGAAATAAACAGCAACAAATTCCTGTGAGTAAATATTTTTTCATGTTTTCCTTTTTCGTTTTCAATAAATTTGGTGATCAAAGGTGCAATATTGACCTATCTAACTAGCATAGTACTGCCTTTAAGTAGTTCTTTTCTACCGTCATTGTACTCTACTTCAAGGTACCAAACATATACTCCCGCTGGCATTTCTTTTCCTCTGAAAGTACCGTCCCAGCCTGCTTGAGTATCATTAGTGAGAAAATCGCCATTTTCAAATAATAATTCCCCCCAACGATCGTGAACTCTGAATAACTTAATCATCGCACCTTCACTACCATGCACCAATAATTTGTTATTCAGATTATCTCCGTTCGGCGTAAATCCAGTTGGCACTAATACTGCTCTGCTTTTGTTGACGCGAATTTGTATTTTGTCCGTAGATTCACAGCCCGCCTCATCCACACCATATAATTCATAAAAAATGGTGTTCTTAGGAGTAGCAATTGGGTTGAAGCATTCTGTACAGCTTAGTGATTCATCTTGGAAAGAAGGCGACCAAACGAAATCAACTTTTCCCATTTGATTAATGGCTTCAGCAAATAATTGTACACTTTCGCCCGCTGTTATTTCAATATTAGCCTGATTCGGAAAAATAGAAACAGTGAAAGCAGGTGGGTCAATTAATTGATAAGTCGTAGTCATTTTACAACCATTCCTATCTTGCACAAAAATACTGTAATTTTTAGCAGTCAATGCTAAAAAAGTAGGCGTAACGCGATAGTTTTTATCATCTAAGCTAAAAGTGTAAGGCATAGTACCACCAGTAACGTTGATATCAAAACGACCATCTCGACTACCTGCACAGGTTGGTGGCTGAGGCGTTATGTTAATGCGAATTGGGTCAGGCTCTGCTACCATTGTGGTAGCAACCAACTCGCAGTTATTGGCATCTGTAACCGTCAGAGTGTAAGTTCCTGCTGTTAGACGGTCTATTTTTGAAGTAACCGCATCATTTGACCACAAAAATTGGTAAGAAGGAATGCCTCCACTCACACTAACACTTGCTGCTCCATCCACACTACCGTTACATAATGTTGGCTTGGATTGGAAGATAGCAGCTAGAGGTGTCGGCTCTATAACTTGAATTTGTTTTTCTAAAAAACAGCCTAATTCATCACTTACGGTTACACTGTAAACACCCGCGGTTAACCCATCCACAACAGCTGTAGTAGCATCTCCTGCCTGATTGTCCCAAACAAATCGGTAGTTATCATTCCCACCAGTTACATTAGTAACGCTTGCCGTGCCATCTGCCCCACCGTGGCATCTTACATCTGTTGTACTTGTTTCAAAACTAATTGGATTAGGTTGAGGTAATAGTGCAGATTTAGTAGCAGTACAACCTTGACTATCTGTTACTGTAATTGTATAAGTTATCCCTCCAGCAACATTTTGAATGAGTGGTGTAGTTGAGGCTGTTGGGTCATTCCAAAGATAAGTATAGCCTTGTCCTGTTCCACCTGTTCGGACCGTTGCCCCTATTGCACCATTTGTACTACCGAAGCAACTTGGTAAAGTCGAATTAATGATAATATTGAATGCTGGATGATCTTCTATTTTTCCACTTTGAAAATTTGCAGTACATCCCCGTGCATCAGTAACAGTTATTGTATAAACAAGTGTATCTAGGCGAGTAGCTGTTGCTGAGGTTT
>DAITMC010000384.1:0-2639 GCA_036835365.1 Saprospiraceae bacterium
CTAATATCTTCGCAAGAGCTACCTTTCTTTCGCTGTACCGCAGAGGTAACAGAAAGTACCAGAATGAGCAAAAAGACCATCCAGCCGAACTGTTGTAAGCGATTAAAAAGTGCTTTTTTGTTCATTTTTTTGTTGTTTTATCACATTCAATATAACCTCCACAATTTCCGCTGTTGCATTGGGCTTAGCCAATTCGAAAATGTTGCGACTCAACACTGCTTTTCTTTCTTCATTTTCCAATAAGGCTAAAGCCGTAGGTAATAATTCGCTCTTTGCTTCTGTATCTTTCACCAAAATAGCCGCCTCTTTTTCTGCTAAGGCTTGTGCATTTTTTGTCTGATGATCCTCCGCAACATTTGGCGAAGGCACTAAAATTGACGGTTTCCCTACCATGCACAGCTCTGAAATAGTCAACGCACCTGCTCTTCCGATAATGAGGTCCGCCACGGCGTAAGCCAAGTCCATTCTATCAATAAACTGCTGTATTTTCACATTAGGCAGTTGAGCTGTTGCACATTCCTGAAATTCATTTATGTATAGTTTTCCTGCTTGCCAAAGCACTTGCGTATCCTCTTTTTCTAGTAGTACAGCGCTATTTTTAAAAGCTTCATTTATTGTTCTTGCGCCCAGACTTCCTCCGAAAGCTAAAATCGTTTTTTTGCCTTCTTTCAATCCAAAGTAAGCTAATCCCTCTTTTTTCTTACTTGCTAAATCAGCAATATCTTTGCGAACAGGATTTCCTGTTAGTATTGTTTTGCTACCAAAAAAACTTTCCATTCCTTCATAAGCCACACAAATTTTACTGACTCGTTTTGCCAATAATTTATTCGTTATACCGGCATAGGAGTTCTGCTCCTGAATGACGGTAGGAATACCCATTTGTGTAGCAACGTATAAGGTAGGTCCGCTAGCGTAGCCGCCCACACCAATCACTACATCGGGTTGAAATTTTTTTATAATACTCCGTGCTTTTAAAAGACTTTTTAATAATTTAAAAGGTATTGTAAAAGCACTTTTTAATAAAGCCGACCGGTCAAATCCTCGAATGGGTAATCCTTCTATGGGGTAGCCCATTTTTGGTACTTTTTCCATTTCCATTTTGCCCTCTGCCCCCACAAAAAGTAGGTTAGAGCCTGGTAATACAAATTTTATTTGGTCTGCAATAGCAATAGCAGGGTAAATATGTCCACCAGTACCTCCACCACTTACAATTGCTTTCATAGATTTATATTCTATTGATTAAATTTTAATACCTTCTACATATTTACTCACACTCAAGATAATGCCAAACGATATGCAGGTAAACAATAAAGATGTTCCTCCTAAACTTATCATTGGCAATGTCAAGCCTGTTACAGGTAGTAAATGCACTACTACCGCCATATTCATGAGTGCTTGTATGACCAATAATGCACTTAGCCCCATGGCAACCATAGCACCAAATGTTTTTTCACTCTTAGTCATTAATCGAGTGGTGCGAATAAATAATAAAATGTATAATAACATGATAAATCCTCCACCAAATAATCCATATTCCTCAATAATAATTGCATAAATAAAATCGGAATAGGACTGTGGCAAAAAATTGCGTTGTATGCTATTTCCGGGTCCTAATCCGAACCATTCTCCCGAAGCAATAGCAATTTTAGATTGCTGTATTTGATACGGTTCAACTTTCTGCCTAAACTCTCTGATGCGCGAAGTCCAAGTTTCTGTTCTTACATAATCAGGAAATAGCTCACCCAACATATAAAGCACAGAAAACACAACTACTCCCAACGCAATTAATAAGAGTATATATTTTAAAGCAACACGCCCCACAAACATCATCAGTAAACAGGTGATGAATAAAACACCTGCGGAGGACAAATCTGCTGGTGCTATGAGCGCACAGACCAATAAAACAGGAACGATAATAGGTAAAAAAGCACTTTTAAAGTCTTTTATATAATCTTGCTTTTTTGTAAGCTCTTTGGCGACAAATATAACGAGTACAATTTTGGCAAAATCAGAGGACTGGATAGTTAGACCGATTATTGGTAGCTCAATCCAGCGTCTTGCCTCATTGATATTTGAGCCTGCAAATATGGTATAAGTTAATAGCAATAAAGCTATTAACATTAAATAAGGGGCAGCTATTTTATATTTTTCATAATGCAGTAGAAAACAAGCATAAGTTAATACCAACCCAAAAGCGAGTATAATGGTATGTTTTAATAAATAAAACTCTGTATTGCCTCCTTGAATTTTATAGGCAAGCGACCCCGTAGAGCTATATACCAACAGTATAGATATCATCGTTAATAAAGCCAAAATCGCCCAGATGACTTTATCTCCACGAAGTTCCACATATAATCTACTTCCTAACGACATATAAATCTGATGACTATTTTATAATTATCATTGGAAGCAGATGATATACTACCAATGATTTATCTTAATTTCAGTGTAATGATGGTCAGGACAGCTAGTAAAATCGCTACAATCCAAAACCTTGTTACAATTTTCACTTCAGGTATCCCCATTTTTTGATAATGATGGTGCAGTGGCGACATTTTAAAAATACGTCTTCCTTCACCATATTTTCTTTTTGTATATTTAAAATAACTGACTTGTAAAATGACCGATAAATTTTCTAT
>DAITMC010000385.1:0-2632 GCA_036835365.1 Saprospiraceae bacterium
TCTCGTTATAAATCTAAGTATTTTATACAGTCCACACCACAGATTTTTGTTTTAGATAAAGATAAAAGAATTATATCAAAACGTTTGGCATCTGAGCAGTTATCAGAGGTAATGGATCAAATTATAAAAATGGAAGAAAAGAAATTGAGTTTGAGTGGGAAATAGTATTTTTAGTTTTTAAATTTAAAATGATTAAGAAAAGCATAATCAATAAAAGAGACCATTATGCTTTTCTTTTGACTTACTCAACTTCTTAGGTAAGAAGCACCGTTTACATCCAAAATAGCACCAGTCATATAACCTATGCCTTTGGAGGATAGGAAAAGCACCACTTTCGCAATTTCTTCAGGTTGCGCAACTCTTCCTAAAGGGCTTTGTTGCTTGATGGCTTCTCCTTGCTTGCCATTTAAAATATCTTTTGTCATGTCCGTTTCCACAAATCCAGGAGCTACAACGCCTACAAAAATACCATATTTTGCTAAGGCTTGCGCTAGCGACTGGCTAAGTTGGTTCAGTCCTGCTTTGCTTGCACCGTAGGCAGTATGCTCGGGTTCACCACGAAATGCTCCACGCGATGAAATGTTAATAATGTGTCCATTGCCTTGTTGAATCATTTGTTGTGCTGCACAAAAGCAAAGATTTGCCACACCCAATAGATTGATTTGCATGGTTTTACGCCAAATATTTTGCCATTGCTCATAGGTGCATTGATCAATCGGATGATGAATGTAAACACCAGCGTTATTTACTAGAATATCAAGCTGTCCAAATTCTTGAACTACACTTTGCACCAATTGCTGCGCATTGTTGGGAATGCTGATGTCGGCTTTAATAGCGATATGTCGCTCACTATAAGCCATTTGTCTAATTGTTTTGCCTGCTTCCTGATTGTCGTTTACAAAATTGATAGCTACTTTTGCGCCTGCCTCTGCAAAGGCAAGTGCTATGGCTTTACCGATTCCGCGAGAACCACCAGTAATCAACACGCTTTTTTCAGAGAAATCCATCATCGAATACAAATTTAACATCATTTATTGGGCTAATATAGACAACCTTGTTTACAATATTTACCCCACTACTCAACTCAATGAATGCTTCACCGTTATTTTAGTGTATATTTGTATATATTTGAATAGAAAAATAAAAGAAATACATGTTTCAAAGTTTATCGGATCGTTTAGATGGAGCAATTAAAACGCTCAAAGGGGAAAATAAACTAACAGAATTAAATATTGCGGAATCCATCAAGGAAATAAGACGGGCTTTAGTAGCAGCGGATGTGAACTACGCAATTGCTAAAGAATTTACAGAAAAGGTGCGGGAAAAAGCACTTGGGCAAGCCAATCAGTTAAAGAGTGTAAAGCCAGGTGAGCTGATGGTTAAAATTGTGATGGATGAGTTAGTCAACCTTATGGGAGGCGAATCGGTGGACATCAATCTAGGTGGTAAGCCCAATGTGATTCTAATTGCGGGTTTACAAGGGTCAGGGAAAACGACCTTCACAGGTAAATTAGCGCATTATCTACAAAAAAGTAAGAAAAAACAGCCGCTGTTAGTCGCTTGCGACGTTTATCGCCCTGCTGCCATCAATCAGCTTTCCGTGTTGGGGGAAAAACTTAAAGTACCTGTTTTCAAGGATTTAGAGAATAAAAACCCAGTAGATATTGCACTAAAGGGAATTGCGCATGCCAAGTTGCACAATCTGGATACCGTGATTATTGACACCGCAGGACGCTTGGCTGTGGATGAGGAAATGATGAAAGAAATTTCCAACATCAAGGAAGCTATTTCGCCTAATGAAACGCTCTTTGTCGTAGATTCCATGACTGGACAGGATGCTGTAAATACCGCAAAAACCTTTAACGAAGTTATTAATTTTGATGGTGTTGTACTTACTAAACTTGATGGCGACACCAGAGGTGGAGCGGCACTTTCTATAAAATATACAGTCGGAAAGCCTATCAAATTTGTAAGCGCTGGCGAAAAAATGCAGGATTTAGATATTTTCTATCCCGAAAGAATGGCACAACGCATTTTGGGCATGGGGGATATTGTTTCTTTTGTGGAAAAGGCGCAAGCAGAATTTGATGAAAAAGAAGCAGAACGTTTAGAAAAGAAGATTAGGAAAAATAAGTTTGACTTTGAGGATTTTTTGGCTCAAATGAATCAAATTAGAAAAATGGGCGACATCAAAAGCCTATTGGGTATGATTCCTGGATTAGGTAAGCAAATAAAAGACCTTGATATTGATAATTCGGCTTTTGTTAAACTGGAATCCATTATTTATTCTATGACACCTGAAGAGCGGCGCAACCCAGATTTGATGAGTCCTAGCCGCAAAAAACGTATTGCCAAGGGATGTGGACGGGATATTACAGAAATCAATATGTTTTTAAAACAATTTGAGCAAATGCGAAAAATGATGTACCAAATGAGTAAATCAGGAATGATGGGCGGCGGTGGTATGAATCCTGCTATGGTTGGCGGAGGCTCCTCTTCAGCACAGCGTAGCGACAACAAAGCCAAAAAGAAGAAAAGAAGATTCTAAATCTTTGGGCTGTTCCTGCACTTTAGTCGGGTGCTTTTTGTCGCTAGTCGAAAAAGAGCACCCGAGAATAATCTGATGAGATAA
>DAITMC010000386.1:0-2623 GCA_036835365.1 Saprospiraceae bacterium
CACCCACAATATCCCACTTGAACTGTAATTTGTCTTTACCTGACTTGAATTCTTCGCTTTCTAGGAAAGATTCATCAGCAGGACCTAATTCAAACTCCATATCTGCAAATAAACCCGAACCACCAGACTGTTTTTTCAATTTTTCTCTATGAGAAACAGTAGCTTGTAGTGCTTCCTTGTATGTTACTTGAGGTTTACCTTCAAGCACCTCTAACTTAAACTCTCTTCTCAAACGATCCACAATGATTTCAAGGTGCAACTCCCCCATACCACTGATGATAGTTTGGTTTGTATCTTCATCAAATCGAACTCTAAACGTTGGGTCTTCTTCTGCCAATTTAGCCAAAGCCATTCCCAATTTGTCTAAATCTTTTTGCGACTTAGGTTCAATGGCAATACCAATAACAGGCTCTGGGAAGACCATACTTTCCAAAACAATTGGTGCATTTTCAGCACAAAGCGTATCCCCAGTTTTTATATCCTTGAATCCAACCGCTGCCGCAATATCACCCGCTTCCACAAAATCAATAGGATTTTGCTTATTAGCGTGCATTTGATAAATACGAGAAATACGCTCTTTATTTCCAGAACGTGTGTTCAACACATACGAACCAGCATCCAAACGACCAGAATAGGATCTAAAAAAAGCCAAACGACCTACATAAGGGTCAGTAGCTATTTTGAAAGCTAGGGCTGTAAACGGCTCATCCACTGATGGTTTTCTTTGTGTAGGTTCTTCTGTTCTTGGGTCTGTTCCCGTTACAGCGTCTCTATCTAGTGGAGAAGGCAAATAAGCACAAACCGCATCTAAAACAGCTTGAACACCTTTGTTTTTGAATGCCGAACCACACATCATCGGAACGAATTTAGCATCCATTACCGCACCACGAACTGCCGCTCTCATCTCTTCTTCAGATATAGAATCTGGGTCTTCAAAGAACTTTTCCATCAACGTATCGTCATATTCTGCCACGGCTTCCAATAACTTCTCTCTGTAAGAAAGCACTGTCTCCTCCAAGTCTTCTGGGATAGGAACTACATCGTAGGTCATACCCATATCTTTATCATTCCAAACGATTGCTCTATTTAACACTAAATCGACAACGCCTACGAATGTTTCTTCAGCACCGATAGGTATTTGCAAAGGAATTGCTTTCGAACCTAATTTCTCTTCAACATCTTTTACAACATTGAAAAAATTAGCTCCTGAACGGTCCATTTTGTTTACAAACCCAATTCTAGGTACTTTATAGTTATCCGCTAATCTCCAGTTTGTTTCGGACTGTGGCTCAACACCTGATACTGCACAAAATAAAAACACTAGACCATCCAAAACACGAAGCGATCTATTTACCTCAACAGTAAAGTCAACGTGACCTGGAGTATCAATAATATTGAACACATATTTATCATCCTTCCAAGACCAGTTAGTTTTAGTAGCTGCGGAAGTAATCGTAATCCCTCTCTCCTGCTCCTGTTCCATCCAGTCCATTGTAGCGCCGCCTTCATGAACCTCCCCTATCTTATGATTTATTCCAGTATAATACAGAATACGCTCTGTTGTTGTGGTTTTGCCCGCATCAATGTGTGCAGCAATACCGAAATTTCGGGTTAACTTTAGATCAGTTGCCATGAGTTAAAAAATATGATAAGTGATAAATGATATAAAATTATAGTCTTACACTATTAAGCCTTAAAATGTGCAAAAGCCCTATTCGCTTCTGCCATTTTGTGCATATCTTCCTTGCGCTTTACCGCAGCACCTTCTCCTTTGCTAGCTGCGATCAATTCTGTTGCCAACTTTTCCGCCATACCTTTTCCACTTCTTTTTCTCGCAAAGTTAATCAACCACTTCATGCCTATGGACATTTTTCTTTTCGGACGAATTTCTGTTGGAATCTGAAAAGTAGCTCCACCAATTCTTCTACTACGCACCTCTACTTGAGGCATTACATTGTTTAAGGCTTTACTCCACACACCATGCTCGTCTTGCTGCGTCTTTTCTTTAACAATATCCATTGCTTCATAAAACACTGCAAGTGCAACACTTTTCTTGCCATCCAGCATCATGTTATTGATGAACTGCATCACTATCGGATCTCCGAAACGAGGGTCTGACTGAATTATCCGCGCTTTAGGTTTTCTTTTTCTCATTTTCTTGCTCCTGTTTCTTTATTTTTTTGGACGTTTAGTACCATATTGCGAGCGACTTTTCTTACGCTTGTCCACACCGCTTGTATCTAATGCTCCCCTTACAATCGTATATTTAACACCTGGCAAATCTTTTACACGACCGCCTCTTACTAAGACAATGGAGTGTTCTTGAAGATTATGACCTTCACCAGGAATATAAGCAATTACTTCATAACCATTCGTTAAACGAACTTTAGCCACTTTCCTTAATGCCGAATTCGGCTTTTTAGGTGTAGTGGTATATACTCTCGTACAAACCCCTCTTCTCTGAGGACAAGATTCTAGTGCAATAGATTTACTTTTGTACTCAACTTGCTCTCTTCCTTTTCTAACCAACTGATTTATAGTAGGCATAATACTACTTCTTATTCATTGTTAATATGCTTATTCTTTAAGCGGTTGCAAAGGTACATTTTCTGTTTTTAATTTA
>DAITMC010000387.1:0-2603 GCA_036835365.1 Saprospiraceae bacterium
ATACAGAAGGACTTATCTGGGACAGCCTTAATCATCGTTTGCTAATTGCCTGCAAAAACCCAACAAGTCGTCCAGAAGAGCGTGCCATTTATGCCTTCGATTTGAATACTCAACAGTTTTCAGATACCCCGATATTCAAAATTCAGGCACAAACAATTTATGACTTTCTGCACACGCATTCTACGCTAAAAAAATGGAATCAACTGGTTCAACTTTTTGACCCCAACGCCTTTAATTTTTCGCCCTCCGGCATAGCAATTCATCCTCAAAGTAAGGCTATTTTTATTCTTTCTGCTGTGGGCAATACCCTAGTGATACTTTCTGAAAGTGGCGATATCAAACATGTGGAGAAGTTGGATAAAAGTTTGTATCATCAACCTGAAGGTATTTGTTTTACCAAAGATGGAACGCTTTATATTGCCAATGAAGGCAGTAAAAGTAAAAAAGGGAATATTATAGAGGTGCTTGCAAGAGAATGATGTACCTGTTCGCGGTAGTGGTTCTTTATTTGAATAATCCAAATTTTAGCCCTACATAACCTGTCAAGCCTGAAATGGCTGATTGGTTAAAATTTCTATAGTTCATTTGACCTACAAAACGATAACCTGCCCCAATGTTAAAACGAACATATTTATGTAAGTTAATTTCTGACAAGACAGATGGTTCAATTTGAAAGAAGTTAGCTTCTCTAAGACCTGCATCACCATTTTCGTTGTCCATTTGAACTTCACCGTAACCGACATATAGGGGAAAAGTCAAGTGAACAACTTTTTTTGCAAACAAGGTGTATTCAGCAAAACCACCTACTGTCCAATAGTCCATATAAATGTTCTGAATGGTTTCACTTTGTGCTTCAATTTCATTTAATGATGTATTGAAGTAAGCTCCAATGGAAAACTTGTCTTTTAGATTTATTCCACCACGCAGGTTGAATAAAGCGGTGATGCCGCCATCCATTTGAGTTAAGCCATAGTTTGGGGCAATAAAAAACCCTAAGTCTTTCGTGCTTATTGAGTTTTCACTTCCTAATAGTGTTTTTATTTCTTGATGGTCTTGAGCAAATACGTTGATTTGAAGCATTGTCAAGCAAGCAAAAGTTAAAGTTGAGATGATTTTTTTGTTCATTTATTTATTTATTTTAATTGTCACTGTCTTTGGAATTGTACTATATCGCCATTGTATTCAAAACGAATAGTGCTAGTATTTTGAGAAATGAAATACCAATCGTCAGAAAGTTCAAAAAGGATACTATTGCTAGGGAATATCATTCGCAATTCAGTTCTATTATCATCACGAAAAATCAAGTAAGTTCCGTTTATGCTTTCACCTGATTGTGTTGCTGCAACTGTCCCATTTTCATTAAAAAGGAAAAGATAAGGACTGAATTGTGATGTTTTATTAATCCCTTCTTCAATTAGCTCATTAATTCTAAGTCCATTTGAATTTCTAAGAAATTCATTCACAGACAAAGTGCTGTCATTAGTTGGGTTTACATTGTCGTCTTTTTGGCAAGAGAAAATGCCAATAGATAAGCATAATATGAAAATTAATTGCTTCATTTTTTGACCTTAAATTAATCTAAATAACAATAGAGATAGTAAAATTGTTCTTCTTTTTAGTGTCTTCTCTACTATTACTGTGGATGGTTTGTGGCTTGGCGCAGGTAAGGATTTGGCGGTGCAGCACTTCATTAAAAGTACAGAACTTTGATTTAGCACTTCACTTTCATAAAGGCACTGAGCCTCCGCTTGTATGTAGCTGCGGTTGGTTACTTACTTTCCTTTTGAGGCGAATTTCTGTTTGTTCTTCTATCTCTATCTTGTCAAATACGCCTGTCTCAATTATTGCTTTTACAAGTACGTCAATAACTGGCACAGAAACGCTGTTCCCAATAAGTTTCATCCACCTTGCTCTGCTGTCAGGAAGAATATAATCTTCTGGAAAGCCTTGAATCAAACAGGCTTCTTCTTTTGTGATTTTTCTGTAATTCTCATTTTTATAAACCTTGTCTATAAATTCTTTTTTGTGTTCAGTTTCGTTTTTCGCTTTAATGATTTTCCAGCCTTGCACCCAACGGCTAGCCTTTGCCCAAGCCGACGATAGGAAAATTTTCATAAAGGTATTATACCTACACTACTATAAAGATACAAAGGAATTAATAAAAACAGTAAAGAAATTCAGATTATTTTCATTCAAACAAACTGGATAATTAATTGATATTCAGAATATTTATCCTGAATACAATCTAATAAATCATGCAGAGAAGAAAGCATTTTACTACTTCGAGCGGTAACTCAAAAATAAACATCCTTTGAATCGCCTTGAAAGCATCTAAAATTTATGTTTTTTGAGTTTTTTTGAATTGACAAGTTGTGCAACAGTTACTACCATTAAGAGCAAAGTCGCAAAGCAAGATTATCCTTTGCAACTTTGCATGATATATCCTTAGTTGGCCATTACGATAAGTTTGGTTTCACCAGTCCATATTGCAGAGGTAAATCGAGCGAAATACATACCATTATCAAACTGTTGTGTAATCCTAATTTGGTTCAAACCCGATTCAAACACTTGCTGTTGCTGATACACTAATGTGCCGTTGATAT
>DAITMC010000388.1:0-2573 GCA_036835365.1 Saprospiraceae bacterium
GTATTGAATACGATTGACTTAGATAAAATTCGATTTATTGGTTATGCCTTTCAAATTGAGATGAAGTTTGCTGCCTATCAACTCGGATTCCAATTAAAAGAAATTCCTATCACTTTCACAGACCGTGTGGAAGGTGTATCTAAAATGTCTGGTAAAATTGTCAATGAAGCTATATTAGGGGTATTAGAAATGAGATGGCGTAGCTTTTTTAGTAGCTATCGAAGTGAACTTAGTGTAAAAGAATAAGTTTTTTAAATGAGTTCTGCTTTAGAAATTTGTTAAAAGCAGGATTGTCCTTTTCTGAGCATCACGTAAGCCTAACCATTATGTTAAAAACACGGGGAATTGTCCTTCGTTCTTTTAAATATGCGGAAACTAGCATAATAACAGAAATATTTACAGAAGCACAAGGTGTGAAAAAGTATATTATTTCTGGTGTTCGGGCTAAAAAGTCAAAAGTAAGTGCGGGTCTGTTGCAAGTGATGTCTTTGGTAGAAATTGTGGCTTATGATAGAGAAGATCGCGACTTGAATAGGCTTAAAGAAATCAAACCAGTCCATATTTATCAACGAATCCCTTTTGAAATAAAACGTACTGGTATTGGTTTATTTATTGCCGAGGTTGCGCAAAAATGCCTAAGACAAGCAGAGCAAAACGAGCATTTATTCAACCTATTGTACCATACGTTTGAGTGGCTAGACAAAAGTCCACACTCGGTAGTCAATATTCATCTTTGTTTTTTGCTTCAATTAAGCCAATTTCTTGGTTTTGCTCCTGGCGGTGATTGTACTTCGACAACGCCATTCTTCGACTTACAAGAAGGTAATTTTGTGGATGCGCCATGTATAAAATATCCTTTGGATGAGGCAGCCAGTCGCTTATTTGCTCAACTTTGTATTACACCTGTTGAGCAATCGCATGAGGTCATTATGAATAATGTAACCCGATCGTATCTTTTACAATCGTTATTAACATATTATCAACTGCATATTGAACATCTTTCTGAAATTCAGACCCACCTCATTCTTCGAGAAGTGTTAAATTGAGAATTTAACATCCTGAGTGTGATACTTTTTACACGGATTTACGTCAAATATGGAATAGTCGTAATTTTTTTTGTAGTTGTCTTTGATTTTTTATGACCAAACTTGCTATCTTCGGGCATTCTTGCTTGACCAAAATAAATTGATTTGAACAAGCCTTGTAATGCGAAAATGGAAGATAGTGAGGTAATTAGGAATCATCTCGCTAAAGAAGCTCCTTTGTGCTTTAGCATACTTTACAATAGGTATGCGGGTAAGGTATATAGCAAATGTATTTCCTTACTCAAGGATGAGGCGCTGGCTCAAGATGCAACTCAAGAAATTTTTACGAAAATTTTCATTAATCTATCGAGATTTGGCGAACGGTCGAAGTTTTCTACCTGGGTGTACTCTATTACCTACAACTATTGTATAGACTACCTAAGAAAGCAAAAAAAACAAAAAGATTTGTTCACAGATGACATTGAAAAAGCCCCTGATTTGCCAGACGATGAGGAAGATGATAAAGAACTTTTTGAATTGAGTGTTGCCCAACTTAAAAAGGCTTTGGATGAAATGCCCGCTGATGATAGAGCAATACTGCTAATGAAATATCAAGATGATTTGTCTATAAAAGAGATTGCTGAGATGCTAAATAAAACAGAAAGTGCTATAAAGATGAGACTAAAAAGAGCAAAAGCGAAGGCTCAATCCATTCGCAACGCCGTTCCTGAAAAGGGAGGGGTGAAAAATAAAGTAAACAATGATATCATTTAAACTTATCGAAGAAGAACACACCAATAACTTTTTCGCTTCTGGCGTAGCAGATAGAATAGAAAAAGATATTGCAGGCAAAATTGGCTTCTACCAATTTTTGAGCAGAACACTGGAACTTTATCTTATTCATTTTAAAGATACTTTAATAAATATGGGAGGAGGCATTGAAGAATCGCCTACACAGCCCCCACATGAAATAAAAGAGATATAACATTCTTCTGCGAAAACTTGTATTCAAGGAAATAAAGAACACTCAAATGCAAATAGTATTACAATCAGACACATTTAGTATATTGAACGAATTGCTAAAGCAATTTGCGCAATTTGCACCGAATATTCTAGGAGCACTAGTCATCATTTTATTCGGATTTATTATCGTTAAAATACTTTCGCGTATTGTGCGTAAGATATTAGACAGAATTGGCATTGATAAGCTAGCTGATAATACTATTAATAAGATTGATGTCTTAGCGGTAAATAATATAGTAGTTAAACCTAGCAAATTAGTAGCTCAAATCGTTTATTACTTTGGATTGTTAATTGTGCTAGTGGCTGCTACGGATGTTCTAAAAATGGATGCTGTTTCCAACTTAGTAAAAGAAGCTGTTAATTACGTTCCTTCATTAATCACTGCTATGATGTTGCTGGCAATTGGCTTAATCATTGCCGACTTTGTTCAAGATATTACTCTTGCTGCGCTGCAATCGCTAAATGTGCCAGCTTCAAAATTTGTATCGGGTTTTATCTTCTATTTTATACTCATCAACGTGCTAA
>DAITMC010000389.1:0-2567 GCA_036835365.1 Saprospiraceae bacterium
CCTCAAGAAGTCGCTTCAAGTGAGATTTTGTATTGAGGGTTTCGCTTCAAGTGAATATCCATTTCCTAAAGGCAAGGTACTCCTAGAACAAGATTTTGATATTGAGGAAGAAATAGGGGATTTAGGTCGTAGTAGTTTTGACGATGCGAATTGGTCCTCCTTAACATTACCTATCAATAGTGGCGATCGGTTTAGAAATACTGACTTGGTATTACGTAAAGCATTTACTACGCCTTCATTTGACCAAGTGTATTTGCACCTAAATCACGTTGCACCTAACACCGAAATTTGGTTGGATGGACAAGTCATTTATGTTCATGATAATGCTCATCGTCTTGACTTAGATTTAAGCACGAAACTAGGCAAGAATCGTCGCCATACGCTCATGTTGCGTATGAAAGGAAATGCCGAAGGCTGGTATTTGAGCGATGCTTGGCTCGATTTTAAAAATGCCACCTATATCGAAAAAGCACAAGTTTACACGGCTAGTATAAATAATGGAAATGCTACACTTAACATACAAGCCAACTTAATATCAAAGACATTACAACAAACGGTTAATGGTCTTTGGCAGGGTAGGGTGAATGTTCGCATTTTCCCTTTCACGCCAACAGAAAGTAATTCGCCCATTGCGAATCAAACTTTTCCAGTTACGATGCGCCTTTATCGAGAAGAATTGTTTGAAGAAAGTATAGTTATTCCAAAACCTAAGTTATGGTTGCCAGAAGAACCAAATTTATATAAAGTGGTAATTAGCCTTGTAGATGGGCAAGGGCAATATGTAGATGACTTTGTATTGACAACGGGCATCAGGACGATTAGTCAGCAAGGCGGTGTATTTCGTTTGAATGACCAACCTATGTTGTTGAGCGGAGTAAATTTGTCTGATTATGTTCCATTCAGTGTAGAGGCTTATGACGCACCTGTACATCGGCAAGAAGAATGGATGGTAAGGCTAATTCAGTCCGCTAAAAAAATGAACGCCAACGTATTGCGTATCAAAGATAATCAAAATATAGATGCAAGTCGCTTTGCTGAACTATGTGATTACTTTGGTTTACTCTTGATTTATCAAACCAACTATACGCCGAAAGACAAACAAATTTGGTCCACCGATTTTCAGGCAATTCAGGCAAATGTGGTGCATCTAAGGCATCATCCAAGTATTGTGATGTGGCAAGCAGCAGATGAGTTGATGTTTTACAATTATTTCCAAGATGCAGTGGGATGGATGACTAAATTTTATGAAACGATAATGGATGCTGACCCCAGTCGTTTAGTCAGTTTGACAGGGTTGTATCCAAATTTTGGTAATACGGGTATCCCCAATAGCGACGGGAGCAGATTGTATGATAGCCAACAACGACGCTATCGCTTATTACAAGATTCTTCTGTTTGGGTAGCCTCAAACGCAGCACGCGGAAATGCACATTTTACGTTAAGTGCTGATAAAAATTGGAATGATTTGAAAAAATCGCCCGTTAGCACGCAATATGATACGCTCATTTTGAACTACTTAGCGAGTAAAGAACATATTTATATTGATTTTAGAACGGAAGCCATTGAGGGGCAAGAAAATCCAATTACTGTTCGTTCCACCTCACATCGTTACTCTGAAGCTATGCAATCGCCTTTTGTAGCACAAGCTATTGGTCAGCCACTTTCTTTTGAAGAATGGGAAATCAGCCAAAGTTATCAATCCTTTAGCTTGGCAGAAGCCTTGCGTAAAAAGCGATGGTTAGGTTATGATGGATTGATCTACAATCAGTTATCTAATGGTGCTGACCCTACCTCGCTACTGGATGCTAGGGGATATATGAAGTTAGCTTATCATGCTGCAACAACAGCGTTTCAACCCACTTTAGCAGGTAGCAAAACGACAGATATGGCTTATATCACCAAACAGGCTATTCCCATTTTTGTTAACCATGTCGGTAGTGCGACTAAGTTGAGTGTTAAAGTAACCATTAAAGATCCAAAAGGGAAAGTGCTTCAAACGCAACAATTTCCAATCGTTAACTTACCAACAGGTAATACCACGCTCGAAATTGGTCGCTGGATTAACTCCATAGCAGAGCGCGGTTGGTACGTTGTCGAATACGAGGTGGTAAAAGGAATTTAAGTTTCAGGTACTCGGTTTTTGGTTTTGGGACGTTGTTAAAATAAAGTGAGAAAAACTTGTGCAACAAAAAGATTCGGCTTACCTTTGCGTTCCAAAATAAATGGCGCGGTAGCTCAGCCGGTTAGAGCGCAGGATTCATAATCCTGAGGTCGGGAGTTCGAGCCTCCCCCACGCTACGCTAGGAAAAGGAAAGACATTGCCATCTTTACCTTTTCCTTCAAACAGCCAACCCATTCTTACACTTCTTCGGTCGTAACGCAAGGTATTTCACTAGTACCTATGCCTAAATGTAGGATTCGGCTTCCTGACTGATTAATCGGATTAACGCTTTTGCCAATAATTACGCCATCTTCTGGACAACGATAGGTTTTAGTGACCTTGCCAAAAATATTTTTCACCTCTGCAATAATGTCGCCTTTCTTGACATATTGCGTTAGCTTAGGAT
>DAITMC010000390.1:0-2558 GCA_036835365.1 Saprospiraceae bacterium
TCTACAGATGTGCCACACCGATTGAGTTCTTTTACAAGTTCTTCAAAGGTAGAGTAAGGACCAGTTTCAAAAAGTATAAATCCTTCTTCAGAGGGCACTAAAAAAGCAGCTATTGTTTGCTTACTATTTAAAAAATTGAGATCAAGTATTTGTATCATAATTTTTATTCATTTGTAAAGTAATGCTACAATAATAGAGCTATTTTGGAAGGCTTCCAAAAGTAGTTTTGGATTTTAGCTAACAGTATGTACATTAGCCACCGAAGTTCAACAAATGATTGATATGAAAAAATTTGTTTGTATTCATGGCCATTTTTACCAACCGCCTCGTGAGAATGCTTGGTTGGAAGTAGTTGAAAAACAAGACTCTGCTGCTCCGTTCCATGACTGGAATGAGCGCATTAACTACGAATGCTATGCGCCTAACACTGCTGCTCGAATACTTGACAATCAGCAGTTCATTAAAACAATCGTCAACAATTACGCTAAAATAAGTTTCAATATTGGTCCTACCTTGATGACTTGGCTGGAGGACAATGACCCTGTTACTTACCAAAAAATATTAGATGCTGATAAACTATCAATGCAATATTTTGCAGGCTATGGTTCTGCTTTGGCTCAAGTACATAGCCATTTGATTCTGCCTTTGGCTAATCAAAAAGATCAATACACGCAAGTCCTTTGGGGAATTAAAGATTTTGAATACCATTTTGGCAGATTGCCCGAAGGGATGTGGCTCGCTGAAACAGCGGTGAATACAGAGGTTTTGGAAGTATTGGCAGCACAAAATATTCGCTTCACCATTTTAGCTCCACGTCAAGCCAGTGCTTTCCGTAAAATAGGGGAAGAAGACTGGAATAAGGGTTTTATAGATACACGCCGACCTTATATTTATCATTTACCTTCAGGAAAATCCATTGTATTATTTTTTTACGACGGCAACGTAGCACAAGGTGTAGCTTTTGAAGGCTTACTAAACAATGGATCAGCCTTTGCTAATCGCTTGATAGGAACATTGGATAATAATGACGCTCCACAACTGGCACATATTGCCACAGATGGCGAAAGCTATGGACACCACCACCGATTGGGGGAAATGGCTTTGGCTTCTTGCTTGAACATTATAGAAAAACAAGAAAATGTACAGTTGACTAATTACAGTCATTTTTTATCTCTATTTTCTCCTGAATATGAAGTAAAAATTCATGAAAACACCTCTTGGAGTTGCGTACATGGTGTAGAAAGATGGCGCTCTAATTGCGGCTGCCATGCAGGAAGAGGTAATGGGAAGTGGCATCAGAAATGGCGTGCCCCTTTGAGAGAAGCCTTGAACTGGTTGCGAGAGGAACTCCTACCTATCTATGAAGATGAAGCATCAAGATTAGTAAACGACCCTTGGGCAGCAAGAAATGATTACATTAATGTATTACTTAATAAAAGGTCTGAAAAAAGCAAACAAGATTTTATTACTCAACATGCCAATCGTCCACTTTCAGCAAAAGACCAGATTCGATTATTTCGATTGATGGAAATGCAGCGACAAGCTATGCAGATGTTCACGAGCTGTGGTTGGTTCTTTGATGAAATTTCGGATATTGAAACCAACCAAATATTGCAATATGCCAATAGAGCTATTTATTATGCCAAACAGATTGTAAATATTGATTTCCATGAAGCGTTCATAAAAAAATTAGAACAGGCACCAAGTAATGTTTTTGAGAATGGAGCAGTAAGCTACCTCAAAAATGTAGTTCCAGCAGCGGTTGACTTGGAGCGTGTAGCTATGCATTATGCGGCAGCACTACTTTTTGAAGAAGACCCAGATCGTTTACCTTTATTTAATTATGAAGCAAAAAACGAATATTTTAAAAAAGTAATTGCAGGTACACAGCGATTTGCAGTCGGCAGAACTAATTTTAAATCCAAAGTTACACAATCAGAACGGCAGTTTAGTTTTGCTGTACTTTATCTTGGTCAGCAAAATATTATTGGAAATGTCTCTCCTGATATGCCAGAAATAGAGTTTTTGAACATGAAAAGCAGAACATTAGCCTCCTTCCAAAGTACAGATCTCGGCGAAGTGATTAATATTATGCAGCAGTATTTTAAAGAAAGGGCATTCAGTATTTGGCATTTATTCAGAGATGAAAAAAGAAAGATTTTAAAACAAATTACAGATAATAGCTTGGAGAAAGCTAAGTTAGCTTTCAAGAATATTTATGATGAAAATTATCAGCTCATGTTAGGGATGCGGCAAAGCGAAATTCCTATTCCAGCATCTTATAAAAGTATTGTTCAATACGTTATCAACACAGATTTGCAGGATTTCTTCAAACGAGAAGTACCCTCTACCCATGAGCTAGAGCGATTAATACAAGAAGTGGAATTATGGAAAATTGAAATTACAAATAAAAGAGAACTTCAATTTATAGCTAGTGAGTACATTTTTCAAAAGATTTATCAAATCATACATCAACATCTGCCACATGATTACATTGAACAATTAGCAGAGATGATAAAAAAAATAAATAGCATCGGTATTGAAATAGATTTCTGGAA
>DAITMC010000391.1:0-2538 GCA_036835365.1 Saprospiraceae bacterium
CTGGTGGCGTTCAAAACTTTATGGATGGGTACTATCTGATGCAAAAATTGCAACTCAACGCTATTTACGGACAGGCCTCTGCTTTCCTTAAACATGCTAGAGGTGATTATGATACATTATTTGAGTACATTAGCACCCAAATTAGAGGATTAGAACTAGCAAATGCCTTTTTAAAGGTCAGATAAACTCCATTTTGGAATCTGGATAGTTGAATCAGCGAAATAATCAAATTATACATGTCAACATTTTTGCCCCTCTATTATTTATAAATTGATGTTGCACAAGTCAACAAAAGTTTTGTGTACGTCAAGTGTGAACAGCAAATCATAGCATGATAAGAAAAATAGCAACAGCACCAATGAAAATCATAACAGGATTTTCTAAACTCACCAAAATACAAAAAATGGAATGGGTCGCTACTCAATTTCTGAGCGATTCTAAAAAAGCCATTGAAGAATGGAAAACATACTGGCATCCTAATGCTGCACAACAAGAAGTGCTAGATGGATTTAGTGAAAATACACTAACCAATTTTCCTATGCCTTTTGGGATTGCTCCTAATTTTGTCATCAATACCAGACCTTACGCCATTCCTATGGTTATTGAGGAAAGCTCAGTTGTAGCGGCGGCGGCTAGTGCAGCTAAAATATGGATGGAACGCGGTGGATTTCAAGCAGAAGTTATTGCTACCACCAAAGTTGGGCAAGTACATTTCACTTGGGAAGGTTCAATCACACAGTTGCAACCTCTCGAGCGATTGCTAAAACAAACGCTGCGCCAAGAAGCCGCCCCAATCACAGCGCGGATGGAGGCTAGAGGTGGAGGGATAAAAGAAATTGAGTTACTCGACTTAACTCATCTCGAACACCACTACTACCAACTTAAAGTAACATTCGAGACCTGCGACTCTATGGGGGCGAATTTTATTAATTCTGTATTAGAACAGTTTTCCAAGACTTTACTTCAATTTTTTAGCCAGAAAAAAGAATTGCAACAGCAACCACTGAACATTATCATGGCTATTTTATCAAATTATACGCCAGAATGTCTTGTTCGTGCTTGGGTAGAATGTCCAATTGCTGCATTAGAAGGTATCTGCCCTAAAAATGATGCTTTTAGCTTTGCACAAAAATTTTATAAGGCAGTGCGTATTGCTCATATCGATCCGTATCGTGCTTGCACCCACAATAAAGGTATTTTTAATGGCATAGATGCGGTGGTGCTTGCTACCGGCAACGATTTTAGGGCAGTGGAAGCCTGTGGGCATACCCATGCAGCACAAGGTGGTCAATATAAAAGTTTGAGCTACTGTAAGTTAGAGGATGAAAATTTTAAATTTTGGTTAGAAATACCCATGGCGCTAGGTACAGTGGGCGGATTAACTAATCTACATCCTTTAGCTCGACGCGCACTAGAAATATTAGGTAATCCAAATGCAACAGAATTAATGGAAATTATTGCGGCAGTGGGTTTAGCTCAAAATTTTGCAGCTATTAAATCGCTCATTACTACTGGAATACAGCAAGGACACATGAAAATGCACCTCAAGAATATATTGCATCATCTCAATGCACACAATGGAGAAAGAGAGGCTACAGAAGCTTACTTTATGGATAAAGTCGTTTCATTTAACGAAGTACGCATTTTTTTGGAAGCCCTACGTAATAGATAAGAAACAGATAACCAATATCTTATATTTTATTTCATCTGCAATAAGACATAGAGGGACAGAAACTGAAAATTGAAGAACCTCAAAAATTGATTTTTTTACAACAAAAAATAATTTTAATTATCGTGATAAAATAGTTTTTTGTATATTTGTCAATTATATGACTTGTAATAAATCATATTGTAAATACTATACTAAGTATAATTGCCAATTAAAGAGCATAACTAGTGTCAATAAAGTAGGTGTTTGGGTCATAGTCTGTGTCTAGTGTCTTTCTATCTATAAGTGTCTGGCACAAATCTATGGCCTTTTTTTTTGCATCAATAGACGGTTTTTTAATTCCAACCCATCCTAAATAATTCTATTTTTACATAATTTATAGCTACAAATAATTAATAATCAAATATTTACGTTAATCAAATTTAGCCTAAATTCGCAGTAAACTACTCTAACACTCATTGAAAAAGTCAAAAGAAAATTCTTAATGCAACGATTTGTGCAAAGAAACCAATGAGATAGCTACCGTACATTTCTTGGAGCGTATAATGGCGAAGTTGCATTCTTGCACTACCCACTAAACCTGTTGAGAGCGCAATGAATAGGAAAATAACAATAGCATTGACTTGTAAGCCTCCCCAACTTCCAATATTGATAAAGACTAAGCCATGACTAAATTGCCAGATGGTAACAAACACCATTGCTAGTAATGCGCCCATACCTACTGCATGAACGCTAATTGGAATGAAGAGATTGAGCAGAAAGCTAGCAAACAAGGCAATAGTTACTCCTAGTAAAAAAGCAGAGAAAGCATTGGGTACATCAGGATGATGATATATAAAAAATACAGTCATTGAAATGTAGAAGAAGCC
>DAITMC010000392.1:0-2522 GCA_036835365.1 Saprospiraceae bacterium
TGACTGTAATACTTAGCAAAAATCTTAGTATCCGCATCAATAAACATATGCACATTACTCAGGCGTGCCCGATCGCTTTCGGTATAAATATATTTATATTCAAATCCTAAACGGCTTTTGTTGCCTTGCGGAATAATAAAATGATTACCTACCAAATAAATTAAACTCAACAAAAGTGCAGTCATCAAATAAGGAACCATCATTCGATAGAAACTTACACCAGCATTGAAGATGGAAATAATTTCAGAATTATAAGCCATCCTGGAAGTGAAGAAAATTACAGAGATTAAAGCATACAACGCCCAAAGTTGACCATTGATGTAAGGGATGTAATTCAGATAATGGTCAAATATAATTTCTTTTGCTGGTATGGAAAGTTTTAAAAATTTTTCTACTTTCTCACTGAAGTCAAACACCATAGCAATCAGTGTGAATAAAAACGCTGTAAAAAAAAACGTCTGTAAGTACTTACCAATAATATAACGATCCAACTGCTTCATAAAATCAAGCGTAATTCTTAAGGATAAGCGTTTTAGTATTTATTATAACCTAGTTTCCAATTTAGGTAACATCTGCTGCTTCCAATTTGCGTAATTTCCTTGCATAATGTGCTGTCGCGCCTGCTTAACCAGCCACAAGTAAAAACTTAAGTTGTGCAAAGTGGCAATTTGCATGCCCAACAATTCTTTACACCTTATCAAATGATGCAAATAAGCCTTTGAATAAGTTTGACTTGTTTTAGTCGTACTGTTAATATCAATTGGGCTAAAATCATCTTTCCATTTGGCATTTTTCATATTGACAATGCCTTCCGATGTGTAAAGCAAGCCATGACGAGCATTTCGGCTAGGCAGCACACAGTCAAACATATCAATGCCTAACCCAATACACTCCAAGATATTAGTAGGTGTACCTACCCCCATCAAATAGCGCGGTTTCTCTTTGGGCAGGATGCCGCATACCAAATCAGTTGTTTCGTACATGGCTTCGGCAGGTTCACCTACAGAGAGCCCGCCAATAGCATTACCTGCTCGATTAAAGGCAGCAACTGTTTCGGCTGATTGCTTACGCAAATCACGATAGGTACTGCCTTGCACAATCGGAAAAAGCGTTTGTGCATAACCATAGCGACCTGCTGTTTGGTCAAAGCGTTCGCAACAACGCTTTAACCAACGATGAGTCAATTCCATAGATTGCTTAGCATAAGCGTACTCACTAGGATAAGGTGGACATTCATCAAACGCCATGATGATATCTGCTCCTATGATGCGTTGAATATCCATCACATTTTCTGGCGTAAAAAGGTGTTTTGAGCCATCAATATGCGATTGAAAAGTAGCTCCCTCTTCTGTTATTTTACGCATACCACTCAAGGAATACACTTGGTAGCCACCACTATCGGTCAAAATTGGTTTTTGCCAACCATTAAATTGGTGCAAACCTCCAGCAGCGGACAGCACCTCCATACCTGGACGCAGAAACAAATGGTAAGTATTGCCCAAAATAATTTGTGCCTGCACCTCTGAGGCTAACTCATGTTGATGCACACCTTTTACTGTACCTGCCGTGCCGACAGGCATGAAGATAGGTGTTTCAATGATGCCATGTGCCGTTTCCATTTGCCCGGCGCGCGCCTTCGATGTTGGGTCAATATGTTGAAGTGTAAATTTCATTTCTAGTGCATAGATACTGCAATTTCGTCACTTAATTTACAAGAACAACACTAGCTTAACTTTTTGTTGATATTGGAAGTATAGCGACTGGTAAATTAATTAAATTCTGGTGTTACCGCAGGCGAGAAATAAGTAAGGATTCGACCTTATTTCTTTTAGTGGAAAAAGCGTTGAAAAGACGTTAAGAACGAAATAAAGTCTTGATTTTTGGGTTCTTTTTTCTTGATAAAAAAAACAAGACCTAAGCATAATCAATATGTTGAAATAGCAGAACGTTCAATCGTGCGTAACATCAGTTAAATTCTATTCAAGTTCAAACCTTGAGGTTGCGTTAATTGGCACAACATGAGCTATGCTATGAAGCACTTTACCAGCCCAGCAACCTACCAACGGTATGGATAACAGCTTGACTATTTTGCGGAACGTTCCACTGATGCCCCTTTCTAGCAGTTTGCCCTTTGGCAAGGAGCAGCATTTTTTGTCGCTCTGAGGAGGAAAAATGAGCAAATGTTCTTCGCAACATAGGAAGAATATTGGTCAATTCCTCACTACTGGTTTGTTCTACCCAATGGTCTAAAATTTGCCAAAGCATCTGATGGTGGATTAGTACCAATCCACTTCCTGCTAAAAAAGTCTCCAACCATTGCGCAGCATGGGTAGGGGAGTTACTTGGTGAAAACACAAAACACATCTGCCTTGCTACTAATTCATTCGACCACTGATTCCTATCGAAAAGCCAACGAATACAAGCTCCTTGAATGGCAGGATGCACGGCAGGCAGTTGTACTACCTCATTTAAGGTCTTGTACCACATGATAAGGTATTCCTCTTGCTGAAGCACATGAAGAT
>DAITMC010000393.1:0-2496 GCA_036835365.1 Saprospiraceae bacterium
GAGAAAAAATATGTTGCCTAATTTTTTTCATACACAACATTTGACAATAACTCATTCATCCTCTTGGCAGTAAAAGTTTCTAACCTCTTTAAGAAACTGCTTACTCCAGCGGTTAGTAACAGATTAGCCTTTGTCCTTGTTACTCCTACGTATATCAAATTCAATTCCTCTACGTCATAGACCAAGATTTCTTCTAACGGCACTTCATTGGTAAAAATAATAAAATCGTCCTCAAGTAGCACGTTATCCCACTCCCGACCTTTTGACTTGTGAATAGTTGATAATGTTACCTCTGCCATGTTCTCTTCAACATAGCAGGCATCCTCTATCTGATTAATAATTTTTTTAAAAGAACCTTTATGCTCCTTGATTAACTTTGCAAGAAAAGTAATATCGGGGTCTTGGTACTTATGATTGAAATGTAACATTGCCTCCCATGACTTAAAGTGCTTTAGCTTGCTATGACTGACCTTGTCTCTATTACCGCTGTACAATGCATAACCGCTTTTAGCTAGATTTAATATTTCATTTACTCCTCCAACTACATGCAGCTTCTGTTTCTGAAAGGCTAATATTTTCTCTATAATCCGTGCATTGGTGCGACACAAGATAGTAAAAGGAGCTGTTAACTTATTTCCTGTAACCTTAGTCTCTATGCTTGCACTGCCGCATAAAATCTGTGTCTCATTCTTTGCGGTAATAATTATGTTTGCAAGCCTGCTTATTTCATTACCAAAACGAAATGACCTGCTTAAATAACAGACTTCACCACCTAATTTAGCAAAACTGTTAATTGACCCTCTCCATGAATATATCTGCTGGTGTTCATCACCTACATAAATCTTTTGACACTTCTGCTTAAGAAGAATATCCAGTAATACTGGGTTTGCATCCTGACACTCATCAAACAGAATAAAATCATAGACACTGCTTAAATCAGGATTTGATAGCTGGTACATCTTCAGGTAAAAATCATGTTCTATCGGTAGAGTTGACCCTCTTTCTGCACACGCTTGCCAATACTCCGCTGCCCTATCAATGACGTAGTTTATAATAGCCATAGTTTCTTCGCCGTTATTACCGGCTACTTCTTCAAATACCTTGGTAAGTCTGAACTGGTGATCAATTTTGTTTCTATCGCTGTTAATAAATACACGTAGAAGCTTTAACGTAAGGTACGCTATATCGTTTTCTTCATAACAGCAAATACGCTTAATATCCACATACCTTGTAATATCAAAAATACTTAAGGTACGGACTCTATCTTTTATTCGATACGCAAGTACTCTGTAAGCAATACTATGAGCTGTTTTGCAATCAACATGCAAGGGGAATTTCCGAGCCGCATCCGTTTGAATGGCCTTGTTATAAGCTAGATACAACCCTTTACCAGACAACTCCCTAGATATTGCTACCAAAGTGGAAGTTTTACCGCTACCAGCAAATGCCTTTATCTTTATGTCCTTACCCTGACGTGCAGTTTCCACGCATTGCTTCTGCTCGTCTGTAAGTTCATAACTGATACTATCTGCTTTAATATTCTTTACCATGGAACAGACTATATTACCTACTTTTTTCATTTCTTATCTAGCCAAATCAGCTCTTGATTTATCATCATTCATCATTCATCCATTTTTTGATCTAATCTCATCATGATCATCCGTAAAATGATTTATGACAGTTAGTTGTTTACTAGGCGTTACATCTTTTGCAGTTAAATGCATTTCTTGTTTTTCCGTCCATCCTGCTTGTGTCCTAAGGTAGAAGGTAATTGCACTTAAGTTAATTGCCGTGATTGCATCACTCTTAATATACCTCCAAAGCCTTGATGCAACATAGTTCTTAGCCTTAAATCTACCCCTGTTGTAGGCGGCAATTAAAATTTTATTTTCATTTTTTTTGTAACGAAAACTTCTAGCAGAAATTCCCAAGAACTCTGCAATCTCTTCCTGTGTATAACCATGTGCCGCCATTGCTTCAACCTGTGCAGTCTCTTCTAATGTGATAACTCTTGTACTTCTACCCATTCACCAAAACCAAAGTTAATTGCTTGTTGCTTTATCATCCTGAACTATGTAGGTAAGAATAGGAGGTGCTTCTTTAGTTGTGATTTCATATTGTAACTTCTCACTCCATCCAGCTTGCGTTTTTAGATAAAATATTATTGACGTTGTATCGCCAGTCTCATCAACTCCCATAGCTTTATTCTCAAGTTTTTTAGCATAATCGTATATCTTATGAGCTTTTCCTTTTTTATAGGCTCGGAAAACTCGGATATCTCTTTTTTTTAATTCATAAAACGTATCTTCTGAAAAACCAAAATAATCAGATATTTGTTTGCAATTAAGATAAGCTGAAAGTTCTTCTATTTTTGCTATCTGCTCATCACTTAAAACTATAAGATGCCTTCCTCTCTTGTTTTTCTGCTTCTTAATACTTGCTTTCGAGTTATTGTCAAATGTTGTGTATGAAAAAAATTAGGCAACATATTTTTTC
>DAITMC010000394.1:0-2431 GCA_036835365.1 Saprospiraceae bacterium
CACTGGGCTTTTATGATTCATAAAAAATGAAATTATGCTCGAATCTGCTTGTTTAGATACGCCTATTGGTTGTCTCGAAATTAAGGGAAGTATGCTCGGTATTCAAAGCATTCAGAGAGTAAACGAACTGCCTAGCTCGACTTCTATTTCCTCTATTTCAATCATTAATGATTGTGTGGTGCAATTACAAGCATATTTTCAAGGAAAACTCGAAATTTTCGATATGCCACTAGATTGGTCAGGAGCAACTGATTTTTACAAAAGTGTTTGGCAGCAGATGCTAGAGATACCTTATGGCAGGACAACTACCTACTCTGAAATTGCCCAAAAGTTGAATCGCCCAAAAGCTGTTCGTGCCGTAGGCATGGCAAGTAAATACAATCCTATTGCTATTGTTGTTCCTTGTCATCGAGTAATTGCAAAAAGCGGCGCATTGCAAGGCTATTTTTATGGTTTAGATGTGAAGGCAACACTATTACAATTAGAACAATCAAAAATGCCAAATAGTCAAGGTCGTTTGTTTTAATCTTCGTTGATGAAGAGAAAACCACATACAATCATTACTTTTCTTGATAAGTGGTTTCCATTTGATTGCGTGGCTGTCGTTTTGTCTTTCGATAATATTTAGGTCCATACCACAACCACATTCCTGTAATGACCATAATAAGTAATCCCCAACCCAAAAAATTCATGGAAATCAACTTGAAACCATCACTCACAATGGAGCCATCGTGTAGTTTTTCAATCCAATCAGCATGTCGTTGTCCAATAGAGAGAATTGCTCCAGTGCTACCGTCCAGTTGCACCTCCCACCAGCCATGTTTAAACAGCACTTTTATGATTCCTTTGGCAGGCTGTACATCCAGACGCTCCACTTCATTTTCTTTCTCTGGAAAGGCTTGCTCCAATGCACTTTGCGCAATAGAGGATAACTCTGCTAGCGACTTCCAATCGTTTAGAGGCTTAGAGGCTGTCTTTTGCGTAGGTGGTTGTAAAAGGGATACATTTTTTTTGAGTGCTAAAAACACGCCTGTTATAGCACTGATGACTACAAAAAAGGCAAGCAAAACACCTAATATTTTGTGCCAAACTCTAAACTGCCTCAAACTGCTAATAATCTTCTGTTGTTTCAATTAGTCTATTTTATTATTTAAGCAAATATCTTTTTAGTATTTTGATGTACATATTCTTTAAAGTTAAAGAAAAACATCCAATAAAATTCGCAACATTATTTTAATGTTGATACAAAAACGCACAAAAATCTTCTACTAGCAGAAGGGATGCTCCTTGATAATGATTTTGCGCTAACCTAGCTTGATGTAGGGACATCAATCGCTCTTCTTTTTTGATAAACTGAAAAAGCGTTTGTGCTACTTTAAAGTATCTAGGTAAATCGTGATTTTCGGGAATGTCTTTTGCGCCAATTTTGATTAAAGTATCCTTAAAACGATTAAAATCATAAGGTGCGTATTGTTGAGGGAACTGGAACGCTAAGTAATGGCTTATCATTTCGTAGTCTTGAAAATGATTATTCTCGGTGGAAGTCGGATGATTAAATTTGTATTCCTTCAGTAGCTCGTCGCAGTGAATACAGAAGCGGTCAATTCGATTGCCGATTGCTTTAGACTCGTCAAATAAATCTTGAAATATTGCCCTAACAAAATGGGGCTGCATGGCTGCAAAAGCTAACATTACTTTCTTAGGAGTATAATATGCTCTACTCCAAATCCTTCGGGTAGTGGTATTTTCTAATGCTTTGTTAAACATTTCTACCACATTAATTTCTTCCAAATCCCAATGTTCTTGCCAAATTTTTTGTGATTCCCATTTAAAAAGGTTGCTTCGTGTGGCTTCTACATCGGAAGCTAACCACTTTTCGTAGTCAGTTAAAGCTGATTTTATTTTTTGTAGCTGCATTTAAAAAGAAATAATATTGTTAAAGTAAACATCTAAATTAACTTTCAGTCGTTGGTATTGAAAATGTAAAAAAATGTCCGTATTAGAACAAAAAAAAATAATTTTAGGCATTTGTGGAAGTATTGCTGCTTATAAATCGGCTCATTTGACGCGCTTACTGGTCAAATCGCAAGCGGAGGTGAAAATATTGATGACCCCTGCTGCCCAACAATTCATAACGCCTCTTACGCTTTCTACATTGGCTAAACATCCTGTTTTGAGTAGCGTTCAATCGGAAGAGGGCTGGAACAACCATGTAGAACTTGGTCTTTGGGCGGATGCTATGGTGATTGCGCCTACTACGGCTACTACACTGGCTAAGCTGGCACATGGCATTTGCGACAACATTATCACTGCGGTTTATCTCTCGGCACGATGTCCTGTTTTTTTTGCTCCAGCTATGGATATTGATATGTGGTTACATCCTGCTACGCAATCAAATGTGAAATTGCTGCAAAGCTATGGAAATCATTTA
>DAITMC010000395.1:0-2413 GCA_036835365.1 Saprospiraceae bacterium
CAATTGTGCCACTAATGTCCGCCTCTCTTGCCCAAACAGTGCCGTTAGCTCTCCCATATAGCCCAATCACAAGGCGTTGTTCGCAAGCAATACTTCCTGTTAGTTCACCATCTAAGCGAATATTCTCCTTTGTTTTCAATATGCCCTCGATGTGTGTTCCATCGGCAATAACACAACCCATAGCATTGCTATTTGTAGTCGTATTTGTCATAACCAAACTTGGGCTTAAACTTACTGTTTTTGTCAGTTGTTTTGATGTTTCAATGGCTGTGGCGATCATGATTTTGTAAATTGTTTTATTTTTAAAAAAATTAGATGACTATATTAAGTATAGAGTCCTCCTGCGATGATACTTCCGCTGCAATTTTGAAAAAGGGAAAAATATTAAGTAATTGTGTAGCGAACCAAACTATACATGAACTATACGGTGGTGTTGTGCCAGAGGTTGCATCCAGAGCACATCAAATTAATATTTTACCTGTTGTCGAAGCGGCTCTTAACCAAGCAGGTATCAACAAAAAAGACCTCGATGCTATCGCCTTTACGCGAGGTCCTGGTTTGATGGGGTCGCTATTGGTCGGTGTATCTTTCGCCAAAGCCTTAGCACTTGGTTTGGATATTCCATTGATTGAAGTCAATCATATGCAAGCACATGTACTAGCCCATTTTATTGACGACCCCAAGCCTCAATTGCCTTTTATTTGCCTTACCGTTTCAGGGGGGCATACGCAAATTGTGTTGGTAAGAGATTACTTAGAAATGCAAGTCATCGGACAAACACTCGACGATGCTGCTGGAGAAGCCTTCGATAAGATTGGAAAGTTGCTTAACTTAGGCTATCCCGCCGGACCAATCGTTGATCGCTTGGCTAAATTAGGCACACCTCGCTTTGCTTTCCCTGAACCTCAAATAGCTGAACTAGATTTTAGTTTTAGTGGCTTAAAAACGGCTGTTCTTTATTTTTTGAAAGACCAAATCAAACAAGACCAGGATTTTATAAAAAATAACCTTAACGATATTTGTGCTTCTGTGCAAGTAAGAATTGTCTCTATCTTGATTAACAAATTAAAAAAAGCAGCCGAGCAAACAGGTATCCATGAAATGGCTATTGCTGGAGGAGTATCCGCTAATAGTGCCTTGCGACAAGCACTGCACGATGCTGGCGAACAACTCGGCTGGAACACCTATATTCCTGCTTTTCAATACTGTACCGACAATGCTGCCATGATTGCTATAGCTGCCTACTTCAAGTATCAAAAGGGACTTTTTGCTACACAAGATATAACTCCTACTGCTCGATATGCCTTTTAATCCAAAAATCTGGGTGCACTACATCTCAAAGACTTAGTATATCTTAGCCATTATTAAAATCCTTTTAGCATGAAAAACGCTTTTACTTTTTTTATTTCTATGTTTACCTTAATGTCATTTGGTATCACCCAAAATAGCATCCAAAAAGCAATAGAAAATTTCGCAAAAGAGGAGCAACTCCAATATGGTGAAGTCGGTTTTGCAGTAGTAGATATGCAAACAGGAAAACTTCTTGCTCACTACAACGCTAACAAAAGCCTCGTACCCGCTTCCACACTTAAAGCCATAACTACCTTAACGGCATTGCAAATATTAAGTCCCGATTTTCGCTTTAAAACTGAACTACAATACGATGGCACTTTGGATGCCAATGGTGTACTAAAAGGAAATCTCTACATCAAAGGCTATGGCGATCCTACCTTAGGTTCAGATAAAATGGACAATACCCTACCTTTAGCAACACTTATGCAAAGTTGGGTTGAAGTAATCAAAAAAGCAGGCATTCGACAAATTGAAGGTAAAATCGTAGGTGATGCCTCCTATTTTAAAGGCGATATCGCAGGCGATACTTGGCAATGGTACGATTTAGGCAATTATTATGCTGCTGGCACTTGGGCGTTGAACATCCACGAGAACTATTATTATCTTCATTTTCAGCAAGTTGAACAGTTAGGAGCAACACCACCTATTGCAAAAATTGAGCCAGTGCTTCCCAACTTATACCTTATCAACGAATTGCAATCCGCCGAAAAAGGTAGTGGCGACAATGCCTATATATATGGTGGTCCCTATGCTTACACTCGCTTTATTCGTGGCACAATACCTATTGGTAATCAACAATTTACGATTAAAGGTGCTATGCCCGACGCACCTTTTTTTGCAGCACATTCACTGCTTTATGCTTTGGAAAAGAATGGCATAAAAACGGCTAAACAAGCTACTACGCAGCTTGAACTAAGTGCCAAAGAAAATAATCGAATCAGGACTACTTTTTATACACATTACTCACCACCGTTGGTACAAATTGCGCAAAGAGCTAATTATGAGAGCGTTAACCTCTATTGTGAAAGCCTAATTCGCGCCTTGGGCGCACAAGAAAACG
>DAITMC010000396.1:0-2406 GCA_036835365.1 Saprospiraceae bacterium
AGTCCAGAAAAAATTCCAGTTTGGCAGCAAAAATATGGTATTAAGGACGCTAATGTTTACAACTACGAAAACATGCACACTATGGCTAATAACGACGAAATAGACGTGGTATATGTCGTTGTACCAACGGCGTTGCATGCAAAATATAGTACTATTGCAGCTAATGCAGGAAAGCACGTTTGGTGTGAAAAACCTATGGCAATGACTGTGGAAGAATGCCAAACAATTATTGATACTTGTCATAAAAATAAGGTGAAATTATCCGTTGGTTATCGGATGCAACATGAACCCAACACGCAAACCCTTATTCAATATGCCACCTCAAAGCCTTATGGTGCTATCAATCAGGTAAAGTCATTTGCAGGATATGCGGGTGGTGGTGGAAAAGGTTGGCGTTTTCAAAAAAACATGGGCGGTGGTGCGCTCTACGATATGGGCGTTTACGCCATCAATGGTCTTAGGTATGCTACTGCGCAAGAGCCTATTGCTGTAAAAAGTGCAATGCACATTATTAAGCGACCAGCACTGTTCACAGAAGTGGATGAAACCACCGAATTTGAATTAGAATTTGCTTCTGGTATAACAGCGCTAGGTAAAACTAGCGTGGGTGAAAGTTACAACTTATTGAGAGTAGATTGCCAAAATGGTTGGTATCAACTTTCGCCTATGCAATCGTACAATGGGGTGCAAGGCGAAACCAGTGATGGTAAACAATTGAATGTGTATATTAAGAACCAACAGGCGCGTCAGATGGACAATGAAGCGTTGGCTATATTGGAAAACAGATCGCCTTTAGTGCCAGGTATGGAGGGGTTAAAAGATATTCAGATTGTTCAAGCTATTTTTGCTGCTGCTGAACGCAAAGAGAGAATTGCCTTAAATTAACCTAAGAGAGTGATTTACTAGCTTTTATTAGTAAAAAGTTAGTAAATCAACATTTACCGACTGAATAAATAACCTTAAAACGTTAAATAGCGTCAGTGTTTGTTTCACCTGTTCGGATGCGAACAATATGGTCAATATCGAATACTGCTATTTTCCCATCACCTACCTCACCTGTTCTGGCAGCTTCTGTGATGCTTTTGGTTACCTCGTCCACTTTATCTGTATCGATATAAATATCTAACTGAAGTCGTGCGATGTAATCAGAGTCGTAAATATTACCCCTGTAACTAATTTTTTCGCCTCCTTGTAAGCCAAATCCGTTAACTTCTTTCATTGTGAAAAAGCGAACACCGATTTTCGCTAAAGCATCTCGTACTTTATCGAAACGAGATAGTCGAATTACTGCTTCAATTTTTTTCATAAGTTTAATAGCTATTAGTGAATGAATGTTAGAACTATGAGAACAAATTAAAGCAATTTAATGGAAATTATCAATCTTTTATGAAATAATATTTTGATTAAATAATTATATATTATATTTTATTTGGATTGAAATTCGTATAAATGAAATTTAAAACTAAATAATTGAGTTTTTTGGAAATTAATATTGGTTAATTAAGGTTTCCCAAAGTAAATCTTTCAATTCTGTCAAACCTTTTTGAGCAACAGAAGAAATGAAAATGTAAGGAATATACTTTGGTAATTCTACTTGGAGCATTTCCTTTAGTTCATCATCAATCAAATCGCACTTGGTAATGGCTAACACTCTTGGCTTATCAAGCAATTCTGGATTGTATTGCTCTAACTCATTAAGCAGGATATTATATTCTTCTTTGATGCTTTCTGTATCGCAAGGAATCATAAACAACAGAACGGCGTTTCGCTCTATATGCTTCAAAAAACGATGTCCAAGTCCTTTGCCTAGATGTGCATTTTCTATAATTCCAGGAATATCTGCCATCACAAATGAGCGATGGTCGCGATAGGCAACAATGCCTAAATTAGGAACTAATGTAGTGAAGGGATAGTCGCCAATTTTAGGTTTTGCGGCGGTTATTACAGAAAGTAGAGTAGATTTTCCAGCATTGGGGAAGCCCACTAAACCCACATCCGCCAATACTTTTAGCTCTAGTATTTTCCATTCTTCTGTACCCGATTCTCCTGGTTGTGCATATCGAGGAGTCTGTTGTGTTGCATTTTTAAAATGAGAATTGCCTAAACCACCTCTACCGCCTGGTGCAATAATACGCTCTTCTTCATGTTGTGTAATTTCAAAATGGATTTCCCCTGTTTCTGCATCTTTAGCTACTGTCCCTAGCGGTACTTCTAATATCACATCTTCCCCATCAGCACCAAATTTGTTGTTACTGCTACCATTTCCACCATCGCTAGCAATAACATGTTTGCGATATTTTAAGGAAAGCAAAGTCCAAACATTTCTGTTGCCGCGTAAGATGATGTGTCCGCCGCGTCCACCATCTCCACCATCAGGACCGCCTTTAGCGGTAAATTTATCTCGAT
>DAITMC010000397.1:0-2382 GCA_036835365.1 Saprospiraceae bacterium
AAAATACAACGTTCTCCCGCTATCAGTGTAGCTGAGGTGCTGCGTTATGCTGCTGGTGTGGACATCCGACAGCGTGGCGCACATGGCGTACAGGCAGATGTGAGTATCCGAGGGGGAACTTTTGATCAAACGTTGGTGCTAATAAATGGCATAAAAATGAGCGATCCACAGACCGGACACCATTTGATGAATCTGCCAGTGGATATTGAAAATATTGAACGTATTGAAATTTTAAAAGGACCCGCAGCACGCATATTTGGTCAGAATGCGTTCACGGGAGCTATCAACATCGTTACAAAAACCCCTGAATTACCTTTTGTGAAAATCAATGCCCAAGCAGGGCAACACGCACTGGGAGGCGTTCGTGTGTCTTCAGCGTTTGCGCATAAAGGCATCCAGCAATATTTTTCTTTTGCTAAAGATTTCTCTGAGGGCTATCGTTATAATACGGATTACAACATCAGCAACTTTTTTTATCAGGCGCAAGTCCCAGTCGGCAATCAACAATTAAGCATTCTTGCAGGCTACACGGAGCGCGCCTTTGGCGCAAATGGTTTCTATGCCAGTCCTAGTTTTACAGACCAATATGAAGCTATTCAAACCAGCATCGGTGCGGTGGAATATCAATATACACAAGCTAAATGGGTGATAAAACCTAGAATGTATTGGCGCAGGAATCAAGATGAGTACCTTTTTGTACGCCGCAACCCTTCTCTTTATCGCAATTTGCATATCGGCAATACAGTTGGTGTTGAGGTCAATGCTAGTCATTTTAGCACTTTAGGTATCACAGGCATTGGCTTGGACGTAAATCAGGTAAGTTTGAGGAGCAATAATTTGGGTGGAAGACAACGCTGGGTAACTAGCCTTTTCTTAGAGCATCGCTTCAATTTAGCCAATCGCTTGGATATTACGCCAGGTGTACTCCTCAACTATTTCTCCGATTTTGATGTCAATCTTCTGCCTGGCATAGATATGGGTTATGCCCTTAATAATCAAGTCAAGGTCTTTGCGAATGCGGGCTACACTTATCGAGTACCTACATTCACCGATTTGTATTACGAAGACCGAGCCAATCTCGGCAACCCGAATTTGCAACCTGAATCCGCTATTACGTATGAGCTAGGCATTAAGTATCAACAAAAATCTGTGTTAGCACAAACCAGTGTTTTCCGTAGAAATGGTGTCAATATGATTGACTGGACAAAGGAAGCCTTTGTTGATTCTTTACGGTGGCAGCCTCAAAATTTTTCTTCGGTCAATGTATTGGGTTGGGAAAACAGCCTTGCCGTCAATTTCCAATCTATCAAATGGTTGCAAACATTGGATTTGAGCTATACTTTTTTAGATGCTGTTATTGATAACGCCGATGTGCCTGTTTCCAGATATGCGTTGGATAATCTTCGTCATCAAGCCATTGCAGGGCTGGAACTTAACTTTGCCAATCGCCTATTTCCTAGTTTGCGCTATCGCTATCTCGACCGTGTAAATTTGGATAACTATGCGTTGCTCGATTTGCGTTTACTTTGGCGTAGCTCTAAGTACAACATCTTTTTGGAAGCCAGCAACCTGTTGAATAAAACTTATACAGAAACTAACTTGGTAGAAATGCCCGGCAGATGGATTCGGGGTGGGGTTAGTGTGCGTTGGGAGTAGAAGCGAGGGAAAGCGCTAAGGCTTATATCGTTCTATAGCTAAGATACTCAATCGCATGATATTCTTTTTTGGATTCGTTTGGTTTTTTTACCATTTGCTCTAAGATGGAAGCGGCAGCCGTAGGTTGTTCCTCCTCTGCTAATATTTCTTCAAAGAGTGGTGGTAAATCCAAATAATCATTTTCATCGTACTGGTAGATAGTCCAACAGCCCCACTGATACTCTAGTGCTGTCAAGTTTTCTACCCAGTCCCCTGAATTGAGATACATAATTAGCTGTCCTCCTTTTTCTACGCTACGCATTTGCGGACGATGAATATGCCCACAGACAACATAGTCATATCCTTGCTCCACTGCTAGTGCAATGGCTTTGTCTTCAAAATCATCCACAAATTTTACTGCCGACTTCATGCCATCTTTTACTCTTGCAGCTAAAGACATTTTTTTCATGCCTAGGCGCGCACGAAGGTTGTTGACAAAGCGATTCAATAGAATGAGATAGTCATAACCCTTTCCTCCTAGCTTGGCGATCCAAGGAGAGAATCGTATGGAAAGATCAAATACATCACCATGAAATATCCAGTATTTTTTTTGGTTAAGTTGAATGGTCATATGGTTGCGCAAGTGAATGTTACCTGTTGAAAAGTCAGCATATCTTCTCAAGCTATCATCGTGATTACCTGTCAAGTAATAAACCTTAGTGCCTTTTTCTGCCATTTTTAGAATGC
>DAITMC010000398.1:0-2379 GCA_036835365.1 Saprospiraceae bacterium
CTATCACGGGCAAAGGTTCTCCCGATAGGGAAGAAGTAGTCAATAAAGCACACAGTTCTCTCCACCCTTCATCATTTTTTGCAATCCCTAGGTATAGGAACTCCCCATCTTGGCGGAACTCTAACCCTAAAATAGGTTTCACCCCTGCTTCTCGACAGGATTTTACAAACTGAAAGGCTGCTGAAGTATTGTTAATATCTGACAATACAAGGGTTTTTACACCATAACTAGTCGCAAGTATAGGCAGTTCTTCTGGAGCAACAGTGCCATATCTTAGACTGAAATAGGAGTGACAATTGATGTACATACTCTATATTATTTGATCACGATTACAAATGTCGCATTTAACAACAATTTAATGACGATTTAAACGACAAAATTATGTTATTATTATCAAACAAGTATTATATGGAGATATATATTTATTTTAAATACAATGTCATTAACTTAAGGCTACACTTGGGCATAAATTCTATGGTATTTAGTTTTGGGTAATTTGGGTCGTGGGAATTTTCGCCCTTTCCTTATTGGTTCGGTTGTTTTAAGCAAAAAATCTATGATTGATTTGATCGATTCCCTTATTTTACCTCTTATAAACCAATCAACAACTCCTCGCTTTAATGCACCTATGACATTTGTAAGATTTACTTGATGGGTAAATTTTTCTTTTGGTTGCTGCCTTAACAAATCATCTACTGGATTGGCAACTGATACAGCAATATTTAATATCATTATTTTGACAAAGAAGTCTTGTTTTATTCCATTTTCTGATTTCCCACTGAAGTTTTCTAATTTGACTTTATGTTTTAAATGGCGATAAGTAGTTTCTACAGGCCACCTTAGCCCATACAGCTCTTTAAGATCTTCTATGGTCTCATTCTGCTCATCCAGTAAGCTGGTAAGTAGTATTTCTGTTTCTCCACTTTCCAACTCAATTCTTACTAATCTAACTTCAATGGACCTATGGATGATGCCCAATTCGTCGGCTCTTTGCTTATATTTTAATGGCAATGTTAATGTTACGATTCTGCTCTTTTCCCCACTGTTATAAAAAGATTCCGATACTTTCCACCAGTTTTTCTTCATGCGAAAACAGAATCCTTTATTGATTGAATCCAGATAGAATATCAGATCATGTGAAGCATAATATCTGTCAAAAATATATAAATCTACATGGGTTTCTAACTTTGGATAATTGGCTAATTGTGGTAATAAATTCCAAAATAATTCACTTTCTGATTTATTAATGCTGTCGATATCACTCTTTATTGTCAATTTATTAAGTACATCAAAAACTTGAATGGTTCGTGACATACATATCTTCTTACCATCTTCTCTTTGCTTAAAAGTGCCCCATAAATCGATCATCTCCTTAGAATTTGGAACTTCAGCTGTTGAGCCATCTACTGCAAATAAACGATAATCTTTCCAAATCAAGACGTTTTCAGATAACCTGTAGTGATTGGTTACGTAAACGTCATTTAACTCAACAAAAGCTGTATATTTTAACTTCTTTCGGGCTTTACTAAAAGCTGCTGCACTAACTCCTGCCAAATCTGCACGGTTTTCTCTTATGGCTTCTATAAAATCCAAGAGTTCTCTCTGTATTGATCGTTGCAGCTGTGTCAAGAAAAATATTATTAAGTTCTTGATAGTGAACACTCTATCTCTAGTAAAGGACGTTTTGTCGCCCTTATGTTCGCATTTGAAGTGCTCATTATCTGTATGTTTTAAAGTTATGTCAAGATTGTCAATTAATGGTGTTAAATTTAATAATTCCCCTATTATTATAGGCTAGTGCAAATATATAACTTTTTTATATCTTTAATAATAATTTCCCTTAAGTTAATGACATTGCTATTTAAACATAAAAAATTAAGTAAACTAAAAGCAAAAAACGAGGTTTCTTTTAAAATTTAGTGATTCTATCTTGGTGGTACTTCAAGTTCATACTTTCCTATCGCATATCCGCCCCAAACTCCTAAACCGCCTTTTATATTTGTAGCTATTCGAGTATAAGCTGCAAAAGGACCTCCACTATTGGCACTAAAATCTCTAGTATTCCAGAAGTCGAAATGTGCTTTATCAATAGTGCACCATTTTATTGTGGTGGTATCCCCTCTTTTAAAAAAACCAAATGAATCGGAATTAAAATCTCCTCTTCGTTCTGCCTTTTGAAGTGGAAATTCAAAACTTTGACCATCAAAAAGTGCATCGTCAATTACAGATGAAAATGGTGCTATTAATGGCTCTTGCCCTACTGCAGTAAAATATCTATAAAAATTTGATTCTGACTTTGGATCATCAACCTTCACAAACAATCGTGCTAAAGTATCATTTGGAGTTCCTGGAATCTCATCCCACCTAAAATCATACAAG
>DAITMC010000399.1:0-2376 GCA_036835365.1 Saprospiraceae bacterium
TCGCCACCTTCTTTACTTGGTCCAGCATCGCAACCGACAGATTGTTGCGTTTGAATATGAGTTACTCGAATGCTAATCCATAAGTCTTCGCCTGTAATATCAACGCCTTGAGCAATTTTGTGCTCATACCACTGTGGGGTATTGATGTTGTTTAATCTTGCTCGATAAAGCTGAGCACCAGGCGTTTTATCTGTACCTGCTCCGTAAATCAACAAATCTAATCCATCAGGATTATTCCCTGCAAAAAAACTTACTTCAGAAAGTTTTTTACCAATGTGAGGCTCTAGTTCTTTTCTTGTAAATCGAACGGCAAATTCATGGATACCAGGACCTAGTATTGGTGAGGTTACGTTATCTCCATCATACTGCAAAATGTTAGAGCGTTTTTCTTCTTTTTCGCAAGCAACAAAACTCAGCACTACGAATGATAAAAATAGTATGCGATTCATGTTATTCATTTTTGCATGAAAGATAAGTTACCCTGCGTTAGTATGCAAGAAAACGCTTTTAAGATAAGGTTAAAGTGGACGTTAAATAGTCGTTAAAAAGATTTAAGTCTTTTCCATCAAGTTGTGTAGAGGCGGGCTAGGCTAAACGCAACTTGATGGAAAATTATTTTTTACAAATGAATGACCTCATCATAAGCGGCAGCGGTTGCTTCCATGATTGCTTCACTCATAGTAGGGTGGGGGTGAACAGATTTGATGATTTCATGCCCCGTAGTTTCTAGCTTTCGAGCAGCTACAACTTCCGCAATCATTTCAGTTACATTTGCGCCGAGCATGTGCGCACCGAGCCATTCTCCATATTTAGCATCGAAAATAACTTTAATAAATCCTTGTTTTACACCCGCCGCACTTGCCTTACCTGAGGCAGAAAATGGGAATTTTCCTACTTTTATTTCGTAGCCTGCTTCTTTGGCAGCTTGCTCGGTCATTCCCACAGAAGCCACTTCTGGCACGCAATAAGTACAGCTAGGAATATTGTTGTAATCTAATGGCTCTGGATGATGCCCTGCAATTTTTTCTACGCAAGTGATGCCCTCCGCACTTGCCACATGCGCTA
This sequence comes from Saprospiraceae bacterium, assembly GCA_036835365.1. Taxonomy (GTDB): domain Bacteria; phylum Bacteroidota; class Bacteroidia; order Chitinophagales; family Saprospiraceae; genus JAAUTG01. The sequence goes on from DAITMC010000399.1 coordinate 1,066, forward strand.
ACGCTGGGCCATTCACAACGTCGCCGATAGCATAAATCCCTGAAACGTTAGTTCTATAGTATTCATCCACTACAATTAGCCCACGCTCTGTTTGAATGCCTAATGCTTCTATACCTATATGCTCAATATTAGTTGTAACCCCAGCCGCAGAAAGCACCACATCACATTCGATAATACTTTCTTGACCTGTTTTGCGGTCTTTTACTTTTACTTTACAACCTTCACCGCTAGTATCTACGGATTCTACAGCAGTGTTCGCCAAAATATTAATGCCTTCTTTCTTATAAATTTTGGTCAATTCCCTAGAAATATCAATATCTTCTCTTGGCACCAATCCCTGTTCCATGAACTCGACCACAGTAACTTCTGTACCGATGGAGTTATAGAAGTAAGCAAATTCTGTTCCAATAGCACCAGCACCAACTATGACCATTTTCTTGGGCTGTTGTTCCAAAGTCATTGCTTTGCGGTATTCTATAATTTTTTTTCCGTCAATGGGTAAATTAGCAAGCTGTTTGGCACGTCCACCTGTGGCAATAATGATATGCGGAGCAGTATATTCTTTTACTGAACCATCGGCAGCCGTTACTTTCACTTTTTTATCGGCAGTCAATTCACCATTTCCCGCAAGGGTTTCAATTTTATTTTTTCGGAATAAAAAATTAATGCCTTTGCTCATTCCATCTGCGACGTTTCTGCTTCGCTTTATCATACTATCAAAATCAGCTGACGCATTTTCTACTTTAATACCGTAATCATCCGCATGTTTGATGTAATTAAATACTTGCGCGCTTTTTAGCAAGGCTTTCGTGGGAATACAACCCCAGTTTAAACAGATACCTCCTAGCGACTCACGTTCAACCACTGCAACTTTCATACCTAATTGAGAGGCTCTGATTGCAGCAACATAACCTCCGGGACCACTTCCAATGACTATTAAATCGAAATTCATATTTTTAATTTTGATTTTTATGATAATGATGTTCAGCTTCAAGCTAAATATCAATGCAAATATAGCTAACCCAAGCAGAGAATTATGAAAAAGGGCTGTTTACTTCGTAAAAACGAAGTGGTCTTTTGTGGATAATGTATTATTAAAGGTATAATCGTTTACTACTAAGGATTTTAGTCCTTCAACTTCAGTAACTCTATGTTTAATAATTTGATGTGCCATTGCGCCCCTCGCTTTTTTAGCATTAAAAGAAATGATACTATATCCCCCATTTCTATTTTCCTTGAAATCAATGTTCAATAAGCTCCCCTTCAATAATTCTTTCTTAATTGCCTTAAAATATTCGTTAGAAGCTAAAT
>DAITMC010000400.1:0-2373 GCA_036835365.1 Saprospiraceae bacterium
TGGCGATTTCGAAGCACTTCACTGTCAACCAAGCACAAACTTTGATAGAAGCACGAAGCTTGATTTAACCACTGAACCGCCACTTTTGGGTAGGTGCTGTTGGTGGCTGTTGCTTTTTTCAAATTAGATTCAATTTTTTGGTTTCTTACTTGGTTGTTGTTGTGTCGAACAATGAATACCACCACCATCCCAATTTTGAGGCATTGCATTTATGAATACGATTTTTCTTTTAGGAAATTGCTCTTCAAAAATTTTACGCACTTTGTCTTCCTTTTCTTTTGAAGAGCCTTCCGCAGTATAGCTTGAAATAAGAACAAGTCCATTTGTTACCAAATAGTTTAGATAGCTTGAAGCTGGCACTCTAAGTAAAGTGTCTCCCACTTTAGGGGCTTCGGAAATATAAAACCGATTTGAAGGTATGTCATATGATGCTATTGATGAATAGCCTTGTATAGCTACTATCTTCTTTGTTGTTAAATCTGGTAGAGGAACTTTTACAATGGTAAATGGTTTTCCGTCTTGGTCGGTCGCATTTTTTAATGTTTGGAAGCTCTCATTGAGGCGTTCGTAGTTCATTTTATTAATTGGATTTAAGTCTTTTTCTGATTCATCCACCCAAGCCAATAAAATGGTATTTGCATTTGAAAATCGCACAAATTCATCAGAATGTTGCACACCTCCGCCAACATAATCGCCTGTGATTCGTCTAAAAAAACCATTTGGATCATCTGCCAGACCTCGTTTTAGCCAAATTACTTTTGAAACACCTAAAACTCTTTTGAATTCACTTTCAATATATTCGTTTGTTAAGTTAGGATTTCTGTGTCTGACCGCTGATTCACAAACGATAAGTGTCCCTTTACCGTTTACCTCAATATTACCACCTTCGTGTACTACGTTTGTTTTGAAAATTTTAGCTCCTTCTGCTTTCGCCATAAGGCTATCAACTTTACTCGTTCTATTAATAGATGGCAATCGCTCTTGCATGTATTTGTTCACGCTGTCTTGATTGTTATTGAACTTTTCCTTAAGAAATACAGGATATCCAAATAGATTCCAGTCAAAATCAGCAACTCCCAAATCTCCTTTACCATTAACTAAAAAAGCTGCACCATGATCTCTAATCCAATAACGGTCTCCAGGCATTACGTAGAACCTGATATTTGAAGTATCTATTTGCTGACGTCTCAAATAGTTTTTGGCTGTCTGCATTAAACTGTCTGAATCAAATGCAAGTTTCACAGTTACTGTCGGTGTAAGTGTTTTTATCATCTCTGCTACCACAGGATAAAAACCAAATGTGCTGTCTGCCTCCCAACCAAGCCAAACAGCATCGTGTTCTTCCCATTCAGCTGGCATATAATATTTGTCCTCTTGTTGGTTACAAGATATTATGGCAACAATGGTTAAGAGGTAAAGTAATTTCTTCATTATTATAGATTTTTAAATTTGGTTATGTCTTTGTTGTCTTTTGAGTTTAGGTAAGTGTCGCTGCGCAATTGCCACCAACGTTTTGGCGCTTGGCGAAGAAGCGGATTTCGAAGCACTAAACTGCCTGCCAGCACTACACTTGATACGAAGCACAAAGCTTCATTTAAGCACAGAACCCGCTTTTTTGCCAAACGCCTGTTACCTGCTGGTGTTTCTGTCGAGTTAATAGTCACTTGTGTATTTGTGTTTCGGTTCTACAATTATTTTACCCGTCTTATCTACTGCTCCCCAAAGATTATTCAATTGAAATTTTGCTTGCCCGTTCTCAAATTTGTTGGCGTATTGAAATTGAAAGTCAATTACGATTTTCCCTGTCGTGTCAATGTATCCGTGTTTTCCCTTGTCATTTCGAACAACGCAAAGTCCTTCCGAAAATTCGTCAACCCACTCAAATTGAGGTTTTATTTTTTCTTGTCCCTTAATGTTCACAAAGCCGTATTTGTCGTTGGCGCGATAACTTGCAAGTCCGTTATGAACGCTGCCTAAATATTCAAATTTTGGTTCAATGATATACTTTCCACTTTCGTCAATTAGTCCCCACTTGTCGCCAACTTGAACAGCAGAGAAGCCCTCAGAAAACATTTCAGCCATATCGTAAATTGGTTCAATTACAATTTCTCCGTCCAAGTCACGAAAACCTGTCTTTCCGTTTTTTTCAACTTGAAAATATTTAATGCCTTCACGTTCTCCGACTTCTTTTGAGTTTATACGTGGGTCGTTAAGGATTTCTTCAAAACTTTCTTTGTCGGATTTGTCTTTAGGTTTGTTATTACAAGCCATTAAAAGTCCGATTGCTACCAGGATTAAAAATCTTTGAAAAACTTGGACTGAATTAGATTTTGGTCAGTCATTGTCAGACTGTACGTCCTTCTTCTATATATT
>DAITMC010000401.1:0-2373 GCA_036835365.1 Saprospiraceae bacterium
TTATGACAACTAATGAAAAGTTAGCTGCTTTGCGGCATCTAATGCGCAAGCACCATCTCGATGCTTTTTTGATTCCAACAAGCGACCCTCACCAAAGCGAATATCTGGCTGAACATTGGAAAGAAAGAGCCTGGATAACAGGTTTCACTGGCTCGGCAGGGACAGTTATTATCACTCAAGACCATGCTGGATTGTGGACAGATAGCCGCTATTTTCTTCAAGCTGAAACACAACTAGCTGATTCTGAATTTGAATTACACAAAATGACTCCTGGTAGAGGCTTAGAATATGACGTTTGGATGGCAAGTAACCTTCCCAAAGGCGCACGCATAGGTTGTAACGGAATATTATTTTCCATCAACCAAATTAAATACATTCAAAAGGCAATTTCAGGAAAAGAAATTACGATAGAAGTCCATCACGATTTTATTGCAGACATCCGGCAGGATCGCCCGCCATTACCTGAATCTCCCATTTTTGATTTTCCCGTTCATTACGCTGGCGAAGATCGTTGCACTAAAATTGAAGCCGTTAGAGCTAGAATGGCAGATTTAAAAGTGGACTGGTATTTAATTTCTGCACTGGACGAAACAGCATGGCTTTTCAATTTAAGGGGTAGTGATATAGAATGTAATCCAGTGTTTTACAGCTATGCTTTACTATCGGCACAAGATTGCTATTTGTTTGTCAATAAGCAGAAATTAAAAGCGTCTCTTATCGAAAAGTTAGACGAATGCCACATTAAGCTATTGCCCTATGAAGCGATTATTCCTACCTTAGAGCGCATCCCAAAAAGAGATACTGTTTTGTTAGATGTACTTACAACCAGCATTCGTTTGAATGAAGCTATTTGCAGCAATGTCATGGAATTAGACAGTATGATTCGCGACAAAAAGGCAATCAAAAATAACACGGAAATACGGCACATTGAGCAAACTATGGAAAAAGATGGTGTTGCTTTAGTGCGGCTATTCAAATGGATAGAAGACACCTTAAAGTATAGAACATTGACAGAGTGGGAGGTCGCCGAACAATGTAAAAAGTGCAGAGCAGCCATGCCTTATTACAAAGGAGAAAGTTTTGATGCTATAGTAGGCTACAATGCCAATGGTGCTATTATTCACTATCATGCTGAAAAAGAAAACAGCGCAACGATTTATCCTGAAGGTATTTTGCTGCTCGATTGTGGTGGACAATATTTAGATGGTACTACCGACATCACCCGAACCATTGCGCTCGGCACGCCTACCCCTGAGCAAAAAAGAGATTTTACGCTAGTGCTAAAAGGGTATATTGCCCTCGACCAGGTTTATTTTCCCTACGGTACTAACGGCATTCAGCTTGATGCCGTAGCTCGTCAAGCACTCTGGGCAGAGTGTATGAATTATGGACATGGAACGGGGCATGGTGTAGGTTTTTTTCTTAATGTTCATGAATCCCCACCTAAAATGGTAGCGACCACCAATGGCAGGGCACCAACCACATTAAAAGTAGGTATGGTCATGTCTAATGAGCCCGGAATTTATAGAAAAGGTAAGCACGGTATAAGAATAGAAAATTTATTGCTTTGTGCAGTACATCAAGAAAATGAATTTGGCAAATTCTTAAAATTTGAAACACTATCTTTATATCCTATTGATTTACGACTTATTGATACTAGCCTTTTGGATGCAAAAGAAATTAATTGGCTCAATCAATACCACGAACGGGTGTTTGAGAAACTGTCACCTTATTTGAATGAGGAAGAAAAAGCATGGTTGGCGCAAAAGTGTAAAACGATTTCTAGGGTTTAAACGTTCCATTGAATTGAAAGTAAAGACCTAAGGTATTCAATGAACGCAACGATAGTCAAGCAAGATATACGAAAAATAAATAAAGCCACACTGGAAGAGTTTTTTGTAGCTATAGGGGATAAAAAATTTCGTGCCGGTCAGGTGTATCAATGGCTTTGGCAGAAAGGTGTTCGTTCTTTTGATGAAATGACCAATATTTCCAAGCCGCTTAGAACAATGTTGGACGAGCATTTTACCATACAAGCCATACAGGAGAATAAAATACAGAAGAGTTTTGATGGCACTGTCAAAACGCGCTTTCAATTGCACGATGGTCATATGATTGAATCTGTGCTTATCCCAGTGCCAGAGGATAATCGCTATACCGTCTGTGTTTCTTCGCAAGTAGGTTGCAGTTTGACTTGTACTTTTTGTGCGACAGGTCGTATGAAACGCGTCAGAAATTTGGATGCGGCTGAAATTTTTGATCAAGTTGTACAAGTGAATCAACAATGCTTGGATATTTTTGGGCATCCGCTTACTAATATCGTGTATATGGGGATGGGTGAACCGCTTTTAGCCTACAAAAATGTACTTGAAA
>DAITMC010000402.1:0-2373 GCA_036835365.1 Saprospiraceae bacterium
TTATGACAACTAATGAAAAGTTAGCTGCTTTGCGGCATCTAATGCGCAAGCACCACCTTGATGCTTTTTTGATTCCAACCAGTGACCCTCACCAAAGTGAATATTTAGCTGAATACTGGAAAGAAAGAGCATGGATAACTGGTTTTACTGGTTCGGCAGGCACCGTAATCATCACCCAAGACCATGCTGGATTGTGGACAGATAGCCGCTACTTTCTTCAAGCAGAAACACAATTAGCTGATTCTGAATTTGAATTACATAAAATGACTCCGAGCAGAGGCTTGGAATATGACGTTTGGATGGCAAGCAACCTTTCTAAAGGCGCACGCATAGGCTGTAATGGGATACTCTTTTCTATTAACCAAATTAAATACATTCAAAAGGCAATTTCAGGAAAAGAAATTACGCTAGAAGTCCATCACGATTTTATTGCGGAAATTTGGCAAGACCGTCCAACATTACCTGAATCTCCCATTTTTGATTTTCCTGTTCATTATGCTGGCGAAGATCGCTGCGCTAAAATTGAAGCCGTTAGAGCGAGAATGGCAGATTTAAAAGTGGATTGGTATTTAATTTCTGCCTTGGATGAAACTGCATGGCTTTTCAATTTAAGGGGTAGCGATATAGACTGTAATCCAGTGTTTTACAGCTATGCGTTACTATCAGTACAAGATTGCTATTTATTTGTCAACAAGCAAAAATTAGCAGCATCGCTCATCGAAAAATTAGATGAATGCAACATTAAGTTATTGCCCTATGAAGCGATTATTTCCATCTTAGAGCGCATTCCAGAAAGAGATACTGTTTTATTGGATGTGCTTACAACAAGCATTCGCTTGAATGAAGCCATTTGTAGCAATATCATGGAACTAGATAGCATGATTCGCGACAAAAAGGCAATCAAGAATAACACGGAAATACAGTACATTAAGCAAACTATGGAAAAAGATGGTGTTGCTTTAGTACGGCTATTCAAATGGATAGAAGACACTTTAAAGCATAGAACAGTAACAGAATGGGAGGTAGCCGAGCAATGTAAAAGGTGCAGAGCAGCCATGCCCCATTACAAAGGGGAAAGTTTTGATGCTATAGTGGGCTACAATGCCAATGGTGCTATCATTCACTATCACGCTGAAGAAGAAAGTAGTGCGACCCTTTATCCTGAAGGTATTTTGCTGCTCGATTGTGGTGGGCAATATTTAGATGGCACTACGGACATCACCCGAACTATTGCGCTTGGCACACCTACCTTCGAGCAAAAACGAGATTTTACGCTAGTGCTAAAAGGGAATATTGCCCTCGACCAAGTCTATTTTCCTTATGGTACTAACGGTATTCAGCTCGATGCCGTAGCTCGCCAGGCACTTTGGGCAGAGTGTATGAATTATGGACACGGAACGGGGCATGGTGTAGGTTTTTTTCTTAATGTTCATGAATCCCCACCTAAAATGGTAGCGACTACGAATGGTAGAGCACCAACCATATTGAAAGCAGGTATGATTATGTCCAATGAGCCTGGACTTTATAAAAAAGGTAAGCATGGCATCAGAATAGAAAATCTTTTGCTTTGCGTGGCACATACAGAAAATGAATTTGGCAAATTTTTAAAATTTGAAACATTATCTCTATATCCTATTGATTTACAGCTTATTGATGTTAATCTTTTGGATGCGAAAGAAATTAATTGGCTCAATCAATACCACGAACGTGTGTTTCGTCAACTGTCACCTTATTTGAATGAGGAAGAAAAAACATGGTTAGCGCAAAAGTGCAAAACGATTTCTAAGGTTTAAACGTTCCATTGGATGGAAAGTAAAGACGCCAAGTACTTAATGAACGCAACGACAGTCAAACAGGACATACGAAAAATAAATAAAGCCGCGCTGGAAGATTTTTTTGTGGCTATAGGGGATAAAAAGTTTCGTGCAGGCCAAGTATATCAATGGCTTTGGCAGAAAGGTGTTCGTTCTTTTGATGAAATGACTAATATTTCCAAGCCGCTTAGAACAACGTTGGACGAACATTTTACCATACAAGCCATACAAGAAAATAAAGTCCAGAAGAGTTTTGATGGTACGGTCAAAACACGCTTTCAATTGCATGATGGGCATATGATTGAAAGTGTGCTTATTCCTGTGCCAGAGGATAATCGCTACACCGTTTGTGTTTCTTCGCAAGTAGGTTGCAGTTTGACTTGTACTTTTTGTGCAACAGGACGTATGAAACGCGTACGAAATTTGGATGCTGCTGAAATTTTTGACCAAGTTGTACAAGTGAATCAGCAATGCTTGGACATTTTTGGGCATCCGCTTACTAACATCGTGTATATGGGGATGGGTGAACCGCTTTTAGCCTACAAAAATGTACTTGAAA
>DAITMC010000403.1:0-2337 GCA_036835365.1 Saprospiraceae bacterium
GCACTATCCGATATGCGTACATTTGGTTTCCCGTCTTGTGCCTTTTGCTATGTTGCCGCAGTCGCGCAGATCGGTTTGTTCCCCAAAGACACAAGTCAATTGGGGAAAGCCAATATGCCGAGTATTGTAAAAAACTTGAAAAAGCTTATGCGGAAAAGAATTATTATATAGCATCTTTTTATTTGGCAAACCTGAAGGCACCTAAAGAGCTAATTTATGATAATCTCAAAAAGTCAGTACTAGATGATTCATCAAATTGCACTAATATATTCGAAATACAATACCTTGCTGAAGAGGGCTACCGCAGGCATCTTTATAGTATTGATACAAATGAGTTCAAAAAAATATTTGAGCTATGTTTACTCAAAAATGGAAAAGATTCTTACCATCTTTATAAGATTAAAGAACTTGAAGAAACAAAAGCGTTTCTTGCTAGTCGAGAACCTCTAGATTCATCGTTATTTAATTGGAAGCTGATAAGCATATTGAAGGAAATCGACGAGAGTGACCAAAACATTAGAAAAAGAATGAGGGCTGTAAATATTTCTGATTCCGAAATGGAAAGGCTGGCTAACTTACAGGTTAAAATCGATTCAATCAACCTATTGCGTGTTGATAGCATACTCACTAATTTTGGCTATCCAACTAAAAAGGTAGTAGGTTACGACTACTCAAATGTTATTGTAATAGTTATCCATCATCAACGTTCTCCATCTGTTAGACGATACTATCTTGACAGAATCAGGAAATACATAAGTTTAGAGGAGATTGAAATGATTGAAAGTAGGACACAAGAAATCGTGAAAAATAATTAGCTTAGGAGTGAAAAAAATAAATGTTGACTTTCGCTGATTTAGACTGACTTTATAAGCGTCTGTACGTCAGTGAGATGATTATAAAATCAAGATAAATCGGGGAAATTAAAATCAATATTTATTTCCGCTAAACTGCTTATGCTTTTACAACTATCGAAAGCACCTTATACTCAACCCGAATAAAATCGCTTCTTTAAGCGTGAATTTATATTTTTCATCAGGCTGAACACCCTGAATCATATTTTTTTATATGAAACATAATTTTTTCATCAGGTGCGTGCAGCGCATATCTCTTCGTGTGTCAATATACCAATGGCATCGCGTAGCGGCTGTCATGCTGCTGTCCATCTTGGCGTCTTGTCAAGCCCAAGATACTTACGAGGCTCGTTTAGACAAGTGCCTTGAAAATGTTAAGATCATCGAGTTTTCTGTTGAAGGATCTACCGCCAAGGGATTATCCTATTCTGGATTTGATGCGCAGTGTCTTGTGGGGGCACCCCTGCCTGTTTTTCGGGCGACCACCACTGCTGGAGACGAAATAAGCACAAGTGCCTTAAAGGGAAAAGTAGTCGTCATAAACTTTTGGTTCATCAAGTGCGCCCCCTGTATTGCCGAGATACCGCTCTTGAACGCCATCGTGGACAAGTACGGCACGGAAGAAGTTTACTACTTGTCGCTCTGTAGGGATACTGGATACGATATCGAACAAATTTTAAAGAAACCCCCTTTCCACTTTGCGCATATCCCCGAGGCGGATTTCATCATCGATGAACGTTTTCAGATGATTATGGGGTATCCGAGCACGATTGTGGCCAATCAAGAAGGTGAGATTGTTGGGATTTTCCAAGGAGCTAGGTCAGAGAGCGATCCATCTGTAGATGTCGCTACGGTGGTGGATTCCATGCTCCAAGAGCTATTGCGGAGATAGAGTGCCGCACGTCGAGCGCGACGTCAGCCAAATAAATTTGGCTGTACGGAGGAGGGTCGTCTAATATCTCGTCAGAAACCCAATTTTTTTCGAGCTATACGCTCCCGTGCTTCCAGCAGCAAATCATGGAGTTTGCGTTCGAGGACTTCTTTTGCGGGTAGTTCTGTCCAGTATTGCGAGACCAAGATGCCGTCCTTGATGGGCTGGAGCAATTCCACTTTTTCCCTGCCTGCCGATGCGCAAAGGATCAAGCCGATTGGCGGTGCTTCCCCTTCTTGTCGGTCGTATTTGTCGAGCCATCGGAGATACAGCTCCATCTGCCCTTTGTCTTCTGCTTTGAATTGCCTCAATTTCAAATCTACCGCTACCAATCGCCGCAATTTCCTGTGGTAAAAAAGCAAATCCAGATAATGGTCTTCATCGTCAATAATCATCCGTTTTTGCCGCTCCACAAAGGTAAAGCCCATACCCAATTCGAGGATGAACAACTCCAATTCCTTGATGATCGCCGCCTCTACATCTTTTTCCAAATAGCCATCTTTCAAGCCTAAAAAATCCAAAAAATAAGGGTCTTTGAACACCGATTTCAGGTCG
>DAITMC010000404.1:0-2306 GCA_036835365.1 Saprospiraceae bacterium
AAAGTGTTCCTGATATCATATCCAGAAATGGTTTAACATTTCAATTTAATAAAATTAGTTTTACATTTTTGGCAAGCCATACTAGTACAACCTTTGCAGACCCTTTTAACACTGTCATGCCAAACAATACCGGGACTGTAGGGTTAGTACCAAAATATACAATTTTTGACTTAACCCAAGTTGAAAATTAGGAGTTTACAAAAGTGAACAAAAAATTAATTTTTGTGAAATTTTTGTTAATTTTAATGGATCATATTTCGTAACAATTTGATTATCAACATTATTGTTTTTTTGATTTCGTTTTGTAGTGACCCAAAAATATTGGTATTTCGCTCCTTATACCTACCTTTGCCGCCATGTTTATTCGAAAAGTAATTAAGACTAGTAAAAACCCGCTAAAGTCCTATGAGTATTTTAGGTTGACTCATGCTTATCGCATTGGTGATAAGAATCGGCAAATTGTTGTTCTCAATCTTGGTACCCTCGAGGGATTGCCCTTAGAGAAGCATAAAGCTTTGGCTGATCGTATTGAAGAGATTGTCACAGGCATCAATAGTCTTTTTCCCTATGATGACACACAGGTGGAAAATTTGGCTCAAAAGTTTAGTAAGCAAATCTTAAAAAATGGTACATTTCCTTTCAAGCCTCAGAAGAGAAATAATTCACAAAGTACTGATATTGAATATGTTGAGGTTAATTTAGAAAGTGCTGAGGAAATAGAAAGTAGAGATTTGGGCGGTGAGTGGTTGGCAAAGCAGGCATTTGAGCGTTTGGAGCTAGACGATATTTTAAGTGCTGCGGGAATGGGTTCAAAAGAGATCGTGATGTCCAAGGCGCTACTTACGGCTAAGATGATACACCCTAGCAGCGAGCTAGAAACAGAGCGATGGCTAGTGGAGAATACGGCGACAATGGCGCTATATGATGACAGTCCAAATAGAGTGAGCAGATATCAACTTTACAAGGCGGCCACGATGTTGTATGACCATAAAGAACAAATAGAAAAAAAGATCTACGAGCAGTGTAGGAATTTATTTTCACAACGGAGCAAAGTTATCATATTTGATCTTACCAACATGCATTTTGAAGGGATGATGGCAGGATCAACGCGAGCCAAGTTTGGACGTAGCAAGCAAAAGAGGAGTGATTGTAGGCTCATCAGCGGTGCTATGAGTATCGACAGTCTGGGCTTTGTCAGAGGTAGTCAGTTTTGGGATGGTAACGTCTCAGAGCCACAAACGCTACAAGCAATGCTGAGCTATATTGGATCACAATTTAATATCAAAGAGGAAAAACCATTAGTTGTCATCGATGCAGGTATTACCACAGAAGCGAATTTAAAGGAAATCAGTAAGCAGTTCGATTACGTTTGTGTGAGTCGAAGTATACCCTCTAAGTATACAAAGCTTTGTGAACAAGCTACACAATTACAAGACAATCAGGGAAACAAAATAAAGGTTACAAAGGTGGAGACCTCAGAGGCAGAGACAATGCTCATGGTGATGAGTGAACTCAAAGAGAAGAAAGAAACATCGATACGTAGTAAATTGTCAGAGCGTTTTGAAGAAGCTTTAAAATATTTAAAGGAGGGATTAGCTCAGCCTCGAAGGATAAAAAAAATAGAAAAAGTCCATGAGCAAGTAGGCAAGCTAAGGCAAAAGTTCTCAAGAGCGGCTAAATACTATGAAATTACTTATGTAGAGGATAGACAAAAAGGAGTCATGACCGATATTACATGGAAGATAAAGGAGGACATTGACAAAAAGCCAAGAGGAGAGTATTTTTTGAGGTATTCAAAAAACAACTTGACAGATCAAGAAATATGGGATGCCTATAATCTTATAAGAGAAGTAGAGGCAAGCTTTAGGTGTCTTAAATCGGATTTAAATATAAGACCCATCTTTCACCAGTTAGATAAATACATAGAGCCCCACATTTGGTTAGGGATTATGGCCTATCAGGTGGTGACATATATAAGGAATATACTAAAGGACCAAGAGATAAACTATAGTTGGAAAACCATCGTAGAAAAGCTAAAAACACAACGCATGACCACCACAACAATAGATGTAAAAGGTGGTAAAAAAGCAGTATTGAAAACGTGTACACAACCAAACGAGGATGTCAAAAAAATATATGCGGCCTTAAACTTTAAACCTACACCATTTGATAGAAAAACAAAAGTAGTGACCCAAATATGAATAATAGAGTTACAACTAGTTGTATATCAAATAGTTATGTCATCTAATTTTCAACTTGGGTTAAAAAAAATAAAAAAAGCTACAGGCATCACCTAAATATCTAAA
>DAITMC010000405.1:0-2294 GCA_036835365.1 Saprospiraceae bacterium
ATTAAATTATCCAAGTACCAAACATCGAAAACCGAGTACCTTATAAATCTTGTTCAGAAGGATGCCAAAAAACTGCTTTGAAATGAACCACTTTATCGTCATGGATTTCAACACCTTCTTGTTCGAGCAATTCCTGCATTAATGTAGGCGTGGGAAAATGGTGGCGACCAGTTAATTCACCGTTTCTATTCACTACTCGATGGGCAGTTACATCTACGGAGGAGTGAAAACTTTGATTTAATGCCCAACCTACCATGCGAGCAGAGCCTAATGCAAGGTAATCAGCAATAGCACCATAAGTAGAAACTCGTCCAACAGGGATGCGGTTAGTAATTTCATAAACTTGTTCAAAATAGTTTTTTTCCATGTGATACCAAGTTGAAAATATATACTTTTGCTCGAAAATAAGCATACCTATGCTCAAATCAAAAATAAAAGTAGATTCCATTGCTAGCCTAACAGATGCTCGCTATTTTGCAGCTTGGGAGGTAGAATGGCTTGGTTTCAATTTAGATGTTCATACCCCCAGTGGTGTAACGCCCACAATGGTCAATGCCATCAAATCATGGGTAGAGGGCGTGAAGATTGTTGGAGAGTTCGGAGCGCAAGCGATAGAAGAAATACAGCAAACGGCAGTAACTTTGGCTTTAGATGCGCTACAAATCAGCCATTTTAGTAATATAAGCACGTTAAAAGCCTTACAGTCTTGGGATATTTTAAAGGAGTATGTTGTTGAAGACCTAGTTGAATTAGCAACATTGGATGCTTATTTGAGGGAATTAGCACCCTATGTTAAGTATTTCATCCTCGATTTTGAGCGCAACGGCATCACCTGGAAGAAGATTCAACCCTATCTTGAGCATTTACAAACGATTTGTCAGGTCTATCCCATTATTTTGAGATTGCCGTTTGAGGTAACAGAATTGCCGGAGATATTATCGAATTTGACTATACAAGGTTTAGCCCTAAGTGGTGGAGAGGAAGAAAAAATAGGTTACAAATCGTTTGACGATTTGGATGAAATCATGGAATGGTTGGCAGAGGATTAGATTCATTCAGCAAGCTGATAGATACTCTCTAATTGTCTGCCTATCTCATTGTAATCCAAACCATAACCAATGACAAATTTGTTAGGGATTTCAAAACCGACAAACTGAATGGGCAGGTTAGGGTGTTTTAGGGCTTCTGGTTTAAGTAACAGCGTAGCAATGGTAATGGAAGCTGGTGCTAGTGCTTGCAAATCAGGTAAGAGTTTAGCGAAAGTATTTCCAGTATCTACAATATCTTCCACAAGAATAACATGCCGATGCTTAATATCTTTGCTTAAGCCGATGGCTTTTTTTATCTTATTAGTGGAAGTTGTGCCAGCATAAGAAGCTACTTTAATAAAATCAACTTGACAAGGGATTTTAGCCGCTCGCACTAAGTCAGCAATAAATAAAAAAGCACCATTCAGCACACCTATGAATATAGGATTTTTATCTTCATATTGATGGCGAATGGATAATCCGAGTGTTTGCACACGCTCCTGAATACGGTCAGCAGGCAAGTAGAGTTCAAATGATAAATCGTGAGCAGTAGTTCGTTGCATAAAGTATAGGATTATTTTTATTGGATGCTAAATGCACATTAAAAACGCACTCAAAGGTAATGAAGCATTTAAAGATGAGCGTGATTGGAATTAATTTTTTGTTGTGAATGAACGGTCTTGTGTAGTTTTGGGCTTCAGTTTTTTTGAAATAGAGCCTAAAAAACAATTTAAGTACACCAATATCGTTTGAACGTGTATCAAATTAATAAAATAATGGTACGTAAGTAATGTTTTTTGAACAAAACATTAAACATAGTTAATGAAATTTTAATATATAAATTAGTGCTTATAAATGTTTATTAAATGTATAGATAATTTTAAATCAAATTTTTATACTAATATTTTATTTTTATGTTTTGCGAATTTGGATATTAGAATAAAAAGTCGCAATATTGTGACGAAATGTTTTAGCAGAAGTTTATGCTTGTTTAAACGCTTTAATTTTTTCGATTTCCCATAATCTGATTACAGCACTTGTAGCACACTCACACTAGGAATCAGAATAAGACTCTTAACATTAGTTAGCTTAGCGTTAATAATTTAGCTTTCTGAATGTTATTTGAAACATACAGCACAATAGAAAGTAAATAATAGACATAGAGACATAGAATTTTGTTTCCATTATTACATTGTTGAATTATCAAAAACAAAAAAATTGAAGAAGTTATACCACTTAGTAGCCTTACTTACAATAACGTTATGT
>DAITMC010000406.1:0-2288 GCA_036835365.1 Saprospiraceae bacterium
ATAATGGTTTGTTGGTCTTTTAAAGTCTCCGAATGACTAATAGGTTCAAGTCGGCGACCATCCTGTAATACAATCAGTAATCTACATCCATCTAAGCCTGTAAAGTCTTGTACCTTGCCTTTATGCAAACAAGTATGAGCATCTGGTGTGGTTTTGTTATGCTTAGTTTTGCAAGCTATGAAGGACAAACAAAAAAGCAAGATGCACAGTTTTTGAGCCATATTTGATACAATCATAAAAGGAAAATTTTGTTCTTTAATTAACTACAAGTTGAATTTACTACATTTGTGGGTATTCCATTGGAAAAGAATAGGTATTAAAAATTAATTCTTAATTTCCAGTGTATTCTATTTAACAAACATAAAATTGCAATTTAAACATGAACGGAGCTAAAGTAACCATTGAAAATGGGGTCTTAAATGTACCCAATAACCCAATTATCCCATTTATTGAAGGCGATGGCATTGGACCTGATATTTGGGCGGCTTCTGTGCGCGTATTTGATGCGGCAGTGCAAAAGGCTTACAGTGGTACACGAAAAATTGCTTGGAAAGAGGTATTAACAGGGCAAAAAGCCTTTGATTTAACCGGTGAGTGGCTACCACAAGAAACCCTAGACGCTATTCAGGAATACCTAATCGCTATAAAAGGTCCTTTAACTACGCCTGTGGGTGGCGGTATCCGCTCTTTGAATGTTGCCCTACGACAAAAATTAGACTTATTCGCTTGTGTGCGTCCAGTGCAATGGTTTGTAGGTGTGCCTTCGCCCGTAAAAGACCCTTCTAAAGTAGATATGATTATTTTTAGAGAAAACACAGAAGATATTTATGCAGGCATCGAATACTTGCACGGCACAGCAGCAGCGGAAAAACTAAAAAAATTCTTAATTGAAGAACTAGGCGTCACCCAAATTCGCTTTCCTAACTCTACTTCGTTGGGTATTAAGCCCGTTTCGATGGAAGGAACAGAGCGTCTGGTCAATGCAGCGATTCAATACGCCATTGCCAATAATAAATCATCTGTTACCCTTGTCCATAAAGGGAACATCATGAAATATACAGAAGGCAAATTCAAGGATTGGGGTTATGAATTTGCAGAGCGTGAATTCGGGGACAAAGTATTCACTTGGGCACAATACGATCGCATTGCTTCAGAAGATGGTAAAGCGGCTGCCGACGAAGCACAAAAAAATGCACTCGCTAACGGCGCGGTCTTGATTAAAGATGCTATTGCGGATGCTTTCTTGCAGCAAATTTTAACGCGACCTGCTGATTATTCCGTTATTGCTACCTTGAATCTAAACGGTGATTACATTTCTGATGCCTTAGCGGCACAAGTAGGCGGTATTGGCATTGCGCCTGGTGCCAATATCAACTACCAGACAGGTATTGCTATTTTTGAAGCTACACACGGGACTGCACCTAAATATGCAGGTTTGGATAAAGTGAATCCAAGTTCGGTTATTCTTTCTGGCGAAATGATGTTCCGCTACATGGGGTGGCCAGAAGCTGCTGACTTAATTCTGAAAGGTTTGAATAGTGCCATCAGCAAAAAGCGAGTAACTTACGACTTCGAGCGATTGATGGACGGCGCAACACTACTGAAATGCTCAGAGTTTGGAACAGAAGTAATTGAGAATATGTAGTTTTTGATGTTGTAGAATCAGGATTTACTAGGGAGAACATTCTAGTTAAATCCTGATTTTATACCTTATCTAAGCAGAAAATGAAGTACCACATCCGCAAGTTTCCTTAGCATTAGGATTGTTGAAAGAAAAACCTCTATTGTTTAGCCCCTCTACCCAATCCACTTCCATACCTAATAAATAGATAGCATGTGATTTTTGCATCAATACTTTCATCCCCGCTATATCGTGGATTTCATCGTTTTCTTTTGGTACATCAAAACCAAGAATATAAGAAAAACCTGAACATCCACCACCCTTCACGCCGATTCTTAGACCATGTTCTTCTGAAATATTTTGGTCTTCCATTATTCTTTTCAATTGACTTACAGCACCTTGTGTTAAAGTGATAGGTGCTACTGACGTGCTAGTCATATTCATAGTATTTTAAATCCTTATTGAATGATTAAATAATGTAAATATAATCTTAAATGAATAGGGAACAACTTTGCTTTCGAGATTGTTTTTTGCTGAACTGTAAAATAAATGCGTTACGTTTTGTGTGTTTCACTAGCCCTTAACATTAATAATGAGTTATTTAATAGGAAGAGAAACTGGCTATTTTTAATCTCCTAAATAAACACTTACCTATTTTTGAATCCCT
>DAITMC010000407.1:0-2279 GCA_036835365.1 Saprospiraceae bacterium
TAGTAGTGTTTGCCCATTCGCTAATCGAATGGTTTGTAAATCACGGACTTGTCCTCGAATTGACATCTTGTGCTGTAAGTGAGGAACAACACTAAATTGCTGCGATTCTCTTTTTAGTAGAACACCAAAAGAAGCATCAAAGCGTCCCAAACTGGGTTGATTGTCATAAAAATTACCTGCGACAAATACTTCTTCTTTTCCATCACCATTAAAATCGTAGGTGGCTACCGCATGAATAGGCGCTATTTGCGCCATCGTTGGTAAAGGTTGTACCTTGAATTCATTGTTTTCTGCTTGCGTGACTAATACAGAGGCAAAGGTTTGTACTTCCTTCACGACTACGTTTTTACTGCTGGATGTCGGAAAGACCTCGCTGAAAGTGCTTTGTGCAAAAGAATGATAATCGTTGAATTGCTTTTTCAAGCTCACCATTTGATTAGTGAGTTCATCTTTTCCTGCAAAAGTGTAGTGTTTGCCTTGTTTGAAATAAGTAATGATAGGATCGAGTGCGCCATCTTCGTTAAAGTCGCTTACATGAAGTTGAACAGGTTCTTGCAAGGAAGCGCGCAAGTCGCTATTTGCTCCTCTATTGCCGATAAGGATACTCATTTTTTTATCTTGCTGAAAATCAATAACTTTTACCGTATTCCACCAACCCGAACTATTTGGAATAGTCGTAGTTTGATTTGGATAGCTCAAAAAAGTAATAGGCATCCACTCGCCAACTACTATAATTTGCTGATTGTAAAGTGCTGCTGCTTTTACCCTACCTAAATTAGGAATGGGTTCAGTTCTAAATTGAGCATTCCCTTGATTTATAAGCCAGTAGCTACTAGGGATTTCGCCATATTTACCCAACTCGTGGCTTGTACCAACGAACAAATCGAGGTCACCATCCTCATCTACGTCTAATGCAACCGCGCAACTGCCGTTGGCAATAAAATCAGGTAGTTCAGTCCGTGTAAATTTTCCCTTTCCATCATTCAAATAGAGCCTATCTTGGAAAAAGGAGCCAGGCAAATCGCTTTCGCCACCGCCACTGACCACATAAAGGTCAAGATCGCCATCGCCATCGGCATCAAAAAATAGGGCATTTGTATCTTCAAAATTAGCATCTGCTTCCATAGTAGCATCACTTTGCGCCTGAAAGCGGCTATCTGGAGTTTGCAAAAATAGTTGCCCTGCTTGCCCTCTAGCACCGCCAATATAAAAATCTTCCAAGCCATCACTGTTGATATCACCGACCGCAATCTTAGGTCCAGCAGTGGAATATTGCTGTAAAAGCAGTTTTTCTTGGTCGAAGTCATTGTATGAATTTTCTTGATGCTCGAAATCCATGCGCAGCCAATGATTGACTTTATTCCTTGATAATACTGGTTTTGTTTTTGGCATAGCTTCTTGCTCTTTTACTACTAATCGTTGATTTGCAGTAAGTTGTGTCCATTTTTGTTGTTTACCACTTTGCCAAACTACAATTAAAGAATCTATGTTAGCTAAATTGCCTAATCCAAAATGAATAATAGGCTCAACGGAAGATTGGAAGCCACGTACAGGTTGCATTTCCTGCACCTGCATTTGCCCGCCAGCATACAGAAATGCTTTAGCACCTATACCAAACGTATTTTTTCCTTCCCCTTTTAACGTCAACTGTACATAATTATGGCTAGATAGGTTTTCATAAATGGAAGCTACCGCATTCAAGTTGTTGATAATCAAATCTAAGTCACCATCGCTGTCAAGATCAGCGTAAACAGCACCATTGGCACAAACTACTTCTTGCAGCCCCCATGCTTTAGCAGTGGATTGAAAAGTCAGATTCTTATTATTTTGGAAAGCATAATTACCTACTACACCACTTGGCATTTCCTTCGTAAGGGTCAGATTAGTTGCTGATGCTTGTATTTGTTGGTTAGAAATAAATTTGAGATAATCCAAATCATTAGGACGACGCAAAATACCGTTAGTGATAAAAATATCCTTCCAGCCATCGTTGTCCATATCATGTAGCAATACTGACCAACTCCAATCGGTGGCTTCTACGCCAGCAAGTTGGGCTATTTCGCTAAATTGAATGGTCGAATCAAATAAATTTCCTTGATTCAGTTGCAGCGCATTTTTAGGAAACTGATAATGATAACCAAATTTTAGTTTGTAGCGATAAATATTATAAGGGTCTGCGCCAACAGCACTTTTTACAGTGGTTTCGTCTTCGGGTTTCATGTCCAAGGACATGATGTCCAAAAGCCCATCATTATTGATGTCTGCCATATCGCAGCCCA
>DAITMC010000408.1:0-2276 GCA_036835365.1 Saprospiraceae bacterium
CTCATGAAGCCCCAACCACCTTGGATGAAGTACTTTTTAATAACCTGAAGTGCGCCTGCGGATTCTTCGGTAGCCGTTTGTATTGTTTCTGTGGTGGCTTCCGCTACTTCTTCAACTGCTTCCGTAACATCTTCTGCTACTTCTTCAACAACTGTGTTTTCGTCTTGTGCATAAATGTTAGGCATAGCAAAAGTAATCAAACCGAGCACTAACAATAGTGTAAGAATTTTTTGCATGATAATAAGGTTTTAAACAATAGTTTTTTAATGAAGGAATGTTTTTATCCGACAAAAATTTGTTCCAAAAATAATATTAAAAAATAGTGCAGAGAGGAAGGGATTCGAACCCTCGATACCCTTTTGGAGTATACACACTTTCCAGGCGTGCGCCTTCGACCGCTCGGCCACCTCTCTTTCTTCGCATCACTGACTATTTTGTATTGTTCTTTAACAATTTCATAACAAATATAGCAACTTTAGTTATAGGTTTATCCTTAAACAGAAAAAAATCCATTTTTCTTTGAACTTTTCTATGCAGTGGCTATTAATTTATACTGATACGCAAAAATTGTAAAAAGCAATTACATATCAAAATACTATTCTCAATTATTTTGAAATTGGTGGAACAAAAACTTGTCGAGCATTACGGCTTGTAATCTCTGCCACTTCCTCCAGCGTTGTTTCCTTCACCGAAGCTAGTTGCTCAGCAATCGTTCTTACATAGGCACTTTCGTTACGCTTTCCTCTGTGAGGAGTGGGCGCAAGATAGGGTGCGTCTGTTTCCAAGACAAGATACTCTAAGTCAATCAACTTTAGCGTTTCGTCTAATTTTGCCTTTTTATAGGTCAATACCCCTCCGATTCCTAAGTAAAACCCTAGTTCAATAATTGCATTAGCTTCGGCTAAAGTTCCGCCAAAACAATGGAAAATACCCCTTAATTTTTCGTCTTTCAATTCGCGTAAAATTTCGATGACTTCCCAAGTAGATTCCCTAGAATGAATGACGATAGGCAAATTCAAGTCTTTTGCCCAATTAATCTGCCGACGAAAAGCTTCTTTTTGTTGCTCAAAAAAAGTTTTGTCCCAGTATAAATCTAAGCCAATTTCGCCAATCGCACAAAAAGTTCGTTTCGCTAACCATTTTTCTACTTCCGCCAATTCCTCTTCGTAATTTTCCTTGATAGCGCAAGGGTGAATACCCATCATAGCGAAGCAAAAATCAGGATAACTCGCTTCTAGTGAAAGCATTGGCTCAATAGATTGCTTATCTATGTTCGGTAGATAGATGGCGCTAATGTCAGCATCTATGGCTCTTTGTATCATCTCCAACCTATCTTTATCAAACTGACTAGCATACAAATGCGCGTGTGTATCTATCAACATCCCTAACTTTACTTTGATTCGCAGGCAAATGTAATCATATAGATGTTCTGAACCCGATTTTTGGTGGGAAGAATGCGTTTAATTATTTTCGCAGTATTATTTAAACTATAAAGTAGCACGCAGATGTAAAATTAGGAAGGTTTGCATATCTGCGTGCTATTTCGCTTACTCTAATAAGTAGGGTTTTCTGTACGTTTTTCCTAATAATTGATTAGCCGCTTTATTTTTCTTGAATTTTTCCTTTTCAGGATTCCAAGTTAGGGGTTGCGCCAGTTGATAAGCCATATTGGCGATATTGCAAATACTAGCACTTCGATGCCCAGTTTCCACATCACAAATTGGACGAGTGCGCTGACGAATGGCGGTAATCCAATCTTGATAATGGTTATCGCTGTAATAAACTCGTTTTTCGTTATCGTTGATTGTTCTTTCTACTAGTCCATTAATATTGCTTTCCAAAAATTCACGACTTACCTCTATTTTTCCCTCTGTCCCATTAAACTGTACTGCCCAACCTCTACCAAAATCCTCATGTATCATCTCTATTCCATTCGCATACACCATTTTGAGCCCTCTTACTGCTTTTCGGTCAGTAGGCGGTATCCATTGCACGGGTCCACTGTTGTCCATGCCCAATCCCCACTGCGCAATGTCAAACATATGGGTTCCCCAATCGGAAAGAATGCCGTTACCGAACTCTTTGTAATGTCGCCAAAGTGGCCAGAACTTTTTCTCTTGCTCAAGATTAGGAGCTAAGATATGGTTGTAATTGACTATTGGAGCGGGTCCTATCCATCTGTCCCAATCCAAACTTGACGGTCGTTCTTCCAAGGGTTGGTCATACGATTTGGCGGGGTCGCCTACATTGACTTTTACCGTTTTGATGTCGCCAAT
>DAITMC010000409.1:0-2220 GCA_036835365.1 Saprospiraceae bacterium
GAAGCAAAAATGATGACGTTAGAACCCGCTATCTTTGAGAAAATAAATCACTGGTTGAGAGGCAACTATGATGATGATACTAAAAAAGTTATTCAGTCTTTGTTAGCAAAAAACGATATAACTGCATTGACAGATGCTTTTTATCAAGATTTAGATTTTGGAACAGGCGGGCTTCGAGGTATTATGGGAGTGGGTTCTAATCGAGTGAATAAATATACTATTGGTGCTGCTACTCAAGGGTTTAGTAACTATTTACTAAAAATCTACCCCAATCAAGAGATTAAGGTAGTTATTGCATACGATAGCCGCAATGATTCTGACACCTTAGCAAAAATCACAGCAGAAGTATTTGCCGCTAATGGAATTTACGTCTATTTCTTTAAAGGAATGCGACCAACCCCCATGCTTTCTTTTGCCATTCGTGCGCTAGGTTGCCACGCAGGTGTCATGCTGACGGCGTCACACAACCCCAAAGAATATAATGGCTACAAGGCGTATGGTGCAGATGGAGGTCAACTGGTTGCCCCTCATGACGAGCATGTAATGGCAGAAGTGCGTAGCATACAGGATGTAAAAGATATCAAATTCACAGGCGGTAGCCATAATATCGAACTAGTTGGCGAAGCCATAGACGAGCAATATTTGAATGAACTTGTCAAACTTTCCATCTCTAAAGAAGCGATTGAGCATCAGAAAAATTTGAAAATTGTATTTTCACCTATTCACGGTACAGGTAGTGTGTTGGTATTGCCTGCTTTGCGCCGATTTGGCTTTGAAAATATTATTTTGGTGGAGGAACAAAATACGCCAAATGGAAATTTCCCTACCGTGGTTTATCCGAATCCAGAGGAGGCAGAAGCAATGGCTTTATCCTTGAAAAAAGCAAAAGAAGTAGATGCCGATTTAGTCATGGCAACTGATCCTGATGGGGATCGTGTAGGGGTTGGTATAAAAAATGATAAGGGAGAATTTATACTGCTTAATGGTAATCAGGTCGCTTGCCTGTTGATTCATTATATGCTAACCGCTTGGGAAAAATCTGGGAAATTGATAGGGAAGGAATATGTGGTAAAGACGATAGTTACCTCCTACTTAATTGATAAGATTGCTGCTGCCAAAAATGTGGAATGCTTTAATACCTTGACTGGCTTCAAATATATAGGTGAAATAATGACCAAACTGGAGGGTGAACGTACTTTCATCGCTGGTGGAGAAGAAAGTTATGGCTACTTGGTTGGTGAACATGCCAGAGACAAAGATGCCGTAATTGCTTGTGCTATGATTGCTGAAATGGTAGCTTATCACAAAGACCAAGGCAGTAGTCTATACGATGCTTTGTTGAATCTTTATGTGGAGTATGGTTACTATCAAGAAAAATTAATTTCACTCAAGCGCGAAGGGAAAAAAGGAGCAGAAGAAATTAAGGAGATGATGAAGAATTTACGTGTTCATCCACCACGTACCTTAGCAGGTTCAAGCGTTGTGATGATTAAAGACTACGCCAATCAGATGTCCTACGATTTAGCTAACACAAAAACTACTACAATGGATTTACCCGCTTCGGATGTGATTCAGCTATTTACCGCGGATGGCAGCATCATTTCGGCCCGTCCTTCTGGTACCGAACCTAAAGTGAAGTTTTATTGTAGTGTCAACACACCGCTCCATCGAAAGGAGGATTACGCTATGGCGCAAGAACAACTCAATGAAAAATTAAGTGCAATATTAAAAGACCTAGGCGTAGCGTAAGCTATTAATAGGCATTACTTTAAAATTCTTTTGGCGTATTGCAAGAGAGGGGCTATTTTTAAGAACATTTAACTTAAAGATAGCCTATTACTGCTTAAAATTGTCATTTTTTGATATTAGGCTGGCGAAGTGCTACCGAAGCAAGTACTGTTGCTATGCTAGCAATAAACTACTAGGTGGCTAGAGCTTGATGCAGGCGATTGTGTACTTAACCTCATATTTAGCGAAGTCTTATTTCCCAAATACGTCAGTGAACTGGTGCTCTTGTAATTTATTTTTTTTACATTTTGATGCTTACAAAGCAAATGTATTTTTATGAGTTTTCTCTGAATGAAGAGTATTTACTCAAGAAGGTAAAGGCTTCGAATATTTATTGAACGCATCAAGAAGACGTTAATAAATTCATTGACTTTACCGCATCTTCTCGATATTGCCGAGTAGGTGCTATCTTTCCATTAAGGTATTTCTCAA
>DAITMC010000410.1:0-2176 GCA_036835365.1 Saprospiraceae bacterium
TTGGCTTTCATGGAAACTCCGCCACCTTTAATCACATCCAATTTACCTGCAAATTCAGCAGATTTTACATCCACTACGCCGCCCAATCCCTTGTCCACAATCCATTTGGCGGCAGCCAAAGAGCCTGTAGTAGCTTTATCAAATCCATCAATAATATACCTTGCAGCAGCTAAAGTCCGAGTAGCTACTTCGCGCTGCCCCCAATCCACTGCTGCGCTCAAACCCGTCAAAGTCTGTTTGTAGCTCCAAAGCGTACCTTTTGCTGTATTATAGGCAATTTCTATACCTGCAACCTCAAAACATTTGCCAACATCCCCTTTTTTGCAAGAGCGTTTTGCACTATCTAAGTTTTTTTTCAATTTATCCACTTCGCGTTGTGCAGCATCCACTTGCCGCTTGTGGGCGTTGAAAGCATTAACTGCTTCTTGACTATTTCTCAGGTAATCCTCCGCCCATTTCAAATCTTTTTTTGCTTTCGCATATTCATTTTGAGTTGCTTTTGTGGCTTTATCAATTTCAGCAGTAGCTTCTTTGTTTAGATAGGAAATCAAGTCGTTTCTCATCGCTGCTCGAATATAAAAACCTTTGAGGTCATTAAAACTTCCTCCTTTAGCATCTAGTTTTGCCTGAAATTTACCAAAGAGTCTCCCCTCGCTATAAAAGTAAACCCCATTTTTATTGAGTTCTACTTTGGTTTGGCTCGACATACCTAATAAACTCACTTTTCCGTCAATCAAATAAAAAGGCTGCTTAGGATTCAGCAAGTTACCATAGGTCATGTCTATCGCTACTCGTGCTGAGTCGCGCGCCTGATTACCTGTCAGCGAGAAGATCGTCGTATTTCCTTCTCGCCACAAAACAGGAGCAACAACCCCCTCTCCCTTATAGCCGCTATCAAAACCAGCATTAATATCTAAGCGCATCGCCAAGCCTATAATATTCGCTTGACCCGCTAGGCGAAGCCCTTGTGTGTAGGTGCGACCTGCCATTTCAGTCGTTTTGGGAATAATCGTTAATTCTGCATTTTTCATACTGTAATCTCGAACGGTAGCAGGCAACTTATTAAATTCATTCTTAATAGCATTATTTAGGAACGCATTAATAAATTGTTGCATTCCTATTTCATTCATTTTCAATGAAATTAAACTATTCAAAGGATTACCTGTGTCCAACATTCCTGCACCTTGCCCTTGAAAAGGGCCTACTTTCAAACTGCCACTCACACCAAGTTTAGGGCGAGGAAGTGGTGAAAGAACATCTGCGCCCACATCCAAACCTAAGTCAGCAATTTCTATTCCTTTGATACCAAATGGATTTTTCCAAATACTACCTTTTTCCATAAAAACCGCTAGCGCAAAGGTAGCTGGTGCTGCAATATCGCCCATCCCTGTAAAGTTAATCCAATTGCCATCGAGTTTTGCACCCAGACTTAATCCTGCACCAAAGGACAAATCAACTGGTGCAAGTTGTATAAAAGATTCATTCACTCTAAAATCACTCCCTAACTGTAACCCATTGAATTGCATGATTGCTTGCAAAGTAGGCGTAGCCGTTAAAGATGGAGGCAATGTGGCGCGCATAATGACTTTACCTTTTTGGGTCATGCCTGGCAAATTGTCGGGCAAATCGAACCCACCCATCAGCGTTATACCTGCTTTTACGTTTTGGCTACCTAATTGCATACCATTAAGCAATTCTAATTCTTGTTCTATTCGACCACTATTAGTAGCATACACTAATGCTACATCTGTTAATCCGAGTTGATCTATGGGTTGTAATACTTGACTAATTCGAGCTAGTTTATAACCAGTATTTGGAGTAATCCCCAATAAAAATTGCTTATTTTGTTGTAATAGGTAAGTTTCTATACGCCCTAAATCACAAATTCCTTTTAGACGAATCGCTCGATTGTTTTCTATTACTAAGCTGGCTTGTTGAATGGTGAAGCTTTCAATTGGTTGAGGCATGGGTGGAACAGGTGAGTTAATGAAAGCTCCTACGTTTCTCACCAAATCATTGATTTTTAACTCATTGAGTGTGCCTGCTATTGTCCATTCTTTTTTATTATTAACGGTAGCAGCAAGGTCAAAATTTAGTCCTGCTAATTGTAGCTTACCCGTCAATCCAGCAGAAACTTGCGTTTGTGGATTTGTGCCACCAGTTTTCGCTAAACTGA
>DAITMC010000411.1:0-2161 GCA_036835365.1 Saprospiraceae bacterium
GTATTATGATTAAACATATCGCCATTGCAGGAAATATTGGCGCAGGAAAAACAACGCTTTGTACTAGACTAGGAAAGGCTTTTAATTGGCAGATTCATTATGAATCCATTGACAATAATCCTTATTTAAGTGATTTTTATAACGACATGAAGCGTTGGTCATTTAATTTGCAAATTTACTTTTTGAATAGCCGATACAAACAAATTTTAGAAATCCAGAAAGGGAACTATACCGTTATTCAAGATCGAACCATTTACGAAGATGCCTATATTTTTGCACCGAACTTGCACGACATGGGCTTGATGACCTCTCGCGATTTCGACAATTATCAGGATTTATTTCATACGATGTGTTCGCAGATAAGTGCACCAGATATTTTGATTTATCTGAAATCGAGTATTCCAAAATTGGTGGAACACATACATCGCAGGGGTCGAGAGTATGAAATTAATATGAGTTTAGCCTATTTAAAAAAACTTAATGAACGTTATGAAGACTGGATTAGCGGTTATAAAGAAGGAAGGCTATTAATCATTGATATTGACAAACTCGATTTTGAGCACAATCCAGAAGATTTAGGCGAAATTATCAATAGG
This sequence comes from Saprospiraceae bacterium, assembly GCA_036835365.1. Lineage (GTDB taxonomy): Bacteria > Bacteroidota > Bacteroidia > Chitinophagales > Saprospiraceae > JAAUTG01. The sequence goes on from DAITMC010000411.1 coordinate 597, forward strand.
ATTCGTGCGGAGGAGAATAGTTTATTCCCCTCTTAGTATGGATGTAAAAAGTTATGTTTTAGCTAATTCAAGGATGAACCTTCAGGCATTTGCGCAATAACCGCAAGAGTGTCGCTTTTATGGCTCATTATTTTCTGCCAAAGTTCTTGTGGTTCAGTTTTGAATAGATAATTGGCATCCATGTTGGCTATCACCCATGAGCCATATTGCATTTCCTCTTTCAATTGCCCACCCGACCAACCAGAGTAGCCAACAAAAAATCGGATATTTTCTGGTTTTACCAAATTAGTATTAATCAAGAATTTGAGTTTATCGAAATCTCCACCCCAATAAACACCCGTTGCTACTTTTAAGCTATCTTCCAACAGGTTACCGATGTTATGAATATAATGAATCGTATCCGTAGAAACTGGACCACCAAAATAGACTTCTGCATCAAATTCTGGAAAATCAGCCATTAACTCATTAATACCCATATTCAGCGGCTTATTCATAATGAAGCCCAAGGAGCCTTGGGTATCGTGCTCACAAAGGAGAACGGCAGATCTTTTAAAGTTGCTATCTAACATAAAAGGCTCCGCAAGAAGGACGTTGCCGCGTTTAACTTGAGTTGCTTTCATCGTTTTCAATTTTTAATAACTAAAAATGTTAAAGCACGGAGGCTGGAAACGACTTGTCCAAGCGTTTCAACATTCCCAACAATACTTTACCTCCTCCACCAACTTCAATAAATTGTGTTACGCCGTCGGTAATCATATTTTTCATCGTTTGTGTCCAACGCACTGGTGCTGTGAGTTGTTCTATCAATTGCTTTTTAATAACACTTGGATTAGTTTGTGGCAGTGCATTCACATTCTGGTAAATAGCACAAATAGGCTGGACAATACTGGTATTTTCAATGGCTGCTTGCAATTCTTCCTGTGCTGGCTGCATCAAAGGAGAATGAAACGCTCCACCCACAGGTAGTACCACCGCCATTCTCGCACCCGCTGCCTTCAAAAGCTCCACCGCTTGATGGACACCATTTACTGTTCCAGAGATTACTAACTGCCCAGGACAGTTATAATTTGCCGCCACCACAATTTCGTTTTCTATTGATGTACACACTTGCTCTACCACTTCGTCATCCAACCCAACGATAGCCGCCATCGTGCTTTCTACCGCCTCGCAAGCTTTTTGCATAGCCAAAGCGCGCTGTTGCACCAATCGCAAACCATCATGAAAAGTAAGTGCATTACTAGCGACTAAAGCGGAGAACTCCCCAAGCGAATGTCCAGCCACAGCGTCAGGTTGAAAATCGTTACCAGCTAGTTTTGCTTTTATAACCGATTGGAGAAAGATGGCAGGTTGTGTAATTTTCGTTTGTTTGAGGGCTTCGGCACTGCCTTCAAACATGACCTCGGTGATATCGTAACCCAGAATATGATTGGCTTCTGTAAATAATTCTCTAGCGATAAATGAACTTTCATAAAGGTCTTTACCCATGCCTTCAAATTGTGAGCCTTGACCAGGAAAAATATATGCTTTCATCAAAAATACTAAGCGTTTTAAGTAAAATAAAAATT
>DAITMC010000412.1:0-2152 GCA_036835365.1 Saprospiraceae bacterium
ACTGCTTTTATGTCTATGTGGATTTCCAATACAGCAACAGCAGTAATGATGCTGCCTATTAGTGTAGCCATTATCAAGCAGTATTTGGACGACCCTAAAACGGCCGTGGATGAAAATGCTCTCTTTGGAAAAGCCATGATGTTAGCCATCGCCTACAGCGCATCCATTGGTGGGATGGCCACTTTGATAGGTACACCACCTAATTTAGTGCTTGCGGGAGTTATCAAAGAACTTTACGGCATAGAAATCAGTTTTGCGCAATGGATGCTCTTTGGGTTGCCTATTTCTACGATGTTATTAATTCTCTGCTGGTTTTACTTAGTTAATATTGGATTCGACCTGAAAAAGCAACGCTTCCCAGGTGGTAGAAAAGAAATAAGTGCGCAAATAAAATTGCTAGGAAAAATAACTTTTGAGGAAAAAGTAGTGCTTGTTGTGTTTACGCTCACCGCATTAAGTTGGATACTTAGAAAAGATGTACTTCAACCGTTGCTCCCCAACATAGACGATACTATAATTGCTATGTTTGCCGGAGTAATTGTTTTTATTTTACCCTCCAGTAAGAAAGGTGAAAAAATACTTAATTGGGAGGAAGCCGTTCGATTGCCTTGGGGAATAGTTTTGCTCTTTGGAAGTGGTATGGCAATAGCGGAAGGCTTTGAAAAAAGTGGCTTAGCCTATTGGATTGGTACACAAATGACAGCACTGGATGGCATCACATTAATCCTTATTGTGCTACTTGTGGTAGCTTCGGTTAATTTTCTAACAGAGATTACTTCTAATTTAGCTACTGCCTCTATGCTACTACCTGTACTCGCACAAATGTCCCTCGCCATTGATGTGCACCCTTACATTCTTATGGTATCTGCTACTATGGCAGCCTCGTGTGCCTTCATGTTGCCTGTGGCTACGCCACCCAATGCCGTGGTCTTTGGTTCAGGTTATCTAAACATTCCCGATATGGTGTCGAAAGGCTTTTGGCTTAATATTGTATCAATTCTATTGATTACTATTGCTGTGTATTTTGTATTGCCTTGGCTTTGGGGATTCGATATGGCAACTTTTCCAAGCCAACTAAAATAAAATTAAACAGAGGTTAAAACTGTAAATAGGGCATCAATTTATCAAGCCAATCTTTCGATAAAATTTTGATTTGGCGCAAATCATCGGGTGTTTTGAATTTGCCATGTTGACTTCTATAATTAATAATAGCATTTGCTTGATTGGTATTAATATAAGGATGTGCCTTCAATATATTCACATCGGCTTCATTAATATGGATGCTGCGTAAAATTGGCGAAAGTACAAGCGAAGATTTTATCTGCTGAAAAACACTATCTGGCAAATTATAGGTTTCTTTCACTTGCTCTATGGAAGTAAAGCCGCCTAGCGCTCCCCTAAACTTGACAATAGCTGCCGAACGCCCGCTACCTATTCCTTTAAGTTGTACCCATTCTTCTTCAGTTGCCTTGTTAATGTCAAGGATAATGGTTTTGGACTTACTTTCTTTCTTGGCGACAACTTCTTCGGGAAGCGTGATAATAGGGATTTCTGTATCAGAGGGTTCGACGACTTCGTTGCTAGGTAAATCAAGATAGGCTTCCAAGCGTGCGTAATCCTCTTCGCGAAGTCCATAAATTTTCTTAAAGTCCGTAGGTGTCTTGAAGACACCACCTTTCGCTCTGTACTTAATGATGTTATTCGCCACTTTTTCACTCAATCCTAACGATGTCAATTCTTCTTCGCTCGCTGAATTAGGATTGAATAAAAATAAACGAGATGCGAACATACTACTATTGCTATTAGCACTTCTATTTGAAGCACTAGCTAAAGCTGTTTGCCCAAGCGTGATATAAGGTACAATACGCTCATAATCAGCCGTTGATAAACCATAAATCTTCTTCAAATCTTCTGCTTGTCTGAATTGACCACCTTTAGCTCGGTATTTTAGAATGGTTTGCACTACTCTACTAGGTAGCCCTAAATGGAGCAATTCTTCTTCGCTTGCACGGTTTGGGTTAAAAGAAAATAACTCTCTTTCTTCGGCAGGGTACTCGTCGTGCGATACCTTATTTTTTTCTGTTTCGTAGAATTGGTCTATTTGTGCTATAAAAGCACTAAAATCTGTTGTGGGTTTAGGAAAAAGGTAGGG
>DAITMC010000413.1:0-2126 GCA_036835365.1 Saprospiraceae bacterium
TCTTTAGCAGACATCCAAATAAATAGCGGTTTGCCTACCACATGGTCTTCTGGCACAAATCCCCAGATTCTGGAATCTTCTGAATTATGGCGATTATCACCCATCATCCAATAATAGTTCATTTTAAAAGTGTATTCATTAGTTTGTTGACCATTAATCAGGAAACTACCGTTTACTTCCTTAAAATCATTTTCTTCATAAATGCTGATAATACGCCTGTAAATGGCTATATTTTCCGGAGTAAGCGTTACAGTTGCTCCTTTTTTAGGTATCCATAGCGGTCCGTAGTTGTCCCTTGTCCAAGTGTAATGTTTGGGTTCGTGCGGGAAAATTTGTGCAGGATCGTCATATTCAGTCGTAAAAATCAAAGGTTGAATTTCAATATTTGGGTCAAGTGTTTGTACGTTATTTTTTTGTTCTTCTGTCAAAGTCAACATTCTGATATTGCCTTGTCGGTCGCGCGTTACGTCGCCTACGGAAGGATTGTCTTCAATGCCCCATTGCTCCAATCGAGCAGTATTGATGGTCGTATTTGGTGGATAATTAATGAAGTAGCGATATTGTAAGTGCTTAGGTTCATTAGCGGGCTTACCATTTACGAAGAGTGCTCGTTCTTTAATTTGAATGGTATCGCCACCAACTGCCACACAACGCTTAATGTAATGGTCTTTTTTATCAATTGGGCGATAAGTTACTTTCGCTTTTCCTGCTTTTATTTGTTGATGATGAAAAGGAATTTGCTGCTCAATCGCTCCCCTTCTGTAATCATTAACGCTCCAAGTACGTTCAGGAAAAAAGTAAACACTATCTCCTTCGGGAAAATTAAACACAACCATATCATTGCGATCTATGGATTCCAAAGCACCAAATCGCTTGAAAGACAAATTAGGATTTACCAGATAAGAAGGCAGCTTCGTTCCTGGAATGCGATTGTGAATCAGCGGAAGCATCATCACCGTTTTAGGCGTTCGGATACCATAGTGCGCCTTGCTTACGAAGAGGAAATCACCCACCAATAGTGAACCTTCCATAGAAGGAGTTGGAATAACATATGCTTCTATCAAAAACATCCGGATGAATGCAGCAGCGAAAACCGCAAAAATAATTGCCTCCGCCCATTCTCTTAACGCAGATTTCTTGTATGGATTTTGATTTTGCAATTTTTTTAGCTCCCGCTCTTTTCCTTTTGCGGTAGCTTCTGCTAATTTTTCTTTGTAGGACTGCTCTAATACTCGAGATTTACCTAAATATTTTTCTTTGGGGCTAAGCCCTAGATACAGAAAATATAATGGTGTCGCTATACCTGCCAAAAGGCTATCGTAAAACTTATATTTTCCAAAGGAGCGAACCATCTCAACTGCCAAGCCAACGAAGATAAAAAAGTTGACTATGGGAAGCAATAGTAAAACTGCCCACCATGAAGGGCGACCAACAACATTACACCACTCCACAAAATTCAAGCCAGGTATTAAGCCTTTCCAAGCGGCTACGCCTACTTTTGGAAATAGAAAATATAAACTGATGCTCAACAATACATAAAAAACAATAACGAAAATCAGTAATGACATAATTCTATGTTTTGAACTTGCCTGACCAGTTGGGGAGGTCTAAGCTTATTTTGAGCAAAGATAAGTGAATTTGTAGGAATACCAATGACAAATAAGCGTTGGGCAAAATGGGTTTTATACCAAAAAAACAATTTACTACCTTTATTGCACCAAACCTTCGACAAATAGAATTTCTGGTAAGCGTTGATTAGCAAAAAATACTTTAATTTTTTTCTTGAACGCCCCAACTTGCTTAGCATCATAAGTGATACTGACAAATCCTATTGAATCAGGAGGTATGGGCATTTCTTGCCATTGGCTTGCCGTACAGCCACAAGTGGTACGCACGTTGTCGATAGAAATATTTTTTAGGCTGTTATTTCTGAAATAAAAATGATGAATTTGTTCTTGATATTGAGGAATCGCTCCAAAGTTATGTTCACTTGTTGTAAGCCATACGATGGGTGAATGAATAACAAAATTTTGCCATAATAACCCAAAGCAAATTAAGACCATCCAAAGACAAACTTTCATTTTATGGATTGGATGGCTCATATTCATTTGATTTTTGCACTATTT
>DAITMC010000414.1:0-2120 GCA_036835365.1 Saprospiraceae bacterium
AACCTGATTTTATTTGGTTGATGATGTAGCGCTGATGTAATTGATAAGGTGTTTTTTGTTGTTTAGAAAAGCTCTTACTAATATCATCAAGTTCTTCTGATGTTTCTTTTGATATTTTACTAGACACTACTATCGGCAGTTCATCAGACGAAGATGCCCCTATTTGACCTTCTTCCTGTTGGTAAAGTAGCTCCCATTGCTCCAAATTGTTACGCTGTCTTTTAGCCTCTGCGTCGAAAGCAGCATTTTTTCTAGGTGCGTTACCATCAAATTCACCTAGTGATGAAGACAGGTCTAAAGACGGAAAATGACGTAGGGTAGGCGATGATTCTTCCGATGCTCTTGAAGTAAAATTGATATTTGAGAACAGGGGTTCTTGGTCGAAATCTAGTGTCGGCGTAACACTATACTGCCCCAAAGCATGGCGAATAGCTACTTTAAGGTAATTATACACCATTTTCTCATCATCAAACTTAATTTCTTGTTTCGTTGGATGGACATTTACATCAATGTGAGCGGGGTCGATATCCAAAAAAATAACATAAAGTGGGTGCATATTTTGCGATAGTAAGTCTTCAAACGCGCCCATGACAGCATGATGTAACCAACCACTTTTTATAAACCGATTGTTCACAAAGAAAAATTGCTCACCTCTTGTTCGTTTAGCATAGTCAGGTTTACTAATAAAACCCTTTATTTGTACTAACGCTGTTTCTTCATTAATAGGTACTAACTTTTTGTTGGTGCCCGCGCCTAACAAGTTGACGACTCTTTGGCGCATATTGCTTACAGGTAAATGAAACACCTCTGTTCCGTTATGGTGGAGAGAGAAAAAAATATCGGGATGCGCTAATGCTACACGTTGAAATTCGTCTGTGATATGACGCATCTCGACCGTATTTGACTTTAAGAAATTTCTCCTAGCAGGCACATTGAAAAAAAGATTCTTTACCGAAACACTGCTACCCACTATACATTGACAAGGCTCTTGGGTTTTTAGTACGGTGCCCTCTATTACTATTCTTGTGCCTAAATCATTGATTTTTTGTCGAGTACGCAGCTCTACTTGTGCAATGGAAGCAATAGATGCCATTGCCTCTCCTCTAAAACCCATCGTACGCAAGGCAAATAAGTCCTTAGCGGTACTAATTTTTGAAGTAGCATGACGCTCGAAGCACATTCTAGCGTCTGTTTCAGACATACCACAACCATTATCCACCACCTGGATAAGTGTTTTTCCTGCATCCTTGACAATTAATTTTATACTCGTACTTCCAGCATCTACTGAGTTTTCTAATAACTCTTTGACCACAGAAGCAGGTCTTTGTATGACTTCACCTGCCGCAATTTGGTTGGCAATGGAATCAGGAAGTAGCTGAATCACATCAGCCATATTTTATTTTGTATTTAATGTAATATTTTTAATATTTTATACAGTAATAACGATTGACCACGCAAGTAGTTTTAGAATAGAGTGAAATGCTTTTATGAAATATATCTAATTTAACCTTCTAATGTGCTATGAGTAAAGCATTTTTGAGATATTATTTTATTGTAAATAGAAAAAAGATTTAAACATTTGTTGTCAAAATTATCTGAAAGGCAAATAAACGCTGTGGGGACGAACTTATTTTTTTCATAAGCCTAAGTTAAAGATGAAACAAACATTCGCAATGCAGTATCTTTATCAAAAGTTTTTACTTATTAAAGCGAGCATACAACAATTTTTAATACCGAATCAAAGTTCAGAATCCTGAAAGAATCAAAACAAACCATGATAAAAATAGGACTAACACTATACTTATTGGCTATCTTACTGACCGCTACTTTCGGACAGCCCGCCAATAACGCTGCTCAATTTGACGAGCAATATAAGAGACGCATTCAAAAAGAATATTTGGATAATGTATATATTCCCAAAGATTTGACCGATGCTTTTATTCAACTCAATCGCTTGATTGACCATGCTTCCAAAGAAAAATTCAAGCAAGCTCCTGAAGACGTGGTGGCTCGCCGCTTGCATTTTAGTTTAGGCAGATGGATAATACACAACTGGAGCTTTTATGAAGGTTCTCGATTGACCGTATTTATCAATGGATTAGGGCTTTCCCATCCTGATG
>DAITMC010000415.1:0-2118 GCA_036835365.1 Saprospiraceae bacterium
AACGCCTATTTTGAGCATATCGAATATACTAATCGCATTCATTTTTCAATTTTTAGTAGCTTTGCATGAGCACAATGTGTAATGCCAAAATCATTGGTTAAATGATTTGGATAAAAATACGCTTATTCATGCAGTTGTAAAAATAATTTTCTTTGTATCGAAAACCAGTTATGAGCGTTTAGAAAAAAACAAGAAAAAGACCTGATTTTATGTTAATTATACAAGATGTTCTTGTGAGTCAAGAAATTTGGGAAGAACAATTTTTGTGCAACTTGAATGCTTGTAAAGGCGCTTGCTGCTGGGAAGGCGATTACGGTGCACCGCTAGAGCGAGAAGAATTACGTATTTTAGAAGAAATATATGCTGACATCAAGCCTTTTCTTCGACCAGAGTCAATAAAAAGAATTGAAGAAAATGGATTGTATGAATATTATGAAGAAACAGAAGAATATGGCACTAATTTGATGCCAAATGGAGCTTGTGTATTTTTGACTTATGATAATCTGGGGATTGCCCGCTGTGGGATAGAGCAGGCGCATAGAGCAGGAAAAACAGATTTTATCAAGCCTGTTTCTTGCCATTTGTATCCAATACGGATTTATCATAATGAAAATACTGGATTTGAAGCGATGAATTATGACGAGTGGGAGATTTGCTCCGCAGCCTGCACTTCAGGTAAAAAGGCTAAGCTGCCTATTTATCAATTTGTGAAAGACGCAATTATCCGAAAATATGGTGAGGCATTTTACACCGAACTTGATGCGGCAGTTCAGCACTTGCATCCAAATTCTATTGAATGACATCTTCCATGGTGTAGAGCTTAGATGGTTTTTGATGCAAAAATTGTGCTGCCCGAATAGCGCCTTTTACAAATATTTTTTTGGAGAGTGCCGTATGCTTAATTTCGATAATTTCGTCTTCACCTGCCAGCACAACCGTGTGTTCACCAATGAGGGTACCCCCTCTTAAACTGTGTATTCCAATTTCTTTTGGTGTTCGTTTTGCCATGCCTTGTCTGCCATATTCTACTTTGTAAGGCTCTGGCAAAGCTTCTTGTATGGTTTTCAATAGGCTATTAGCCGTTCCACTAGGTGCGTCTAGCTTTTTATTGTGATGCGCTTCTATAATTTCAATGTCGAAATCGGCAGCCAGTGCTTGAACAGCTCTTCTCAGAAGCTGGTGCATCAAGTTGACCCCTTGAGCAGTGTTGGAGGCTAGGACGATAGGAATAAAAGTAGCGGCTAAAGTTATGCTTTCGAGAGCTGCTTGGTCAAAGCCTGTGGTGCAGATGACTAAAGGTTTTTTATGCGCAGTGCAATAACTCAAAATGATTTGAATATTTGCTGGATGCGAAAAATCAATCATCACATCGAAATTAGGAGCTAATTTCTCTAGATTGGCAGACACCATTTGGTGCTCGTCTCTTCCGTAAGGCTCAATCACATTGACCAAATCCAAATGAGGATGCTCCTTCACAGCATCGCAAAGGAGTTTCCCCATTGTACCAAAACCAAAGACAACTATCTTCATATAGGAAGGGTGTTAATTAATCTTGTTAAATTAAACAGCTATCTTGGGTTGAAATAAACCTATCTTGCGCATTTCTGCTTTCATACGTTCCAAAAGCTGCTCGTCCATGTCGTACAAAGGTAGGCGTAATGGTCCTACATCCCAGCCAAGTAAATTCATTGCTGTTTTCACTGGAATCGGATTGGTTTCATAGAAAAGGCTGTTAACGAATCCATTATATTTTAATTGCAAAGCAATAGCTTCTTTTGTTCTTCCTTTTGAAAAGAGTGCTGTAATTTGATGTGTTTCTCTGGGCAGTATGTTGGCTACTACCGAAATAACCCCTTTTCCGCCAATCGCCATCATGGGGACAATAATATCATCATTTCCAGAGATAATAGCGAAATCCTCTCCGCAAAGTCGAGCAATTTCAAGTGCGTAGGAAATGTCGCCACTGGCTTCTTTTACGCCAACAATTTTGTCAATCTTGGAAAGTTCAACCATAGCGGAAAGTGAAATATTCATCCCTGTTCTGCTGGGAACGTTATAGAGAATAATTGGAATATTCACTGCATTTGCAATAGCTTCGTAATGCTTGATAAGCCCTTT
>DAITMC010000416.1:0-2112 GCA_036835365.1 Saprospiraceae bacterium
CTGGTCCAAAAATTTTGTAAGTTGCTGGAATAGTGGCTGTTCCAAAAGCCATAGCCGCAATAGCTTGTGCACCTCCTACTTTAAAAATACGATTTACCCCCACCAAATGGGCTGTAAAGAGAATAGCAGGGTGAATGGTACCGTTTTTTTGAGGTGGTGTGCAAAGCACAATTTCTTGACAACCCGCAATTTTAGCCGGTACACTCAACATCAAAATGGTGGAAAATAGAGGTGCTGTGCCACCAGGAATATACAAACCCACTTTTTCGATAGGTACACTTTTACGCCAGCATTCTACGCCAGGCATGGTTTCTATTACTTCGATTGCGGTGGCTTGTTTACTATGAAAGGTCCTTATATTATGGTGTGCTGTTTGAATAGCTTTTTTTAAATCTGGTGCTACTTGAGCTACTGCCAATGCGATTTCCTCCGCTTTGACTTCGAGGTCGTTCAAGACAACTTGGTCAAATTTTAATGTAAAGTTCTTTAATGCTTCGTCCCCATTTATTTTTATGGCTTCGATTACTTCTGAAACCACGCCTTCTAGGTGTTGTGTACTCATCGTTGGTCTTCTCAATAGCGCTGACCAAGTATTTTGAGGTGGGTTGTTGTAAATCTTCATGTTTGTTTCTCTCTTATTTACTCAATTTGGTGTGTAAGTATTCAAAAATTGTAACAGTTTTTTGAACTGCTCCAACGTTTTAGAGGTTGCTGCTCTAGTTTCAAATCCTTGTAAGTATTCTTCAACAAGTTGATTGAAATTGGGTTCAAAAACAAGTTTGGCAGCCACAATACCCCGCAATGCCCTATTTGAGTAGTTCAGCGACCAAGTGCAAACATCTTGTGGATATTCGTTTAACACTTGATGTATAGCTTTAATATCTTGTAAATCAGACAAATGTGCCAAACCTTCTGAAAGTAGCTAGTTATGAATAGCATCTACTATTTCTATTGCATCTTTTGGTGAAGCTAGCTTATATTTTTGATAGGGTTGGGCTTGTAAATGGCGAATAGAAGAAATTAAAGTATTGCTATGAGGCTGAAAATCAATCCATCCTGTGGTAAATGGATACGCTAAACTTTCTACTACATGATGCCGAATACCAATAAAAATATCTACCCAATTTTCATCTTCATAATGGGTGATGCTATACAGCAAATTTTGAAAACCAAAAGCTGTCTCCTTTCTAAACTGTTGATAGTGAGAGACGTGTTCAAAGCCTAGACCATGCATCATTTCTCCCAATCGAGATAAGCACCAATAATTTCTCTGTTGAAATATTTTGTCCAAATTACTAATCTTTTAGTTCAGTTGCTGCCTTATCCACTTTATCCTATCCTCACGCTCCATAGCGTAAACATGGCTGTGTTGTTGCGCATATTCTAGCAAAAGAAGCATCTTGGAAAGCAGTATCTTGTTGACTTCTTGGTTTGATTGGTCATGTGTTTGACGCGCTTCAAAGAAAAAAAGTTCAGTTAATGCCTCAATTTGAGGAAGTTGACATTTTTTTTCAACCAAAAGCCAATTCATAAAATTTTCGATGGGCTGTGCCGCTGCTTCTGCCCTATCAAAAGGAAGATAGTCCATATATGCCTGTTCTAACAAGGGCAGGGTTGCTTCCCAATCTTTGTTAAAGATTAATTTGGCAAGCACTTTGGCAATGTCTTGCACTAATCTTTCAAAATAATCTTGCTTTATCATTATGCTTATTGAAAAAAGGTGATTTAACTATGCTCTTCTTTATATGGTATCACTTCGATAGCTTCTGTATCCAACAAACTCAAAGGAATAATAATTTTACTTTGATTATCCTCCGCTAATAATGTAAGTGAAGTGCTATCCATTTTTTCCACAATTCCCTTTTTATCATTTAGTTTTAGGCTATCGCCAATATTAATTTTCTTTCGATTGTAAAAATAAGCAACATGGTTAGCCATAATGGCTTTAGAGGCTAAGCCGTAGCCAATAGCAAAGGCTAAAACAATGCCCGCTAAAATAATAGATAAGTTAGCAGTGATAAAGTCCGTATTGATTTTAGCCTGTTCTAAAGCTAGCATTAGCACGTTGATGAGTATAAAATAGAAGATAAAACCCGATACAAATTTTGAAGC
>DAITMC010000417.1:0-2084 GCA_036835365.1 Saprospiraceae bacterium
GACTATTGCTTTTAGGGATAAATTGGTTAAAGAATTGGGTGTTGAACTCATCGTTAGGAATGTACAAGATTCCATTGATCAGGGAAAGGTTGTAGAGGAATCCGGGAAATATGCCAGTAGAAATATTTTACAAACTACCACCCTCTTAGATGCCATTGAGGAATTTAAGTTTGATGCATGTATTGGTGGTGCCCGCAGAGACGAAGAAAAAGCGAGAGCCAAAGAACGTATTTTTTCAGTTCGAGACGATTTTGGTCAATGGGATGAAAAAAATCAAAGACCTGAACTCTTCGATATGCTTAATGGGCAAATAGAAATGGGTCAGAATGTGCGGGTTTTTCCAATAAGCAATTGGACAGAACTCGATGTTTGGAGCTATATACAACAAGAAAATATAGAAATTCCATCCATATATTTTGCGCACCAGCGAAACATATTCGTCCGTGACGGCTTAATTTGGTCCGCCCAAGATGATGTGGTTTTCAGGGCTTCAGATGAAAAAGTGGAAGAGCGTACAGTTCGTTTTCGAACTGTTGGTGATATGTCGTGTACCGCTGCTGTAGAATCTTATGCAGACAGCATTGATAAAGTAGTAGCGGAAATTAGAGAATCTAAAATTTCCGAACGCGGAGCGCGTATTGATGACAAGCGTTCTGAGGCTGCCATGGAAAAAAGAAAACAACAAGGATATTTTTAAAAGTCTCCTAACCCCCAAAGGGGGATTTTACTTATAGTAAGCCTACATGATTTTATATAGGTAGTAGAAAAATAAATGAATAAAAATAATTTTGAAATATAACCCAAAAAAGCACCCTCTCTTTTGGAGAGGGAAGTGGGAGAGGCCATGGAAGTACTAAAAATAGCAACAGCAGGAAGCGTAGATGATGGGAAAAGCACATTGATAGGCCGCTTGCTTTACGACACAAAATCATTGACCGACGATAAATTGGAGGCCATCGAAAGAACCAGTAAGCAGAAGGGATATGATTATTTGGATTTTTCCCTTGCTACTGATGGTTTAGTAGCCGAACGCGAACAAGGCATTACCATAGATGTAGCTCATATTTATTTTTCAACCCTAAAAAAAAGTTATATAATTGCTGATACACCGGGCCATGTGGAATATACAAGAAACATGGTTACTGGAGCATCAACTTCTCAAGTAGCTATTATTTTGATTGATGCCCGAAAAGGAGTGATTGAGCAAACCAATCGCCATTTCTTTATTAATAATTTGCTTAGAATTAAGGATGTTATAGTAGCCATCAATAAGATGGATTTAGTCGATTTTTCGGAACAACGATACAATGAGATTAAAGCAGATTTTGAGAAATTAATGGCCAAGCGAGATTATCAGGATCAAAAAATAACATTTATTCCCGTAAGTGCTCTTAAAGGGGACAATGTGGTGAATGGTTCCAAACATATGCCTTGGTACACCGGTGAAACGCTATTAGAGCATTTGGAAAAACTAGATAGAAAGGATATATATAATGTAGGAACTCCAAGATTTCCTGTGCAATATGTAATCCGCCCCAAAACAGAAGAGTTTCATGACTTTAGAGGATTTGCTGGTAAAGTTTATGGCGGGGAATTAAGCGTGGGTGATGAAGTGGTGGTATTACCATCTATGACTAAATCCAGAATTAAGGAAATTTATTTCTACAATAAAAAGTATCAAACCGCTACCAGACGATCTTCGATTACGATCACCTTGGAAGATGAGGTAAATATCAGTAGGGGAGATATGTTGGTAAAGGTAGGCGATTTACCTACTATAGACAAAAATTTGACTGCTACAATTGCCTGGATGGATTCTCAGAATTTAACCCTAGGAAGCAAATATGTATTGCAGCATGGAGTAAATAAGGTGTTGGCCAAAGTGGACACCATCGATCACAAAATATTTCCTGATTATTCGGGAATTGATACTGACGCGGTAGCTCTAGGCATGAATGACATAGCGCAGGTAACCTTTAAATTAAATAGACCTATCTATTTTGATGCCTTCAAAAAGCATCGTACGAATGGATCTTTTATTTTAATTGATACAAGGACCAACGCCACCGCCGGAGTCGGATTTA
>DAITMC010000418.1:0-2043 GCA_036835365.1 Saprospiraceae bacterium
AATAGAATTTTTGGAGGAAGTAGAAATGACCCTACTCACACAACATCGCAATATTGCGCCTTATGGCAGGGCGGGTGGTGGTAACGGAAAGGTAGGAACGCAAGTGCTAATTCGCAAGGATGGAATAGTAGAAAAGTTAAATGGCATGGATAGTCGAAGTTGTAGAGCTGGTGATTACCTCATTATCGAGACCCCTGGTGGAGGTGCTTGGGGAAAAAATGAGGACGCTCGATGACGACATCTCCTAAATTTAACATGGCATTAATGAGGTGTACTTTCTGGAAGGAATCTAAGTCGCAAGGTCGAATAATAGCGGTTTTTATATGTCGAGCGCACAGTAGTTGGGTTCTTCGGATACCCTTCAAAAGCGGTTGATGGGGGGTGTAAAGCGAACAACCATCATCGAATACCAAATTGGCATAGTAACTATCCGTAATAAAACCATTTTTTACAATCATAATGTCATCGCAATCGCCTCGTTGCTCAAACAATTCCTCCAGCACAGTACGGTCTTCATACTTGAAGGTATAATCAATCGTTGGATGTGCTACCAACTGCAAACTTTTCACTGGACGAGGTTGATATACAGCGAATTGAATATCGGTAATTGTTTTGTCATACAATACTCGGCACTTGATTAATCCTTGACGAAAAGCACTAGGTACATGAACCCATTTTGCCAAATCAATGTCGTTGGATTGCCCAAAATACCGTTTTTGCGTGCGTTGCAAGCGTTCATTGTGCAATGGCAAGTTCTCGATATTGCCGTTGGAGATGCGAATTGTTTCTATGAATCGGGACATAAACTTTATCTATCAATTCTTGATACTCTTTTTCTGCTTCGCTGAAAACTGTGATGCCGCCACCACTTTTATACCATAAATGCTGCCCATCCTTTTCAATAAATCGAATCATGACGGCGCTTTCAACCTTTCCATTGGCGTAGTAGCCAAAGATACCGGTATAATAGCCTCTGTTGTATTGCTCGGCTTTGCAAATAATGTCAAGCGTTTTAGGCTTTGGTGCGCCACAAATTGAGCCTGCTGGCAAAAGTTTTTGAAAAATATCACCGAGCGAAGCGGTATAATTTTGGGGTAATTGTCCTGTAATTTTTGAACTGACTTGTAGCAAATCCTTAGTATCTGTGGTAATACGGTCGAGGTAGCGAAATTGTGTTACACGCACTTTTTCTGCTACACTACTCAAATCATTACGAATTAAATCTACAATTGTGTTGTGCTCTGCTTTCTCCTTAGCATCGTTTAAAATAATTTGCGCTGCATTTGGAATTTCCGCATCAATCGTACCTTTCATTGGGAAAGAGGCTATTATTCCATGTTGAATCGTTACGAATGGTTCAGGTGAAAAAACAACAAATTGATTTTTATACCACAAGCGATAGGGGGCGGTGCTATGCTCGAAAATTTGTTGCAGGCTTAAATCGGTGTTTACTGGCGTAGGCAGAGTGAGATTGACCAAAAAAGAATCACCAATTTTCAGATGATGTTGTACTATGTTAAATGCCTTTTGATACTGCTCAAAAGGTACTGCTTGCTTACTCAACGCCCAACGTTCAGGCAACACGGTAGTAGAAAGATAATTTTTAAAACCCTTGATATTGAAAAAAATTCCTTGCTCGGCAACTTCTTCCAAAGGAAGAACGATGGGCTGCTTACCCTCGAAATCTATAATGAATAAGAATGGAATGTTTTTTTTTCCAAACTCGTTCATGGCATCAAACATAAATTAACAGCATTTATTGAGCCTTAGCAACAGTTAACACCTGCTATTAGTTGTCCACTTTTTTCAATAACCTTTCAGGTGCTTTTTGGTAGGTTACTTCGCGCTCTTTTGTATAGCCAAAAGTAGCATGAGGCAACATTCCATTTAATCCTTCAGCAACGATTTTGAGTTGAACCGATGGTAAACTCACCGAAATATTGTCGCCATCAAGAAGCATAAAATAGAGTAATCCATGCTTAAAAAGCTGAAAACCAAAGGGTGTTCGCTCTGTAACGACGGAGTACACCCACACAATTTTCT
>DAITMC010000419.1:0-2026 GCA_036835365.1 Saprospiraceae bacterium
GCAATCCTTGCTTCGCTGGCGTGTCTGCCGTTGGGGTGTTGCTCCAAGTAGCGATTAAAGCCGTTGATGGAGTTGAGTTGCAAGGCGTTTTTCCAAGCAGCTTCGTCTGCAAAATAGCGTTGGTGCTTGTCTTTTTCGGTTTGCTTTCGCTCTACGGCATTAGCGACCTCGTTCACAATGCCTGTATATAGCTCATCCCTAGCAGCAGCGTTGAGCGCACTACCGAGTGGCTTAGCTTGCACAGCGGCTTGTAGTTGCCCAAGCGGAGTGCGTTCCCAAGCACAAGCCCTGGCAATAATCGGAATGATAACGCACTCCCCCTTGTCATGTCGTATGAGGGCTTGGCGCATTTCTTTGGTATAAGCATAATCGGAGGTAATAAAACTGGCACTAATCAGCATCAGAAAAATATCGGCACGCTCCAGTTCTCTTTCGATTTCTTCTTCCCATTTTTTTCCTGCCAGTATTTCACCATCGTACCAAATTTTGACCTTTCCTTGACGCTCTAAAACCCGCAAATGCCTCCGCAATTCCGCTAAATAATTAGCATCTTCTCTGGCGTAGGCAATAAAGATGTTGATTAGTTGGTCCACAAATGAATTGCTGATTTAGTTACACTCAAAGATAAAAAAAGGAAGGGACTGTGCAGTAATTAGTGCTTATTTATATCCAAGTTTTAATTAATTTCCTAGATTTGGAATAAAATACTTAGTTTTGTTCTGCAATCATTTCTATTCCTGTTACAAAAAAATGCCAACGATGCTTCGCTTGATACTTCTTTTTTTCCTATTTACAACTGCACTTTTTGCGCAAGTACAAATTTATGATTCTGGCGGACCTTTGATGCCTGAGCAAGCCGCTTACAATGTTTCTTTTTACGATTTAGCCCTTGCCATACACCCTGAAACTCGCAGCATTGAAGGTACATTGACTATAGAAGCAGAAGTAGTGCATCCGATGTATTGGTTGGTGCTAGATTTGGACACTTTGCTTCAGGTCAACAGCGTGAATATGCAAAATAAAATTTGCTCTTTTGAACGAAAGTCAGGGAAAATTTGGATTGAATTGGGCACAACTTTTCAACCTAAATCCACTTTTTCCGTGCAAGTGGCATACAGCGGAAAGCCAAGGGTGGCGCCTCGCGCACCATGGGATGGTGGTTTTTCGTGGGAAAAAACACCAAGTGGTAAACATTGGATTGCGACTAGCTGCCAGTCGCAGGGTGCTGATCTTTGGTTTCCTTGCAAAGACCACGTTTCGGATAAGCCTGATTCTGTGCGTTTGCACATTCGCGTTCCTAGCGACTTAGTAGTGGCAAGTAATGGAGTTTTAGAAAAGGTGGAAACCCATCAAGACCAAACCAGCACTTTTCATTGGAAAATTAAAAATCCTATCAGTGTTTATAACATTGCTTTAAATATTGCACCTTATCGAGTGTTGGAGGATACCGTAGCTTGTGTTACGGGGGAGACTTATCCCATTGTGTTTTATGTCTTGCCAGAAGATTATGAAAAAGGAGTGAAGATATTGCCAGAATTTAAAGCCCATTTAGCATTCTTTGAAAAATACTTTGGTCCTTATCCTTTTCGCGCAGAAAAATATGGAGTAGCACAAACGCCACACTTGGGTATGGAGCATCAGTCCATTATTGCGTATGGTGCTAATTTCAAAAACAGCCCGATGACAGGAGGTAAAGATTGGGGATTCGACGCGCTGCACCACCACGAATTGTCGCATGAATGGTGGGGAAATTTAGTCACTTGTGCAGATTGGAAAGACGCTTGGATACATGAAGGATTTGGTACTTACACGCAAGCCCTTTACTTAGAAGAGAAGTTCGGCAAAGAACAATATGTTGAATATTTGCGCGCCAATAGAAGATTTAGCAACACATTGCCAGTGGCAAACCGCACGACTCAAACCTCTGTTCAGGCGTGGAAAGCCCCCATTTATCCTAAAGGTGCATGGATTTTACATACGCTTCGCTACACGATTGGAGAGGAAGCCTTTTTTAAGGCAATGCGCA
>DAITMC010000420.1:0-2006 GCA_036835365.1 Saprospiraceae bacterium
TTCATGAAAATTGGTGTGGATGCTATGGTTAGTTCGCTTGACCCTTACACTAATTACATTTCTGAAGCTCAAATTGAAGATTTCCGTTTTGTACAAGAAGGTAAATATCATGGCATCGGGATAGAAAGCAGAAAAATGGGCGACTACTTCACCGTTACAGAGCTGTTTAAAGAAAAGCCTGCTGATAAAGCTGGCTTAAAAGTAGGCGACCAAATTATTGCTATTGACGGCAAAGATGCCAAAGGCAAAAGCGAAGAAGATATTGAAGAAATACTACGCGGTTTTCCAGGAACAGAGGTTATCCTAGAAATTCGCCGACCAGGTAAGAAGGATGATTTTAAGGTAAAAATCGTCAGAGAAGATGTAGAAGTAGAAAATGTGCCTCATCACGATTTTATTGCTGAGAACATTGGGTATGTTGCCTTAACCACCTTCACTAGAAACGCTGGAGAAAATGTGGCAAAAGCCGTAAAGGACTTAAAAGATAAGAATCCTAACCTAAAAGGCATTGTTTTCGATTTAAGAGGAAATGGCGGTGGATTATTATTAGAAGCGGTAAATGTCACTAACGTATTCATCCCTAAGAATGAATTAGTTGCCACTACTAAGGGGCGTGTAAAAGATTGGGATAGAAGTTTCAGAACCCTGAACAATCCTGTAGATGCTGAAATTCCAGTAGTTGTGCTTATCAACAACCGCTCTGCCTCAGCTTCAGAAATTGTGGCAGGTGCTATACAAGACTACGACCGTGGCGTATTGATTGGTCAACGGTCTTTTGGCAAAGGCTTAGTCCAAAATACGCGCGACATTGGCTACAATGCCAAAGTAAAAATGACCACTGCTAAATACTACATTCCAAGCGGACGCTGCATTCAAGCTGTAGAATACGAAAATGGCGAACCTGTGGACATCCCTGATGAAAAAAGAACACCATTTAAAACTAAAAATGGGCGTCAAGTTTTTGACGGCGGGGGTGTGAGTCCAGATATCCTCATTGACCGCGACGGTGGCTCCAACCTACTTAAACAATTAGAGCGTGGTAATATCATTTTTGACTACGTTACACAATACTGTGCAGGCAAAGCATCTGTCGGTGAATTGATGAGCCTTAAATTCGATGATTTCACAGGCTTTGTTGATTTTGTAGAAATGCGAAATTTCCAATATGATACCAAAACTGAAAAATTATTAAAAGAATTAGAACTTCAAGCAGAGAAAGATGGTTATGCTATGGAAGAAACCATAGCTAATATCAAAAAAGAAATGGTAAAAACTAAGCGTGTAGAACTACTCAAATATAAAGATACCATTGTGGATATTATTGAAAAAGAAATCGCTGGTCGCTATTTTTATCAAGAAGGCGCAGTAAAAATTGGCTTGCGCAACGATATTGAAATTAAAGAAGCTATTCGACTGCTCAATGATTCCGCTAGATACAAAGCATTGTTAAAATAGCAGCCATCAACAAAAATAAGAAACATGAGAATATTAGTTATCATCATAGCATTAATGACAGTCAGTTTCTCTGCAAAGGCAACCTACATTCTTTTACCTATGGACGAGGGGCAAAAAGACCACCTCAAAGCATATGGCATCACCTACTGGGTGTTGCAACAGCAAGTAGAAGCCTACTGGTTACTGAATTATAAGGGCGGTAGCTTTGTTTTCACTCACAACAGATTGTTCGAGCGTGAGTGTTTAACGCGCAACGTCAGCTATGAAGTGATTGCAGATGCTCAATTTGAAAAAATAAAAAATGAAATTGCTAATCCAGAAGTCAACATGGAGGTTGTCAAGTTGGAAGTACCTCCCAAAATTGCAGTTTATACGCCTGAGTTCAACCAGATGGGAAATCGTTTACAGCCTTGGGATGATGCCGTTACATTAGTATTGACTTATGCCGAAATTCCTTATGAAACAATTTACGATACAGAAGTCCTGAAGGATGAGTTAGTAAAATATGATTGGCTTCATTTACATCACGAAGATTTTACAGGGCAATATGG
>DAITMC010000421.1:0-1998 GCA_036835365.1 Saprospiraceae bacterium
TTGATAAAAATGGCAATAAAAGAGAGATAAGAGAATTTTTTATTTATGAAGGCAACCCTAAATTAAACAGAGCTTGGTTTTTAAATACGAAGGGGGATACTCTTGCTTGGCGTGAAGAGGACAGCATATTTAAACAGAAGGAATTCATACACGATACTCTTGCAGAGAGAAGTTCAAGTTATATTTTTTTTGAATTTAACAAAGATACTATACGTTTAAATGAACCAATTAGAGGGGTTGCTTATTGTTTTTCTCCTCAATTGAGAGATTATGGGTCAGAAATAAGAGTTTTTCTTGATACTGAAAGGGAGAAGTTTAATGATGACTTTTCAAATATTGATGAAATTTTGCAACAAGGATACTACAACCTTGAACGAGACACCTTTAATCAAAAATGGTTTGCTGATGTTAAAAAAGAAAATTTAAAATATATAGCAGTTTTTGGTAGTTGGTTTGATGAACCCGGTCCCAAATTATTACGTGGATATATGGAAGAATATGCTATCGGACCTTTTAAAGATTCCGATTTTGATAGTATTGTATCACGAACATTTTTTGAGAAAAAGGTCTATGTAAAAGACACCGTAGAATAAAGAACTGTGTACAACATCGGCGATAATCTATGGCTTGTCCTCGCCCACTCGGAAAATCCTCACGGATTTTCCTCAGGTCTGGGTTTTGTTTGCTAAATTAGTTGTTTAATTCACGCCACAGGTTATAGCCAAGAAACGTTACCTGCCATTTTAAAATGACGACATTCAATGATATACACAGGACGAAATAATGAATTTATAGAATTAATTGACCTGCAAAAAGGCGACTCATTGCGGTTTGACAAAACCTTGTCGTATCCTCTTACATTTATTTGGGTAAAGAGACAAACAACTGAAATAAATTTTGAAGGAATGAAGCTAACCCTTTATGACAACAATATTCTCTGTCTTACGTCTTTCCATAAAATTGAATTCAGTAGTTTAGAAAATGCAAGAGTTATAAAATTCAACCGAGAGTTTTATTGTGTAAAAGACCACGATAGCGAGGTGAGTTGCAAAGGACTTTTATTTTATGGAGCAAATCAACTTCCTTACTTTCAAATACCAAATGACGAGACGGATAAATTTGAAACATTTTGGCGAATGTTTCAAATCGAAATGCAATCCAAAGACGAGCTACAACTGGAGATGCTTCAAATGATGTTGAAAAGGTTCATAATACTTTGTACCCGAATCTACAAAGCACAAATGAACCTTTCTAAATTGGAAGTAATAGAGGTTGATTTAGTCAGGGAGTTTCATTATTTGGTAGAACAATATTTTAGGACAAAACACTCTGTTCAGGAATATGCAGACCTATTAAACAAGTCTGTAAAAACATTGGCAAATATCTTCTCACAGGTTTCTGAAAAGAGTCCATTACAAATCATACACGAAAGAAAAGCTTTAGAAGCCAAGAGAATGTTGAGATATACAGATAAACCTGTAAAGGAAATAGCCTATGAACTTGGCTTTGAAGACATACAGACATTTAGTCGTTTTTTCAAAAAAATGGAAAATAGTAGCCCTTCCGACTTCAAAAAATTACTTTTGGGAAGTATTGCCAACTCATCGGGAACACTGACCTAACTTTGCCCCTCTTATTTGCCCCATCTTTGCATCGTAATTAAATCATTAACAATTTAAAATTTAAAACGATGACAAAGTTCACAGTTCCTACCCGAGGAGAAGTATCGGAAAACAATCAAGTTATTTTTGACAACTTGCAAAAAGGCTTAGGCTTTGTGCCAAACTTGTATGCCTATTATGCCAAAAACGAAACAGCGTTAGGCGACTATCTTGCTTTGCAAAATCGCAAATCAACACTAAAAGCCAAAGAAAGAGAGGTTATCAACTTGATAACAAGCCAAATCAACGGTTGCCGTTATTGCCAATCGGCTCATACTGTTTTGGGCAAAATGAATGGCTTCACGGACGAACAAGTTGTTGAACTTCGCAAAGGCTC
>DAITMC010000422.1:0-1997 GCA_036835365.1 Saprospiraceae bacterium
AAGATGATGTCTTACATTTTTTTGGCACATTTGTTTGCCACTATTTTTATGACGGGGTTAATTTGGATGGTACAAATGGTGCATTACCCTCTGATGGACGGCGTAGGAGAAGCCTTTTTTCTGGACTATGAAGCACGCCACACCCAAACCATCACTTGGATAGTGCTGCCAATGATGATGCTCGAAATTGCCACAGGTGGCTTATTGTTACTTTTTCCTACCAACATCCCTCTACCTGCTTTATGGATTGCTTTCGCCATGTTACTACTTATTTGGCTTTCTACCTTTGCCCTTCAAGTACCTTTGCACAACAAACTCAGCCAATCATTTGATGCCACTGCACATCAACAACTGGTACAAACCAATTGGATAAGAACATTTTTTTGGACTTTACGCAGTGCCATTTTGTTGTGGCTAACCGCCAAATGGATGGGTGTATAGAAAAAGAAATTCCTTCGCTTTTTATTTAAAAAGTTGGTTTGGTTTTATCCTGTAAGGAACAAACAAAAACCACTCTATTCGAATATTCCAATACGGCAAACAATAGAATAGCTAAAGAGATAGTGCAGTCGCTGGCTACCACAACCCCATGATTCCTGAATTTGTAGCATCCCTAGTTAACAGTAAATAGCAAAAAACATTTTTTAGAGCTGACTAAGCATAAGATTGAGCATAAATGTTATTTCTTCGTTTTATAAAACCTATGCTATGCGAATTGCTATCAACACACGGTTGCTACTTCCCCGTCAGCTCGAAGGAATGGGCTGGTTCACGTATGAAATTGCTAAGCGCCTAGTAGCCCAACACCCTGAACATGAGTTCTTTTTCTTATTCGATAGAAAATATGATGCTCGCTTTATCTTTGACAAAAATGTAAAAGCAGTAATTGTGCCTCCCATGGCGCGCCATCCGATCTTGTTTTACCTATGGTTTGAATGGTCGTTGCCTTTTGTGCTTGCCAAACATAAAGTGGATGTTTTTTTTTCACCTGACAATTTTTGCTCCTTGCGCACTAAAGTACCTACGGTGTTGGTGGTGCATGACCTTGCTTTTCAACATTTTCCAGCACAAATCAGGAAGCGAGAATTACACTACTACCTCAAATTTATGCCTCAATATTTACAACGAGCCGACCGAGTCATCACCGTTTCGCAATTCACTAAGCGAGATATTATTCATACTTATGGTATTGCCAATGAAAAAATAGCTGTTGCTTGTAATGGTGTTCGTCCACATTTTCATCCATTAAGCGAGGAAGAAAAATTAACTACTCAGTTACAATATGCTGAAGGGAATCCCTATTTCTTTTATGTAGGCTCCGTGCATCCTAGAAAAAATGTAGCACGCTTAATCGCCGCCTTTGACCAATTCAAACAAACTGTACCAAATCAAATGAAACTGCTGATTGCAGGACGAATGGCATGGAAGACATCGGCAGTAAAATCTGCACTAGATAACGCCATACACAAAAAAGACATCATTTTTTTAGGTTATGTAGCCGACGAAGAATTACCATTACTCATGGGAACTGCAAAGGCACTAATTTACGTTTCCTTATTTGAAGGTTTTGGTGTACCCATTTTAGAGGCTATGCATGCAGAAGTGCCTGTTATTGCATCTATCACATCGTCCATGCCAGAGGTAGCAGGCAATGCCGCTATTTTAGTTGATCCTAATTCAACCGTAGCTATTGCCGAAGCCTTGCAGCAACTATATGACGACGAAGCACTATGCAAAACATTAGTCGAAAAAGGAAAATGGCAGCGCACGCAATATAGCTGGGAAAAAGCTGCTGACCTAGTGTATAAAAACCTAGTAATAGCAAGTGCTTTAAAGCGAAAGGTTTGATTTTTGAAAAGATTTGTGATAAAAATTTGAACAAACCGAAAAAGACTATATATTTGCAGCCCATTCAGGTAATGACCTGAAAAAGTTATTGATTAAGGTGCGGTAGCTCAGTTGGTAGAGCAATGGACTGAAAATCCATGTGTCGGCGG
>DAITMC010000423.1:0-1997 GCA_036835365.1 Saprospiraceae bacterium
GCTTGTTCAGTCGAATAGCAACTTCAAGTCCTAAAACTGTCTTACCCGAACCTGGTGGAGCAATTACGTGTAAATGTCCGTCAGTCAAGTGGTCTTGTAAGTCGTCAAGCACTCGTTGTTGGTATTTTCTCCAACCGTATTTGAATTTTATGTCTTTAGGATATTCTGTCAATGTGTTTGTGTGTTATTGAAATTTTTTGATTTATGAAATAGCATTTGTGCAGGGCGGGCTTTAGTGGTACTATCATTATGCACGCGTGCAAAAGTCAATAGAAAGTGCCAAAGTTCATTTTAGCACGGCTGCCCGCCTGACGCAAAACCGATGTTAGTGGCTGGGCTTCTGTCGTTCAATGTTTTTTTGCTCTTCATTGAATTTGTCGGTGTCGCGAATGTAATAGTCAATAAGTCTAAATGTAAAAGTCCGTTTTATTGTGATAATCTGTCCGTGTGAAACAGAATTAAAATATGGTCGTCTTTCCCGAATAATAAGTGGTCGCCAACCGTTCATAAGCAATATTTTAATTGTCCAAAGATTAAGCACCTCAGTCACTCTGAAGTTTGCTGTTCGCTTTGTCCCAAAGGCAAGGTCAAGTTTATTTATCAAGTTCACATAAGCAAACACACCAAAAATTAATATCGGAGTTATAGTCCAGAAATTTGTTACTCGATACCAATATTCATCAGAAGTCGTGGCTGGTGTCCAACCGCCCCAACTGTAACGAGGAGGAATAAAGGGAATTAAAAATCCTAACGCTAAACCACCCAAAATCATAAATGCAAGTGTCATCCAAGTAGATTTTTTAGCTAATGAAAAGCCTGAATACTTGCTTGTCAAACTTTTTCTCTCCCAGTCAAGTAGTTTTTCTGTCCTGTATGTATTGTCAAGTTCTGTCACGCTACTAAAAGTAAAAATTTTCTCTCATTTCCGCCGTGTTTGGTGTTTAATCGAAGCGACACCAAACACAAAAGCTTTGATAGGAGCAGAAAGCCTTTAAGTAAAAATACAGCTTTTTTGTATTTCTACAAGATGTTTCCTGCTTTATCAAATAAGAATAAAGCCAGAAAAGTGTCAGGTGGAAAAACACCTGACACGGCGGGAATTAACCATTTCATCCTCCATAGCAACAAAAGGCTGTTGGATGCCCTACTTCTATTTATTTCTATCCTTATGTCGTCCTGTTCTGAAAATTCTCAATGCTATTGCTTGTTGTTTGCTCGTCAAATTACTTGTTGCCATTGATAAAGCCAAGTAGCTATTTATTGATTTGTTGAAACCGTCTAAGTCTTTAAGGTAAATTCCTGTCATTCCTTTTTTTGGCTCTTTTGACCATACCATTTTTCTGTATTGATTATCTATTGTATCAATAGAATAACTCGTTTGTTTGATTTCGTCTGGAACATAAACAGCAAAATCAAACTCTGTGTCATTGTGTTTGCATCTCGCAACAAATTCACAACCTTTCCCAATTGTACTGTCTTGAATTGTCGCAGGTCTAATACTAATAACATCAACTTTCGGAATACTAGTCTGGTCGTAGGTTGTGCCTTCATTCATAAAAAGATAAGACAGTTCAAAGGTCCATTTTCTAAATATTCTTGTTGAGTTTGTTGAAAGTCGCTGGAATAATAACCAAAGTCAAAACCAAACCACATACTATCACCTTTGATTTTCCCAACATAGGAGTCAATCCCTTTTTCAGCAACTAATCTAAAGTCGGCAGGAAAATCAAATAGATAGTCGCCAACTTCAATAGTTTTCCATTGTCCATCAGATTTTTTTTCTGTCTGTCCACAACCAAATAGAAGTATCGTTACTAAAATTATCCACAGTCGTTTCATTTGTTAGTATGTAGTTTTAGCATATTACATGATATTTCAGGCTTTGCGTTCGGGCAGAATACGGAGTACAAAACTGTCAATAAACCGCAAATGTTGATGCGAAGTAGAATGCTCAATTAACCATTTCACCCGCCATTGAGCTAAAAGCTTGTTTAGTG
>DAITMC010000424.1:0-1988 GCA_036835365.1 Saprospiraceae bacterium
AAATAGGCTTTATTAGGTATTTTTTCTTCGCTAATAATGTTAATTTTGTTTTGGATTAATAGCTGTTGCTGATCTTGCAAATATTTTGCGCTACTGCAAGAAGCAAGCAGATACAGACAAATTGGTAATAAAATAATTTTTAAACTCATCATTAATCGGATAATGCCACTTTCGAAGAACAAAGAAAAGTATATTCGCAATCTTTCATTGAAAAAAAATCGTCAGGTGCATAACAATTTTATTGCCGAAGGTACAAAATTGGCGCACGAAATATTGATTACCCCAAGCATATTGATAGAAGCCATTTTTGCACAAAAAGGTTGGATATTAGCCAATAAGAATTTGTTAATGCCGTATGAAACGATTGTTGAGCAGGTAACGCAACAAGAACTCAAGCAAATCTCACAGCTTACTACACCTAATCAAGTGCTAATTATTGCCAAGCAACCTAATGTGAGGCCTAACACTGCTATGATTACGAAAGATTGGTCGCTCTATTTAGACCGCATTCAAGACCCCGGAAATATGGGAACTATACTGCGCATCGCTAATTGGTTTGGCATTGAGCATATTTTTTGTTCTCCAGATAGCGTGGAAGTCTATAATTTTAAAGTAGTACAGGCTTCTATGGGTGCCTTTTTGCGCGTGAAGGTCATTCCTATTGAATTTGAATTACTAAAACAACAATTTCCTGAAGTGCCTACCTATGCAGCTATGTTGAAGGGGCGTTCTGTATTTCAGCCCATGCTAAGCGCAACTGGTATTATTGTAATGGGTAATGAAGGGCAAGGACTATCTCCTAGTATTTTGGCACAAGTGGATTATCCTATCACTATCCCTTCGCATGGAACACAGGACATGGAATCACTCAATGTAGCCGTATCAACAGGCATTATTTGTGCTGCCCTACGAAATCCATTGATGACCATTTAAAGCAAAATAAAGTCTTATTGGGGCACATAATTTTATCTAAGCAGCCGTAACCTTTTTTTGGCAAGGCTACAAACCAAAGCCGTTTATGTTTTAGCTTTATAGCGACACCTAAGGCTATCAAGCGTTTATAGCATTTGGCAAAAAGATTTCTGCCATCATACAACGTGCGCTTCCACCACCAAACTGCTCTATAATGTAGAGTGGACTATAAAGTGGAAGCGTGTGTGCTTTAATGCGTTCAATTTGTTTTTCTTTCAAAGCACGATAAGCCTGCTCTGACATGACGAGGTAAGTATCGCCCCATTTATTTTTTACTTGAAGCATATTGCCTGCAAAACTCGCCATTTGTTCAAAGCTAATCTCAATGATTTCCTTGCCTGTTTCAGTCAGCGTCTTATGTAAATTTGCCCATTCTTGACCATCTTTTACTGCCTCTAAGCAAATAATCGCAAAAGTTTCGCCAAGTGCCATCATCACATTAGTATGATAAATAGCATGCTCATTGGCATCCACTGCATGAAAAAATACTTTTTTATAGCCTAATGTTGTACAAAATTCATCTAGCACTTGCTCGTTGGTTCGGTCACTTTGGCAGGCATACACAATTTTATTTGGGCGGTCAAGAATCATGCTGCCAGTACCTTCGAGCATTTTTTCCTCATTTTCGTAACGCTCTAAACGGAGACGTTGAGTAGTCTTAAATTCATTGCTCAATGCTGTAATAATTTCCTCTCTACGCTCTAGGCGTCGCATGGGCGCAGCCATTGGGTACGTAATGATAGTGCCATCTTCATGGGTAGTTATCCAGTTGTTAGGAAAAATGGCATCATATTTTTTAGGCGTTGTAGAATCTTGTACTACAATGACTCGAATGTCTTCTTGTTGAAGCCGTTGCACGAATTGGTCAAATTCTTGTGTAGCCAAAATCTGAATTTGTTCAGGGCTTAAATCCGTACTATTGTTTTGAAAAGCATTGCTTTCTGCGGTTTGTGGATTAAATCCAAAATTGGCAGGGCGCACCATTAATATAGTATCTGTAATTTGCTGATTCATAT
>DAITMC010000425.1:0-1984 GCA_036835365.1 Saprospiraceae bacterium
TGAAAAACAAGCAGTTGGGTAAAGAAACTGTCCCATTTGATTTGACATTGAGAGGAAAAAATCGCCTGCTCATGTTAAGTGGTCCAAATGCAGGAGGTAAGTCTGTGACCATGAAATCTGTTGGGCTTTTGCAACTTATGGTGCAGGGAGGAATGCTTGTTCCTGTGGATGAAACTTCTGAATTTGGTATTTTCCACAAAATATTTGCAGACATCGGCGATCAACAATCGTTAGAAGATGATTTGAGTACGTATAGTTCTCGATTGCAGAATTTGAAGGTATTTTTAGCGCATGCTGATGACAAAACCCTCGTTTTGATAGACGAGTTTGGCTCAGGCACTGACCCACAGATTGGTGGAGCTATCGCCGAAGCAGCCTTGGATACTTTGCACCACAAAGGAATTTATGGCGTTATCACTACCCACTATTCTAATTTGAAAATATATGCCTTCAAAACGGCGGGTATCTTGAATGGTTCCATGCTCTATGATAAAGATTCTTTCTCGCCAACTTATCAGCTTAAAGTAGGGCGACCTGGTAGCTCTTATGCCTTTGAAATAGCAGAGAAAAGTGGTTTAGGGACAGAAATCTTGGAATATGCTAAGCGCAGGGTTGGCAAAAACGAAAAAGCAGTAGATCAACTTCTTGTGGATTTACAGCGAGAAAAACAAGAACTCGAAGAGCGACTAAAAATAGCGGAGGACAATGCCGTTAGGTTAGAAAAGTTGATTCGTAATTATGAAATACTACATCAAGACCTTGAATTTAGAAGAAAAAAAGTTAAGTTGGATGCAAAGGAACAAGCCTTGCAAAAGACAGCTAAAGAAAATAAAGAATTAGAGCGGCTCATTCGTGAAATAAAAGAGGAAAAAAATCTCGAAAAAGCCTTGCAGTTAGCTGCACAAGTAAGAGAAGAACGCGAGCAAAAAATAAAAGAAGTAGTAGAACTAAAAGAAGAAATTTACTACAAAGAAACCCCTAAACACATTACGCAGCGACCTATTGAAAAAGGAGATTTTGTGAAAATGAAAACAGGTAGTGCCACTGGATATGTAATGTCAGTGAATAAAAAAACAGCTTTAGTGCAAATAGGCATGATGCGCATGAACATTAATGTACGAGACCTAGAACACGCCAACGAACCACTCGACTTGAAACCTACCAGAAGTATTCAGTTAGATACGGTTGAGGCTACGGAAAAGTTTATTAATAAGCTGGACATCAGGGGAATGCGTATTGAAGAAGCCCTTGAAACTGTTCAAGATTTTGTGGACAGAGCTTTGATGTCCAACGCTGATAATTTGCGCATTTTGCATGGCAAAGGAACAGGTGTGTTGCGGGAAGCCGTAAAATCCAAACTTCGGGAATACGAGGCAGTAAAAGCAATAAAACATCCAGAAGAAGAATTTGGTGGCAATGGTGTTACGATAGTACAATTATCTTAGGCTTATTTTAACACCAAACTGTGCCATTTTCAGCATAAGAGAATAAGTTGCATCGTGTTGAATAAAGAAAGGGGCTAACCGCAAGGTCAGCCCCTTTCTTTTATTCAACACGATACGTTAACAAGATTAGTTTTTGATAACGATGAGCGGTTTCACAATCTGTTGGTCGCCAACCAAACACTTGATATAGTACATACCGCCTGGTTGGTTGGATAAATCAAATACTTTATTGAGTATTGTTACGTCAGATTCTTCGTGGCGTGCCACTACTTGCCCGATGGTATTCACAATTTCTACTTGTACTTTTACCGCCTCTGGCGTTTCAAGGTCTAAGAACAAGTTGCCAGAAACGGGGTTCGGATAGTAGCTTACACTTATGCTTGGTAGCGTAGCTGATGTTGCAAATTCATCATTACGAGATTCTACATCACCGTTTTCGCTGCTTGCAATTTGACGGAACTCAATTTCATCAATATCATATAAGTAACCAGGATCCATTGCCGTGAAGTTCAAGGCTGCTAATTGCTTCATGGTGCCGT
>DAITMC010000426.1:0-1979 GCA_036835365.1 Saprospiraceae bacterium
ATTACGTGGTTGATCCACGTTGCAACCTCTTAATACGGCAATATGATATGCCAAGAGCTGCAAGGGAATAGTAGTTAGCAAGGGTGTAAGACTTTCTAATGTCTCAGGTATTTCTATTACGTGGTCCGCTAAATCTCTAACTTGTTCATCTCCTTCTGTTACAACAGCTATAATTTTACCACTTCTGGACTTTATTTCCTGTATATTGCTCACTACCTTATCATAATGCCCTTTTTTTGTTGCGATTATTATTACTGGCATTTGTTCATCTATTAAAGCAATAGGACCGTGCTTCATCTCTGCGGCCGGATAACCTTCTGCATGGATGTAACTAATTTCCTTTAATTTTAGTGCTCCTTCTAAAGCTACAGGAAAATTATATCCTCTACCCAAGTATAAGCAATTTGTGGAATCTTGGTAGATTTTGGCTATTTGTTCTACCAATTCATTAGATATTAATGTCCTTTCTACTTTCGATGGAATTTTCTCAAGTTCTATTAAGAAGTCATTGAAACTATTTTCAGAAATGGCACCTTTTTCCTTTGCTAGTTTTAAGGCCAGTAAAGTAAGTATCGTAATTTGCGTGGTAAATGCTTTCGTAGACGCCACCCCTATTTCAGGACCTGCATGAGTATAAGCCCCAGCATGTGTCTCTCTGGCAATAGAAGAGCCTACCACATTACAGACTCCAAAAACGAATGCACCATGCTCCTTGGCAAGTTTAATAGCCGCTAAAGTATCAGCCGTTTCCCCGGATTGTGATATGGCAATAACCACGTCTTTATCTGTTATCACTGGATTTCTGTAACGAAATTCGGAAGCATATTCTACTTCTACAGGAATTCTTGCTAAATCTTCAAAAATATACTCTGCCACCAATCCGGCATGCCAAGATGTACCACATGCCACAATGATAATTCGGTTAGCATCAAGAAATTTATCTAGGTTTTGATCTACCCCAGCCATTTTTATCAATCCTTCACTAGCTCGTAAACGACCTCTGTAGGTATCTAAAATTGCTCGTGGTTGCTCGTATATTTCTTTGAGCATAAAGTGATCATATCCCCCTTTTTCTATTTCCTCCAAATTCAATTGCAACTCAAGAATGTTTGGATAGGTAATGGCATCGTCTTTTATTTTTCTTAACTTAATTTCTTTTCCAAGTCTTAAAACTGCCATTTCCTCATCTTGTAAGTATACCGCATTACTGGTAAACTCAATAAAAGGCGAAGCATCTGAGGCTATAAAATATTCGTTTTCTCCAATTCCTATGGCCAATGGGCTTCCTAATTTGGCAACTACAATTTCATCAGGCTTTTCTTTATCAAAAACTGCAATGGCATATGCTCCAACAACCTGATTTAAAGCAATTTGAACTGCTTTTCCGAGTTTTACACCTTCTTTAATTTTTACCTCTTCAATTAAATTTACCAAGACTTCAGTATCTGTATCTGAAGTAAATGTATACCCTCTATTGCTTAACTCCTTTTTAATTGATTCGTAGTTCTCAATAATGCCGTTGTGTATAATTATAAGGTTTCCGGAATTAGAGTAATGCGGATGTGAGTTGACATCATTTGGAACCCCGTGGGTAGCCCAACGCGTATGCCCAATACCTAGTTGTCCTTTTAATGAAATATTTTTTTCTGATTTATTCTTAAGGTCTTCTACTTTTCCTTTTGTTTTAGAAAGTTGTATATCCCCACCGTTGTATAGTGCAATTCCCGCACTGTCATAACCACGATACTCCAGTCTTTGTAGCCCTTTAATAATTATTGGATAAGCATCCCTATGCCCAATATATCCTACAATTCCACACATAATTTAATTGTATATTTTTGAATTTCAATAAGTTACCGAATAGCATCAAAGATAGTTAAAGCAAGAGTACTATGCTTTTCTATTCAGTTGAATAACGCAAAAAAACTGCGTATGGTATCAGCAGCGAAATTAATTAGATTTCGTATAAAAAATCTCTA
>DAITMC010000427.1:0-1978 GCA_036835365.1 Saprospiraceae bacterium
CATACCTGTAATCGAAGATAATGCGCAGGCGATTGGTGCCGATTATCTTTTTAGCGACGGTAAACGGCAGAAACTAGGTACAATTGGCGAAATAGGTTGTACCTCTTTTTTCCCATCTAAAAATTTGGGTTGCTACGGCGATGGTGGAGCGTTGTTTACTAATGATGATGACTTGGCAAAAAAACTCAATATTATTGCCAATCATGGTTCAGCGGTGCGCTATCATCATTCTGAAGTCGGTGTCAATTCAAGATTGGATGCCATTCAAGCTGCTATACTTGATGTCAAACTTAAAGAATTGGATTACTTCAATGCTGCTCGACAGAAGGCAGCAGCCTATTATTCAAATCATTTAAAAGATATTTCAACGATTACTGTACCTAAAATGGCGCGCTATTCTACTCATGTTTTTCATCAATATACTTTGTTGGTAGAAAAAGATAGAGATGGTTTATCCAATTATTTGAATAGCGTAGGCATTCCGACAGGAATTTATTATCCAATTCCGCTACATTTACAGGAGGCTTACAATAACGGTCAATACAAAGTAGGTGATTATCCTGTTTCGGAAGAACTAGCTCAAAAAGTGCTCTCATTACCCATGCATACCGAATTAACAGAAGAAACACAACATTTTATAATCCAACATATTAGAGACTACTTCCTATGAAAAAAGTACTTATTACAGGAGCAGCAGGTTTTTTGGGTTCGCATCTTTGCGACCGCATGATTAAAGAAGGCTATCATGTGATTGCCATGGATAATTTACTCACAGGCAACTTGAAAAACATTGAGCATTTGTTCCCGCTGAAGGAATTTGAATTTTACTATCACGACATCACCAAGTACATTCACATTCCAGGTGAACTAGATTACATTCTTCACTTTGCTTCTCCTGCCAGCCCTATTGATTATCTCAAAATGCCTATCCAAACCCTTAAAGTGGGCGCTTTAGGCACGCATAATGTCTTAGGTGTAGCCAAGGCAAAGCAGGCAAGAATACTCGTGGCTTCTACGTCTGAAGTATATGGCGACCCGTTGGTGCATCCGCAATATGAGGAATACTGGGGCAACGTCAACCCAATTGGACCAAGAGGCGTATATGACGAAGCAAAGCGCTTTTTAGAAGCCATCACTATGGCTTATCATACTTTTCATAAAGTAGATACTAGGATTGTCAGAATTTTCAATACCTATGGACCTCGAATGCGCGTAGAAGATGGACGAGTATTGCCCGCGTTTTTCTCACAAGCTATTCGTGGAGAAGGACTCACTGTTTTTGGCGATGGCGGTCAAACGCGTTCTTTTTGCTACGTAGATGATTTGGTAGAAGGTATCTATCGCTTATTGTTAAGCGATTACACACAGCCAGTAAATGTAGGAAATCCTGATGAAATCACGATTAAAGCATTTGCAGAGGAAGTAATCGTATTGGTAGGCAATCCCAATGCTAGAATTATTTACAAACCATTACCTATTGACGACCCAAAAATTCGTCAACCTGATATTACAAAAGCTAGAGCTATTCTAGGCTGGGAACCCAAAGTGTCAAGATCGGAAGGCTTAAAGCGCACATTTGACTATTTTAAAACAGCAGTAAAAGTGCCTCAAAATGCTTAATTCATTTGGATGAGCAGCGTCTTGTCCATTTAATAAAATATAATTATTAAAAATCAAAATAGAACACCAGCAAATACTGAGTTTATGAAGATTATTATTTCTTTTCTGTTGCTTTTTTGTTCAACTGTAATATTAGTGAACGCCCAAACACCTTCCGCTATTGACTTAGCCAATCAACAACAAATTAATGCTGCTATACAAAATGCAAGAGCAGAAATTAAAAACAAAGGCTTGAATGAAGCTACTGTGATTACTAAAATGAAGGAAAAAGGGGTTGATCTAAACAGCCCTACCATCATTAATGAAGACCCCGCTCGCATACAACGCGTTTTCCAAGAGGTGATTGCGGAATTGGAAC
>DAITMC010000428.1:0-1970 GCA_036835365.1 Saprospiraceae bacterium
CATGTACATTTACTGCCAAGTAAGGTAAACTTAGCGTAAAGCATACATAAATTAGCAAAAAATAAACGATTCCTTTCATTTTATAATCATCAAGATTTTAAAATCAACTGTTTTTTATCGTTAAACAATCCAATCAAAAAGCATAGGCTCTCTATTAAGTTCTTGGTAATTAACGTTATGATTGTCCATTCGTTGCATTAGTGCAGCATAATCATTTTTTGATTGTAGCTCAATGCCCACGAGAGTGGCACCACTGCCCTTGCTATTTTTTTTGCCATATTCAAAGCGGGTAATATCATCGGTTGGTCCGAGTACATTGTTTAAAAATTCTCGTAATGCACCTGCTCTTTGCGGAAAGCGAATGACGAAATAGTGCTTCAAACCCTCGTATAGGAGCGACCGTTCTTTTATTTCTTCCGTTCTTGTAATATCATTATTTCCGCCGCTCACAATACAAACTACGTTTTTCCCTTTAATTTGAGTGCTGTAAAAATCCAACGCTGCTATGGAAAGTGCGCCCGCAGGCTCTACTACAATACCTTCGCCATTATACAAATCTAAAATAGTAGTGCATACTTTTCCTTCAGGTACTAAAATAATATCATCTACGACGGTTTGACAAACTTTAAAATTAATATCACCTACTTTTTTCACGGCTGCTCCATCCACAAAAGGGTCAATATGATCCAATTTGACAACTTCACCACGGTCTAAGGCAATCTTCATCGCTGGTGCGCCTTCTGGCTCTACACCAATAATTTTTGTTTGTGGACTCATCTGCTTGAACACACTTCCCACACCGCTTATTAAACCACCGCCGCCGATTGGCGAGAATAAATAATCAATCGGCACTTTAGCATCTTCCAGTATTTCTAACCCAACCACCCCTTGCCCCTCAATCGTGCGTTCATCATTAAAAGGATGTATAATAGTTTTCTGATTATTTTCAGCATATTTTTTAGCCTCAAAAAAGGCATCATCATAGGTGTCGCCTACTAAAACTACTTCAACTTGCTCTTTACCAAAGAGCTTTACTTTATTTATTTTTTGTTTAGGCGTTACGGAAGGCATGAAAATTTTACCATTTACACCCATTTTATAACAGGCAAAAGCTACTCCTTGTGCATGATTACCTGCGCTAGCGCAAACTACACCTCTATCTAACACCTCTTTTGGAAGCGTTGCCATTTTATTGAAAGCACCTCTTATTTTATAAGAACGTACTACTTGTAAATCTTCTCTTTTTAAAAAAAGGTTACACCCATATTGCTCTGAAAGGCTCAAATTGTGCATGAGTGGTGTGTGCTCCGCAACGCTCCGCAAGCGAACTTTTGCTCGATAAATTTCTTCAATCGAAATTTGAAATTGCTTCGCTTGTAGTGTCCCATTCATCAATTGAACCATAACTTTATATTTATAACCTGATGAAACTAATCAACGCTATATCGTCAAATTCAACAACATCATTAGTGGATAGAATGTTCCTTAGTCTTTATTAGATTTTGAAGCTAAATTGTTGAATAAAATCGCATCTAAACTCCAAGCACCGCCTCCCATAAAAAAATAGAGTATCCCCAGTAATACAAACATAAATGGATGTTGATCCTCGTACCAAAATCTGCCTTGCCCAACAAAAAAAGTAATATACGCTAGCGTTCCCACACAAAGTAGTGCGCCGATGCGCGTGAACAAACCAAATGTAAGTAGAATCCCTGCTATTAGCTCTGATAGCTTTCCTAAATAAACGAGAAATTTGGCATAATTCCCTTTAAACGTATCCCATTTAGCGTATTGATCCATTAATTCCGAATTAAATATTTCTATGCCATGATAAATTAGTAATAAACCTAATATAATTCTGATAGTGCCTACACTTTGTTGTACTTGGATTGGTGTGGGAGATACTAGCAATTTCAGCATTTTATTTAATTTTGTACAAAGATATGCTTTGATGGCATTTGTAAAAAAAA
>DAITMC010000429.1:0-1949 GCA_036835365.1 Saprospiraceae bacterium
ATGTCTCCCATTTTCAGGTTTTGCTCCTGAATAAATCCTTTTACGCTGCTTTCCAAAGTAGTGGCATCAAAAGGATGGGTCGTGGCAATCACCTCCACTAAAGCATCAAATTGTGGTCGGGCATCAGCCTTCCATTTCTTCTTAATTGTTTTTTCATCATAGCTTTCTACTGGCTCGAAAAAATAAACACCTTTCTCTAATAATTCAGTTGTTTTGGCAGCGCGCCCTTTCATCAATCCACAAAAAGCACTCAAGAAAGCCAAGTCTGTGGTGTAACCTTTCGACTGAGCCATTGGCTGAATCAACTGAGCGAGATAGTCATTGTCAGCAACTGCCATGTATTGCTGATTGTACCAAGTCGCTTTTTCAATATTGAATCGCGAACCTGATTTACCAATTTTCTCTATATCGAAAGCGGCAATCAATTCTTCCATTGAAAATATTTCTTGTTCTGTGCCAGGATTCCAACCTAAAAAAGCAAGAAAGTTAACAAGCGCTGCGGGCAAAAAGCCAAATTCTCTGAAACCGATGAAAAAATCTTCCTCCGTTTCGCCCTTCCAAGCGATTGGGAAAACGGGAAAACCAAACTTTGCACCATCGCGTTTGCTTAATTTCCCTTGTCCGACAGGCTTCAAAATAAGCGGTAAATGAGCAAATTCAGGCATAGTTGCCTCCCAACCTAAAAAACGATAAAGCAATACGTGGTGCGCTGTACTGGAGAGCCATTCCTCTCCACGAATAACGTGGGTTATTTCCATTAAGTGGTCATCTACAACATTAGCAAGATGATAGGTCGGCATGCCATCCGCTTTCATCAATACTCGATCATCAAGTTCACTACTGCTGAGGGCTACGCTTCCCCTAATTTTATCTTGGATGACAATTGTTTCATTGCTAGGTACTTTCAAGCGAATGGTGTAAGGCTCACCACTTTCTAACCTTTTTTGTAGTGCTTTTTTGCTAATCACTAAACTATTGTCCATTTCAAGGCGAATGCTATCATCGTATTTAAAAGTATTCCCCTCCGCTTCCATTGCATCGCGCTTAGCTTGAAGCGCCTCTATTGTATCGAAGGCATAGTAAGCATTACCTGAAGCAACCAACTGTTCTGCATATTGCTTGTAAATTGCTTTTCTATCCGATTGCCGATAAGGTGCAAAAGCCCCACCGTGTTTCGGACTTTCATCTGGTACAATACCACACCACTCCAATGCTTCCATAATGTACTGCTCTGCCCCTTCCACATAACGCCCTTGGTCGGTGTCTTCTATGCGTAATATAAAATCACC
This sequence comes from Saprospiraceae bacterium, assembly GCA_036835365.1. Lineage (GTDB taxonomy): Bacteria > Bacteroidota > Bacteroidia > Chitinophagales > Saprospiraceae > JAAUTG01. The sequence goes on from DAITMC010000429.1 coordinate 1,290, forward strand.
ACCTTGCTGCTTAGCCAGTAAGTAATTGTAAAGTGCTGTTCTTACTCCGCCAATATGTAATGCACCAGTGGGACTTGGTGCAAATCGAACTCTTAATTTTCTTTTCATGTGTGAATGTCAATTGTCAAAGATGGACATACATATTTGTCTCAATCCAATTAAAGAAATGTAAACACCGCTACCTCAAGGTCGCACCTCTTTTGTAATCCATTTTTCTATTACAGGACAGCGCTGGTAAATTTCATTCACTTGAATGAACGTAGCATCCACACGCTCTGAAATCCACTGATTAATGTAATCATTTTTCTTGGCTTCAATAGCTGCCTGTTGTATTTTGGAGTAGTCCAATTCTAAACTAGCTTTATGGGGCGCTGTCTGTGATTGTAATTGCACAATTCGATAACCTACTTCACCATAAGAGTTGGTAAATTCAAATGTATTAGATATTGCTCCTACCTGCATCGTGTCAATAGTGAAATAAATATCGGGATCAAGGTCGCCAATTTCGAAGAAAGTATTTCCAGAAAGTGGGTTAGTCATGCGTCCATCGTTGTTGTAACTTTGTACTTGATCACTTCCAAAGCGCTTGACTGCTCTGGAGAAAGAGATACTATCAGCAACAATCAATTGCCGAATAGAATCTATTTTATTTCTAGCCAA
>DAITMC010000430.1:0-1931 GCA_036835365.1 Saprospiraceae bacterium
AAAGTCGCACGAAGGTTGTTAGTCCATAAGCTGATTAGTACTTCTTCTTTTACTTTCCCATTCTTGTAATACATTATCTTCAAGTCATGAACAGGTGTGGTAGCTTGACTTTGTCCGTATGAGTCTTTTTGTCTTATTATTCGATTAAATTCTTTCGCGTCTTCCGATTTAATTGTTGCTTGTCCTGTAATTATAATTGTGTCAAGTCTCTCGCCTGTTTCGAAGTCAACCCCAAAAGTCTGGTCATCTAAAGTTTGAACAACAACGCTATCGTAATTTTTATATTTATAGTCGTTCTTGCTGGACTGTCCATAAACAGTTGCACTTAATAGAAGAATGATATGTAAAAATATTTGTTTCATTAACTATTTTTCTTGGTCTGTCATAGGTTGCCACTAACGGTTAGTATATGAAAAGTAGGCGATTTCGAAGCACTAAACTTTCGGTAAAGCACAAAGATTGATACGAGCCAAAACGCTTGAATTTGCTACTATCTCGCCTATTTTTTATATACATTGTTGTGCTTTCGTTATTTTTTATTGTACAATTTTCCGTTTTTAACTACTAAAAAAATGTCATCGATATATTCAATGTTTTCTATTGGGTTAGAATTTAAAAAGAGCAAATTCGCTTTTTTCCCAACTTCTATTGTTCCTTCATTCTCAAGGATACCAGTAGCCATTGCAGAATATTTTGTTGCAGCTATTATTGCTTCTAATGGACTAAATCCACATTCATTAACCAATAATTTCATTTCGTGCTGAACAAACGTTTCTTGGCCAGAATCACTTCCTGCCGCAACCTTTACCCCTTTTATTTTGGCATCTTTTGTAATCCGCTTGGTCATTTCATATTTCCAATGGTGGTTTTTGTTCTCCTTAAGCATTTCAAAAACTGATATCGTAGCGTCAAGTACTACATCATTTTTCATCATAGACTGAAAAAGCTCATCAAAGTCATGTTTCGCATATTCTGTATTCCAAAAGTTTGCTGATACAGTTAAGGCTGCTTCTGAAGTCCAACTTTCCGGAACTTTATCGTTCCTTTCATAGAACTCATGAAAAAGCATATATGAATGAGATATTGAGATAACGCCTGAAGCAATGACTGAAGAGGGTTTTGCAGAAGTTAAAGACCCATGAGACCATACAGGAATGCCTTGTTTATTTGCCTCAGTAACAATTTTCAGAACCTGTTCTTTACTTAAATCTGCATACATTTTTATACCTGAAGCACCTGTGCCTTTAGCTTGAGCTACTTCAATTACCATATTAGAATTGTCATCAATTGCTTTCATATAGGGCATTTTTCCGCTAATTCCTCCTTGAGCTGATGTAATGGTTCTTGGGTCGGCAAAAAACTTTGAACCCGCCATTAAAGAGGAATAGTAAATGTTTGGAGCCAATATGTCACCCACTAATGTATTTCTTGATAAACTAGCTAATGCTCTTGCGTCTCCAGCCATATCTCTAACCGAGGTTATACCTGTTAATAGCATTTCTTTAAGCACTTTTTCTGCATTATCTCTTCTTTCTTCGGTTGGGTCTGTTGCAAAATGTACGTGAGCATCAATCAAACCAGGAACAACATATTTACCTTTCAATATAATAGATTGAACGGTATCATTAGCTATATAATTTTTGGAAGGTAAGATGGCTAAAATTTTATCATTATTGATTAAAATGGTATAATCATAGAGTACATTATTTGAGTTTACATCAATAATATTGACATTTTGCAAAGCATAATTGCCAAAGCTGAATTGTGCACTTGCTGTTGTACTTGTCAAAACCAATAGGAGAATGGTTGATGCAATTTGTCTTAAATTCATTTTTCTAAATAATTTTATAGTTGGTTAGCAGTCTGTAATAATGAAGCACAACGTTTTGCCGCTTTGCGAAGGCGGGGTTTTTCAGCACTAAACTTCATTA
>DAITMC010000431.1:0-1926 GCA_036835365.1 Saprospiraceae bacterium
TATTTGGTTTTAAAAATAAAGATACGATTGAGCAACAAATTAACATTCGTTCACTGAAAGAATTTGGTAACTTGAATTTAACCATCAACAGTCTTGACTCTTTGCAGCAATATGTGTTTAGATTAGAACAGGCGGGCAAAATAATTCAAACTTTTAAAGTGGCGAATGTAAAAACATGGGAACAGCAAATCGTAGCAATGCCTCCAGGGAAATATGAAATGGTCATTGTAACAGACATCAATCGAAATGGTAAATGGGATAGTGGGAATTATATACAACAAATTCAACCTGAACCAATTATCACTAAAGAACTGGAAGCACTAAGGGCTAATTGGGATGTGGAGGCAGTAATAAATATTTCACAGTAATAATTGAAAATGAGTGCAATGATAAAGTTGAGAAGTGAGAACCTAATCAAAATATACGGAAGCCGTAAAGTAGTAAAAGGCGTTTCTATTGAAGTCAATCAAGGCGAAATTGTTGGTCTGCTTGGTCCGAACGGAGCAGGAAAAACCACTACTTTTTATATGACTGTTGGCTTTATTAAACCCAATGAAGGTCGTGTTTATCTGGAAGATACCGATATTACAGAGTTACCGATGTACAAAAGAGCACAACTAGGGATTGGCTACCTACCTCAAGAACCATCTGTTTTTAGAAAACTTAGTGTAGAGGATAATATTAAGGCAGTACTAGAAATGACTAAACTTCCTAAAAGCCAGCAAAAGGAAAAACTAGAATCACTTATCGGTGAGTTTAATCTGGAAAAAGTACGCAAAAGCAACGGAGATACGCTTTCTGGAGGTGAACGCCGACGCACAGAAATTGCTAGAGCCTTAGCCACAAATCCGAAATTTATTTTGCTCGATGAGCCTTTTGCAGGCATTGACCCCATTGCAGTGGAGGATATTCAATATATTGTTGCGAAATTAAAGACTAAAAATATCGGTATCTTGATTACCGACCACAACGTTCAAGAAACGCTATCTATAACTGACCGTGCTTATTTGATGTTTGAAGGCAATATTTTGAAATCAGGTATTGCGGAGGAACTAGCAGCCGATGAAATGGTAAGAAAGGTATATCTTGGCAAAAACTTTGAACTTCGCCGAAAGGTAATTGATGTTTGAAATGTGAAAATAAAAGGATTTGCCAAATTTGAAGATTTAACAAATCCTTTTATGTATATCTAAAAATTGGGTGTTCTAGCTTTTGTACCTATTTGTTTTCCAAAGTCAAAACCGATTGTTACCTCATGTCCGCCACCATTGTACTCTTGGAATTTCATAAAAGAAACATCATAAGCGTAGTAGATACGGAAAGAGGATACTTTAAAGCCTAGCAAACCAGCACCATGCGCAGTTAATCCATCATCAAAAGCAGTTTGCATATGGCGAAATGAAAGCCCAACAGTGAATTTTTCTTCCAGAAACTTCATCAATACATTAGCATCTATCCTAATGGGTACGTTTTCCATCCTTAAAAAAAACAGAGAAGGCTCTATCTGTAAGTTGTCGTTAATGAAAAATTCATGTCCCAGTTGCGCTGTTAATGACTTTAAAAATACCAACTCATTAGTCGAAGAATCCGTAGCAATTCTAATATCGCTCAATTTTGCAGTTACTAAGTTGGGCAAACTTACACCAGCATAGGTACTCCCCCATTTAGCAAATACACCAAAAGTGGCATCAAAAAAACGAGAATTGTTGATATTTCCTTCCACAACAGCATCGCCAGGTTGATAAAATTCATTATCTAATATAGCACTAGAAATACCTCTTTGACTAATTTCTCCTGTCAAACCTGCACTAATCATAAAGTCATCTGTAATTTTAAACCGTCCACCAAGTCCTCCTTGGAATCGTTGGTTGGTCAATGCGGCAATGTTTTCTGCCATTACACTTCCTCCAACCGTAAGCACATTAC
>DAITMC010000432.1:0-1904 GCA_036835365.1 Saprospiraceae bacterium
ACATTTAAGTAAGAAACTAAACTTTGATAGCGTTCTTGTAAAGAATCTAAATATTCTGCTTCATTAAAAGAGGCACTTACCATATAATGGTCATAACGATTGAAAGTAGCAATAATATTTTGAATATAAAGCGAATTTAGCTTTAAAGTTACTTGTAATTTGGTAGAAAAATCATCAGAAGTAATGAAAGTGCTTAAAATAGTTGCCCCTTCCGATTCTACTATTCTAGCGATTTCAGCAAGGGAGTAATCTCTTTTTACCATTTCAAGCACTAAAATAGTACCTGCCTCTGTAAAGGACATTGTTCTGGCGAAGAATTTAAGTAAATCTTCTTGAGTTATCAACCCGACGTAGTTATTTTCAGCATCCACAACAGGAATAACCGTCAGTTCATAATCCGCCAATTTTCGCATCACTTCGTAGATGTGGTCGTAATTTCTTACATAAGCTTGCCCCAACGACAAACCATAAGAACCCACTGCCTCTGAAGTATCTTCCTCCAAAATGTCATCTTCTGAAATTAAGCCCAATAACTGTTCATTATTTACAATGGGTAAATGCCGAACAAAAAGGTCATTCATCATGCCTAGCACTTCTTCACCAGTATCTGAAGTACGAAGCGGAATAATGGTATCCGAGATTAAACTTTCTGCAACCATGTGTAGTCGTTTTTTCTTTTATTTGTTAAACAATGAAATTCATTTAGAGTTGGTGGAATAACTGTTAAAGTGCAATAAACATAAATGACAGCAATAAATCAATATCATTTATTGCTGTCAAACGATTAGCACGGATTAAACTCGGCAAAATCTTTTACTTTTAGCTCAAATTTTCTAGGTGCATGAAAATATTTCTTATCACTGATTTACATGTTGGTCTTCCTGGAGAAGAAACCTATGGTGTGGATGTCCGCCAAAATTTTTTGGATATTATGTCTAAAGTCGAAGAAGGTAAACCTGATTACCTTATTTTGGCGGGGGATCTAAGTTTTCGAGAAGGTAACATACACACCTACGAGTGGCTCAAAAATAGGCTAGATACCAGCCATATTCCCTATGATGTTATTGCTGGAAACCATGATGATTCTAGGATGCTGGCAGAAGTATTTCAGCGCGAAAACGATTTACACAGCAGTGTATTATTCTACAAGAAGCAGTTAAACGGCTGGAATTGCTTTTTCTTGGATACCGCTGTGAGAGAACTTTCTCCAACACAAATAGAGTGGCTGCAAGAAGAATTAACAGCAACTGATGAACCAGTTATGCTATTCATGCATCATCCACCTGTGCTCGCCAATGCTCCGTTCATGGATGAACATCATGCTTTACTTAACATGGCAGATGTTCAACAAACTTGCAGTATTTACAAAGGCATAGTTCCTGTTTTTTCAGGGCATTATCACAATGAAATCACGATTCAGAAAGGAAATATGGTCGTACAAATCACGCCATCTTGCTTTTTTCAAATTGATAGGCACTGCGAAACGTTTAAAGTAGATCATTACCAAATAGCTTATCGGGAGATTAACTTAACACAAAATAGCTGGACGAGTTCCGTTCGTTATTTTAATGGAAATTTGCTTTAATCTAAACGCCCTACTTTACCGATGTTGTTCTGAAGGTAACAGGAAAGGAAACACTGGTGTATAAGGAGTAAGGCTGCTCTGAGATAAGTGGCATTTTGTAAACACGCACAAAGTCAGTTAAAAATGCTTTAAATACATTTTTATCAATATTTCTTGAATTGGGGCGAAGATGAAAAGCTAAATGTTGGATAGTGCCATCAGCATTCCAAAATACATGTACCCATATACGCACGCCGCCCACGTCGTAGTTGGCATTAGCGGCAAACGCCTCCATCTCTTTATACATTGCAATTAACTTTCTGAAAGCCAAGCGAGTATC
>DAITMC010000433.1:0-1885 GCA_036835365.1 Saprospiraceae bacterium
GATTTTGATGCACTAACTAAGGATGGTTACACGCCTAATTTCTATGAATTAACCAAAGCCCCTACTTTCAATTATGGCTTATGGTACATCAACACAAAGAATAAGAAATTGAATGACAAACGCGTGCGTCGAGCATTAGCACATTTATTGAATGTGGATGAAATCATTGAGACGGTTCACAATGGATTGGTTGAGCGTATAGTAAGTCCTATTTTACCGATGATGTTGGGGTACAACGACCAACTTAAACCCATTCCCTTCAATGTGGATAATGCTAAAGCATTGCTTGCGCAAGCAGGTTGGCAAGATTCCAACAATAATGGTATTGTAGATAAAATGATAGATGGTGAATTAGTGGAAATGAACTTGGACTTACTTTGTGTGGCTGGCGCACAAACTCAGCAAGATATGGCATTGATTTTCAAGGAGGATGCCTTAAAAGCTGGTGTAAATGTGGACATTATTGCCAAAGAATCTGTCGCTATGCGCGGGGATATGAATAAGCGTAATTTTGATTTGGTGCAAAGTGGGCTTTCCATCCCCACACCTTGGATATTTGACCCCAAGCAATCGTGGCATACAGAAAGTGATACTCCTGATGGGTTTAACCGTTCAGGTTTTGGTCATGCTATATCTGACGCTCTCATTGATGAGATAAGAGTAACGCAGGACGCAAAAAAAAGAGCAGCATTGTACAAACAGTTCCAAGAAATTGTATATGAGGAACAACCTGTACTTTTCCTTTATGGACTGCCTAATTTTATCGCCATTCACAAGCGATTTAAAACAAAAACCTATGCCTTGCGTCCGGGCTATTTTCCAGGAACTTTTGATTTGATATTGAACTAGATTTTTATTTTTAGCATTGGCAAAAGATTAGCCTTTCGCCAATGCTCCAATCATAATTATGTGGTGGTATTTTCTAAAACGAATTTTAATTTTTATCCCGATTTTTTTTATCATTTCCTTGATTGCCTTTGGATTAAGTCATCTAGCTCCTGGTGATCCTGTCAGTGATTTAGCAGAAACGAGGTCAGCTCAAATTACTTCTTTTGTTGATTTAGACAGCAGGGATAGAATCTATAAAAGTATCGCCACTGAACTCAATCTGGATAAACCGCCATTTTATTTCGCTATTACTACGCAAGCCCATCCAGATACTTTGTATCGGATTTTGAGGAAAGATTATCGGATTAATTTAAAAAAATTGATCGCCCAACATGGAAACTGGGTGGCTATATCAACCTATTACAAAACCATTAAAGCCACAGAACGAACCCTACTTGCTTTACCTGACTCGCTAAAACAAAGTGAAGCATTTATCAGTGCAAGAAACGAGTTACTAAGCCTGTATTTAGTGTATAAAAGTCAACCCATTCAACGCAAATTAGCTATTATTCAGCAAGAGAAAGGGGCGGACGCACAAGCACTCGTAACTGCCTACGAAACAATGATTGCACAAGCAACACCTCAAAAAAACTGGCTTCCAAAAATACATTGGCATGGTTTGAACAATCAATATCATCAATGGATTAGCCGATTTTTAGTCGGTGATTTTGGCATTTCCCTACGAGACTACCGCCCTGTGGCAGACAAAATAAAAGATGGTTTACGCTGGACACTGCTTTTGAGTATTTCCGCCGTTATGCTTGCTTATCTAATCGCCGTTCCATTGGGTGTATGGACTGCCGTCAATAGTGGTACTAAGTTAGAGCGTTTCATTACTGTTTCACTCTTTGGCTTGTATTCCTTGCCTACATTTTGGATAGCTACAGTGTTGCTCATTTTTTTCACCACGCCTATCTATGGTATGAATTGGTTTGCTTCCATTGGTTTAGGCAATTTACCTGCTGATGCCCCATTTTGGGCGCGTTTCTGGGAGCGC
>DAITMC010000434.1:0-1876 GCA_036835365.1 Saprospiraceae bacterium
GTGATAAAACCCTGACAAGCTAGCGCAGCATTAATGATAAATTTGCCACATTCTCCTATATCAAGGTCGCCAATACTGAACTGGAATGTGTTATTCCCAAGGTTTGTGAAAGGAATTTCTGCATTATTGAGGCTTAATAATTGATCAAAAGTAACATTTACTTTTACGTTTCTAGCAAGTGCAGAGCCGATATTACAATACGAAACGGTGTAGTTAACATCGCTACAAGTGGCTAGAGAAGGCGCAGCGATGTCAATTTCGACATAAGGACAAAGAATATTTGCCTTTACTGGGAAATCAATCGCTCTTAGTGTATCATAAGTAGTCAAGAAAACCCTTGTCAAATCATTGACACAAGGTATCCAATAGTTTCTATTTTGATTCAATAATGAAATGCGGTAAGTGCCTGTGCCTGCCGTTACAGCGTAATTGCCGTTTTCGTCAGTAGTCGTAAAATAAATTTCTTGGCTACCTGCCGAGCGATTTTCTACCCTGACAATCCAATCTTTCAAGGAAATATCCTGATTCGGAGATAAGGCACAATCTTCATTTACATCAAAGAATACTTTACCCTCAATTCGGTTGGAGTTCATATTACCGAACTCGTCTGTTTTGATGATAATAAAGTTGTTGATGGAGTTCCTTCCTGCATTAAGTAAATCACTACTTCCTGCTATGGCATAGCCGCCGTCTTGAGTCTCAATAATGCTATACCCTTCGTCTTTCCACTCCTTATCACCGTACTGATTCCACCAAATCATTTGTCCTGTGGCGGAGACTTTTAGTAGCGCAAGGTCAATATTAACCCCGTCATTATCAATAGTAGAACCCCCTAGCAATAAGTTACCTTCTTTGGTGACGTAAACATCTTCACAAATCTGCTCATTTTCTATCGGGTAGCGTCTCGACCATTTTATTAATCCTTGTTCATCAAGCAAGGCTAAGAAAAAGTCATCGGTCACCCCTTTGTTACCAGCTACTACTAAATCACCATTAGCAGTTATTGCAATTGCTTTGGCATCTTCATACTCAAAAGGGTCACCAACAGCTCTACTCCAACGAAGTTCTCCATTTTCATCAATCTTCACAATGTACATGTCGCGCTGTCTAGTTCCAGAACTGTATTCTATATAACCTGCAATAACATAACCATCTGGCGTAGCTGCTATTGATTTGCCTTCCTCTTCATCCGCACCACCAATTTGGCGTTGCCAAATCACATCACCTTGTAGATTAGTTTTGACAAGAAAAATATTGCGATTTTCTGTTTGCCCATTGGTGATGTAACCCGTTAGGACTATATTTTCTCCTTTCACAGTTAATGCCACAGCATTATTATCTAGTGTTGTTCCGTAGCTCTTTGACCAGACTAGATCACCAAAAGCATTGATTTGCATTAACAAGGCATTTGTACTTGCAATGGGCGTACTTTGGGTTTGACCAACGATATACAATCCACCATCGCTTGTTAACGCCGCACTAAAGGCTTTGTCTTCAACACCTATTTTAAAGGTTTTTGACCACAGTTCATTACCATCTAAATCCAGACGTACAACATGAACCCCAAATCCACTACCACTACCTACTTCTCGATGCCCTATCAGGTAGTAGCCTTCATCTTGGGTTTGTATAACTTTTTGACATTCAAATAAATTAGCGCCACCAAAGGTGCGCTTCCAGCCTTGAGACCAACTGACTGTAATAGTCAGTAAGCATAGCCATAGTGTAAGAACTTTTTTCATGCGATTACAATATTGATTTTAGCAGATAAAACTTTTTTAGCTTAGTCTCTTATATTATTATGTATTTTTCGCTGATATGAGCGTAGAAGCCATAACTTTACGAATGCAAAAATGACTTTCCTTCCAACTAAAAC
>DAITMC010000435.1:0-1875 GCA_036835365.1 Saprospiraceae bacterium
AGATGCGTAAAGAACTATTGGAATATCAACGTGAGTTTTATCAATCTGCAAAGGCAGAAGCCAAAGCCGATAGCCGTCGTGCTTTTATTTTTGCCGACAATCACGATGCTGCTCGTGTTTATCACTTCTTAGATATTTTGCATACGCACAAAATAGCAGTGCATGAATTAAAAAAAGCAGTAACAATAGAAAATAAGCGATTTGAACCCAGCACCGCTTATGTCGTGCCACTAGAGCAACCGCAATATCGCTTGATTAGAGCTATTTTTGAAACACAAACTACTTTTGAAGATAGCATCTTCTACGATATTTCCACCTGGACAATGCCGCTTGCGTTTAATCTAACTTACGCCACCGCAGGTAGTAATTTCAATGGTTTACTCGGAGAGCGTATTAGTGAACCTACCTTATCCCCCACTTCAGCACCTGATTACAGCGACTATGCTTATTTACTCAATTGGAACGACTACTACGCTCCCAAGGTGTTGAACGCATTACTTAATGCTGGTTTAAGAGCAAAAGTTGCTAATTTACCATTTCGGAACGATGGGCGTGATTTTTCAGCAGGAACCATAATGATTCCTGTGCAAAATCAGTCGTTATCTTCTCGCCAAATCCATCAACTTATGCTAGATATAGCCCCTAAAAATGCGGTCAATATTTATGCCATCAACACTGGTTTGAGTGATAGTGGAATAGATTTAGGTAGTAATAATTTTGATGTGATTAACCGCCAAGAAGTGTTGATGTTGGTAGGTGGTGGTGTTTCTAGCTTGAGTGCTGGCGAAGTTTGGTTTCAACTTGACCAGCGCTACGACATGGTGCTTACTAAGGTAGAAACAGCAACATTCAATCGCATTGATTTAAACCGATATACCACTATCATTTTACCCGATGGCAATTATAATGACTTATCCAGTGGCGCAGTAGAAAAATTGAAGCAATGGCTTGCAACAGGAGGTAATTTAATTGTAATTAAGAATGCCGTAAATTGGGTAGCGGGGCAAAGACTTGCCAATGTAAGTTTCAAGAGTTCAGCAGGAAATATCATAGACAAGAAAAATCAACAAATGCCTTATGCCGATTTGGGTAATAATGTGGGCGGTGCGGTATTAGGCGGTGCTATTTTTCAAGCTAAAGCGGATTTAACCCACCCAATATTATTTGGCTATCAACAACCCATGATTCCTGTGTTTCGAACAGGTACTAACTTTATGGCAATAGGCAAAAATCCTTATGCTACGCCATTAACTTACACCGAGAAACCATTATTAAGTGGATATATCAATGCTAAGAATTTACAAGATGCCTCTAGTGGTGCAAGCATTGTAGTGAGCAATATGGGGCGAGGGCAGGTTATTTGCTTCGCCGATAACCCTGTGTTTAGAGGATTTTGGTTCGGGGGAAATAAAATGCTAGCTAACGCCATCTTCTTTGGTTCAACCATTGATAGACGCTCCATGGAATAGCAGTGAATAAAACGTTTAGTATTGGATGAAAATTTACACCATTTTCATCCAATACCTACCCATTATAAATGTAAGCGGTCTTTTCGTTCTAAAAGAACCTCTTCGCTTTCCACGCGCTCTGGATCAGGCACACAACAGTCCACAGGACATACTGCCGCACATTGTGGCTCTTCATGGAAACCAACGCATTCAGTACACTTATCCGGAACAATGTAGTAATATTCATCTGAAATAGGTGCTTGCTCAGCATCAGGAGCAATCTCTTCGCCCGTTTCGATGGTGTAGGCAGTCTTAATACCTGTTCCATCAGAAATTTTCCACTCTACTCCTCCCTCATATATTGCATTGTTTGGACACTCTGGTTCACATGCACCACAATTGATGCACTCGTCCGTAATCATTATCG
>DAITMC010000436.1:0-1855 GCA_036835365.1 Saprospiraceae bacterium
CCGCAGCTCGATTGAGCGTAGGGCGCTCTATAAAATGACCATAGACTTGCTTCTTGCGCTGGCTTTGCTGAAGCGCCCAAGGCGTCAGCTGGCCAATGGTGCGAGAAATATAAGGAACGTTATATCGCTGAGCTAATCTTGCCGCAAAAGTTGGAGCATAGCAGAATAAATAATGTGTGTGAATAATGTCATAGCTATCTAAATTTTGAACCATCCACTGAGTCAAACCAACGGATGGGATAAAGGCTTTCAGTCGTGCCAGACGAGGAAAAAACCAGACTGGCACGCCCCTGTGATTGACGCGCTGTCCTGTTGGCACATCTAGAAGGCTAGCCTCATCATCGTTAGTGGTGGCTATTTCGGCATCAATATCAATATTTAGATTTTTCAGGGCATGAACAGTGTCAATCACAGCCTGCGTTGGTCCACCCAACTTATCGCTTAAAGATGGCAGCACATGCAGTACTCTCATCGTTACAGTACTGCCAAGCTAGACTCTCTAAGTAGAGCTAGAAGATTAGCTTTAAACTTCTTAGGACCATAGATTTCATCGACTCTTTGACGCAAAATTTCTGGTCTATAAAGGATAGGATGAGATGACCTTCCTTGAAGTATTTCTATCAGGGCATTCGCAATTTCATCGATATTGTCAGGATCAACCAAAACCCCTAATTCACCATTGCAAAGAGCATCGGTAGCGCCATCTTGGTTGCCACCAAGAACAGGCTTGCCGCAGGCGAGCGCTTCTAGGTAAACAATGCCAAAGCCTTCACCTTTGCTAGGCATAGCAAAAACGTCACATAGACTGTAATAGTCACAGATCTCCTCATCCGGCACAAAACCAGTCAATGTCACACAGTCATCTAGCCCCGATGTTCTAACTAAATTTTCTATTCTACGTTGATCGCGACCTTTGCCCACTAACATATAGTGAACATTAGGAATATGGCTGCGTATTTTAGGCAAGACCTTTAGGATTTGGTCATATCCTTTACATCGCTCTTCACTATCGAGACGGGCTACAGTAAGAATGATAGGTTGACTTTCTTTTAAGTTGTGCCTGTCTAAGAGGTATTGCGGTTTTGAGTTCAACTGAAACTTATCAATATCAAAGCTAACTGGCAACAAGAGAATATCTTCTGCTCGAATGCCTTGCGCCTCGATCAATTGTCTGCGTGTATATTCACTAATAGATATGATTTTATCAGAAGCTCGCAATGATCTCTGTTTAAGTAGACTCTTGATATTCCAAGCATCTACACCATAAACAAACACCCAGTAAGGGGTACCCAAAATGCAATTTATCAAATGAGCAATAGGAGAAAAGTTGACATGTCCACAAAAAATTAACGATGGACGATACATTAGCGAGAACTTTAACAATTTCCAGCTAAAAAATAATGTCTCAAGTTTTTTGGGCGACTTGTCGTTAAAGACAAACAGAAAATTTTCAAATTCCAAATGTCCATTATTTTCTTGGTGGTCAAGCTTATTGAGAACCACCACATCAAACTTTTCCTCAATAGAAAAGTCTTGATGCATTATTTGTTTGAAGCCAAACAATACATCCCTTAAATAGACCTGAATACCTCCCTTGAAGTCAAAAAGGTTTGGCACCCAAAAGTGAATAATTTTTCTGGAGTTATGGTCTTTAGCTATCTTTTTCTGCGTCATGAGCATTCAGAGAGCAATGTCTTCACCTTACCGGCCAACTTTTGACGATAGGCGAACCAGGTCGAATCTTCCGCTTTTTTCCGAGCAGCTCTCCCCATTTCACTTAACTCTTCAGGATGGTGATAACACCACTCTAGCTTTGCTTGAATTGCATCAGCGTCGCGAATTGGAATAATAAACC
>DAITMC010000437.1:0-1823 GCA_036835365.1 Saprospiraceae bacterium
TTCTATTTCAAAACGACCTATGGTAGAAAGTTAAGCACTCAAAATGCAAATGCAGGCTTTTTTGCAATTTCTTCGGGTCTAATTTTAAAGTTCAACTCAAAAAAATAAGGAATGACAAGAACAGATTTTATAGAAAAAAACTTGTTAATGGGAATTGGTCTTCCTTTTTTGAGCAGTGTATTGTTCGAATCTTGTAGTAAAGACGCCTCTATATTTCCAAAGTTCCAAACTAATTTTTCAGGTAAAGTAATTATTGTTGGAGCAGGAGCGGCTGGATTAGCAGCAGGCTATTTACTCAAAAGATATGGGGTGGATTTTGAAATATTAGAAGCGGCACCAGTTTATGGTGGACGACTAAAAAAGGCTACCAATTTCGCAGACTTTCCAATAGATATCGGTGCGGAATGGATACACACAGACCCCAAAATATTGGCAGATATACTCAGTAATCCTGATTCAGATGCCAACGTAGATATTATTGTTTACAATCCGCAAACCATCAAATCTTGGAAAAACGGAAAGCTGAAATCACATAATTACATCAGCAGTTTTTATAGTGAATGGAAATTCAAAAATTCCACATGGTTTGACTTTTTTGATCAGTTTATCGTACCGGAAATTGCGGACAAAATAGTTTTAAATAGACCTACCACAGAAATCAATTATCAAGGAGACAAAGTGCTCTTATCAACAGGCAACAATGAAACTTATGAAGCAGACAAAGTGCTTATAACCACTCCGATTAAAACGCTGCAAAATGAGCAAATCGTCTTTCAACCTTCATTACCGACCGACAAAAAAGAAGCAATCAACAAGATATTTATGGGAGACGGCATTAAAATATTTATAGAGTTTAAAGAAAAGTTTTACCCTGACATATTGGTTTTTGGCAATATTTTGCAAGCCCTCAATGAAGAAGAAAAATTTGTTTATGATGCCGCTTTTAGAAAAGATTCCAACAAGCACATTTTAGGACTTTTTGCTATCAACGATAAAGCCAAAGCCTATACGCAATTGAACTCGGAGCAAGAGATTATAGACAAATTTATGGCTGAACTAGATGAAATTTTTGACGGAAAGGCAACAGCTAATTATGTTCATCACATTATTCAAAATTGGTCAAAAGAGCCATTCATACAAGGAGCATATTCGTATTCTTTTGAAGGAAAACAAGAAGAAATTGTGGCGACAATAAATGAACCATTGCTAAATAAAGTTTATTTTGCAGGAGAAGCATTATCAATAAAAAATCAAGCAATGGTTCACGGTGCCTGCGAATCAGCATACAGGATGATAGCAACAATGATGAAAGATGAATAAAAGCACAGCATATAACAGCATCTACCCACCACGAAGTAGCAGCAAAGCTAAAAGTGGCGGTTCAGTGGTTCAATCAAGCTTTACTCATGAATGATTGCTTTTTAAAGGAATTCGTGAGCCCATCGGGGTTGTACGTCTATCAAAGTTTCTGCTTGGTTGACAGTGAAGTACTTCGAATTGAAAATCAGCGAAGCTAAATCGCCACCCTCGGGTAGCTGCAAAACGTTCGCAGTAAGCACCATCCCCAGCCCGGCACAGGGCTTGCGCGCCATCCGCCGATGCCCTTCAAGGATGCCTGCATAGAACAGAAGTTTTTGCATATATTGCTATTGCATCAGCGCAAGTGTCCGAGGCGTTGCAGAGTGGTCTGAGTCTGAGGCTCCCCCCTGCGCAGTCCAGTGAAAGTATCCCCCCGTGCAACCGCATCTATCCTGGGTTGAGATTGTGTTGTAGGTTGGCGGGATGAAAGATACCAAAAAATCACGAACAGAATGGATGGCGCT
>DAITMC010000438.1:0-1820 GCA_036835365.1 Saprospiraceae bacterium
TGGATTCGCTTGTTAGCGTACTTAACATTATTGGGCAAAAGTGTAAAGCGGCAGGTCTCACTTTTCTTTATCATAATCACGATTTTGAGTTTAAGCAAAACAGTGATGGGATAGTACCTATCGAATATATGCTCGAAAATTTAGATGCCGAGTATGTTAATTTTCAAATAGACTTGTACTGGGCAGTGAAAGCAGGTGCTGATCCTGTAGCTTATTTTGAGAAGTATCCTAACCGTTTTAAGGTTTGGCATGTAAAAGATATGGATGAACAAGGTAGATTTGCTCCAGTCGGAACAGGTAGTATTGATTTTAAAAGAATACTAGAACACAAAGCGTTGTCAGGAATGCAGCACTACATCGTCGAGCAAGATCAAACTTTTGATGGCATGCAACCCATCGAATCTGTAAAAATTAGCCATGAGGGATTAAAAAAATTAGGCTTTAATTAACTTATTGCCTTGCTATGGTTTTACCTTACCTGCACCTAAAGTCAGATAAGGTAAACCATACTTCATAAGACTTTGTGCTATTTAAGCTAAAATCAAAATACCTCCTACCCACATCAAAGTGGAATATTGCCATGTTTTTTCTTGGGTAAATGCTGCACTTTGCTTTCCAAGGCAGCAAATGCCTTGATGAGTTTGCGTCGGGTGTATTTTGGTTCAATGACTTCGTCAATAAAGCCACGTTGTGCTGCCAGATAAGGATTAGCAAACTTTTCAGCATATTCCGCTTCTTTTTCTGCTAACTTTGCAGAAGGATTTTCTGCCGCCATAATCTCCTTCTTAAAAATAATTTCACTCGCCCCTTTTGCGCCCATCACGGCAATTTCAGCATTCGGAAAAGCAAAATTCATATCCGCACCAATATGTTTGGAGTTCATCACATCATAGGCACCACCGTAGGCTTTTCTTGTAATTACCGTTACTTTAGGCACAGTTGCCTCGCTCAAGGCATAAAGTAACTTTGCCCCATTCATAATGATTCCATTCCATTCTTGGTCAGTGCCAGGCAAAAAGCCAGGAACATCCACCAAAACGAGCAAAGGAATATTAAAACAATCGCAAAAGCGAGTGAATCGTGCGCCCTTTTTAGAACTATCCACATCTAATACACCAGCCAGATTGATAGGTTGATTTGCTACAATACCAATACTTCTACCTGCTAATCGAGCAAAACCAACGACAATGTTTTCTGCATAATCCTTATGCACTTCAAAAAATGAGTCTTCATCTACGATACCGCCAATGATGGCACGCATATCATAAGGTTGATTGGCGCTTTCGGGAATGATATGCGCTAAAGCCTCTCTGATTTCATTTCCCAAAACGTAAGGCAATTTAGGGGCAGTTTCTTCACAATTTTGAGGTAAATAACTTAATAACTGCTTGACTTTTTTAATGCAATCCAAATCATTGGCAGCCGTAAAATGCGTAACGCCTGACTTGGTCGCATGCGTGAATGCACCGCCCAATTCTTCTGAAGTTACTGTTTCGTTAGTTACTGTTTTAACGACGTTGGGTCCAGTTACAAACATGTAGGACGTTTTTTCCACCATCAGGATAAAATCAGTCATGGCGGGAGAATAAACCGCCCCGCCAGCACAAGGTCCCATGATAGCCGAAATTTGAGGAATTACCCCTGAAGCCATCACATTGCGATAGAAAATATCTGCATAACCTCCTAGCGAAACTACGCCCTCCTGTATTCTTGCTCCGCCTGAATCATTCAGACCAATAACTGGTGCGCCTACCTTCATGGCTAGATCCATGATTTTACAAATTTTTTCGGCATGAGTTTCCGAAAGTGAACCCCCAAAA
>DAITMC010000439.1:0-1800 GCA_036835365.1 Saprospiraceae bacterium
GAGGAAAGGCAGTTATCAAATCGGCAAATCCAACTAGGTTGAAAATCCAAACCAATGGAATGGCAAATTTCCATTTGCTTTTTAATGCAACTGACGTAATGATTGCCAAAACTGCCGTTGCAAAATCCCAAATTCCTACTTGTGCTAAAAACTCGGCGGGAAAGCCGTCATAGAATTGCTCTTTTGCCATAAAGTTTAAGCCCAAATACCGAAAGATGTTTAAGAACACAAAGGGTAATAGTGCTTCGTGAATAGAAAGTTTAGATATTTTGGGTTGAATCCAATACTTAAAACCCAAATAAAGTGCAACCGAACCTGTGATTGCTTGTAAATTGATGATGGTGAAATTGTCCATAGAAGTTTAAATTGATTTATGAAAATGATTTATGACATCCTTCCTAAAAAGTAAAATGACTGCAATTGTTTGAATAGTCAGCGTGAAGGAAAGCGAACCAAAGACCAAGGCACCACTTGCTGTCTCCTCTGTCATAGGATAGTGCCACTGGGCTGCCAAGCCATTGGCATAATCAAAAGCACCAATAGCACTGTACATAATTAGCATTGCCCAAGTTTTTACACCTTTTCCTTTTAATAAAAAATAAATAACGACTGGCACTAATAAACCCAGAATTGTGTCACTTACCCACGGTGCAAACCAAGCATTAGGGTTATCTCCACCATTCATTTCGAGTAATGGAAAGAAAAATATTGTCTGTGCCCTTAGAATCGTCAATGCAGTAAGTCCAACTATCCAATAAATAATTTTGGGCGTTCCTTTTGTTAAATTCATAATGTAGCACTTGTTATTTTGAAGAGGGAATAGGCTGTTTATTCAATTGATTGAATATAAACTTTGGTGCTAATCTGCTCATTAATTTCAGTTGTTTAGACATTCCGGGTGTAATTTCTTCTTTCCCTTTTATATAGTCTTTCCAGAAAAAATCGGCTAATTGTTGTGGAAGTATGGGTTTTAAATCTGCTTCGCTTACTTCAGCACCATCAAAAATGTCTGTTTTTACCACAGGTGGTAATAGTTCAATCACTTTTATTCCGTGAGGTTTCAGTTGTGGACGAATGCCTAATGTCCAAAAATGCAAAGCCGATTTTGTACCCGAATACACAGGAGCTTGTGCAAAGGGCACATACGCCAAACCAGAAGACACATTTACCAACACCGCATTTTTACTTTTCTTGAGCAATGGAAGAAAATAATGCAATACGCGAATAGGCGAATTGTAGTTGATTTCTATTTCCTGCATTTGTTTTTGCAAGTCGTTACCTTCGTTGCCTGCATCAACCAAAATCATAATACCTGCATTATTGATAAGAACGTCTAGTCCACCAAATTTTTCTTGAATATCATCTGCCAACATTCTGACTTCTGAATCATCTGTTACATCGCTTTGGAAAAAGTGGATTTTTGGGTTCTCTGCCTTTACTTTTTCAAGTTTGGCGAGATTTCTTCCGGTGATGATAACGGTATTGTCGTTATCTAAAAATTTTTTAGCTAAAGCAAGACCAATGCCTGAACTTCCGCCTGTTATCAATACTTTTTGATTGGATTGTTTCATTATGGATATTATTTTTAAAGTGAACCTGCCTTTAATATTTTTGTGTGAAACCAAAGCATCAAAGCGGTTGGAATCAATTCAATTAGGATTCCGAAAATCATAAATGGCGTTGGTGGGTAGTTTATCAGTGCGGCTGCCCTTACAATACCACCAATGATGAGGGCTATCATCAAAAATCGAAACAAAGCCGTTTCTGACGGATTCCAAGCCACATAGAAAAACGCCAAAG
>DAITMC010000440.1:0-1793 GCA_036835365.1 Saprospiraceae bacterium
TTTATCTTCTAATTGACGTTTGAAACCTACATTCAGCAGGTTATTTAGGACAAAAAATAATATTTACGAGAAGAGGCTCCTAGAAACTGCAAAATTAGATTTTGTCTGTCTGTAAGCTTAATCTGATACTTAAGATGGTCAAGAAAGACCAAATGAACAGAGAGAAAGCACTGAAGTATCCAGCGTAAAGTAGGGCGAGAAGTCGGCTTACCCTTTTGGTCGGGAAGAGTAGCATTTGCCTTTTCTAAGGCAAGTCTGAGTTGTCTTTGCCCCAAACTATAGACCATGAGAGCAAGAGTCATGATCATCGCCAAAGCCATGATCCGTTTCGTATTTTTAAGAAAAACACTGGAAGCAAAGAATAAAGGGTCTTTGAGAAAACGAAATCCCCGTTCCGTAGGTTGCTGACCTTTATATTCCCGTAAGATTTCGCTTTCAGTCCATTTTTCAGAATCCAGAGAATTGGTGGCAACAATAAAGCGCCCAACTTGTTGACGATGAGCAGCAATAATTACAGGGTTCTCGACTAAAGTGGCAAGAACGTGAAAAGAATAATGAGTTGCTTCCGTATTGGGGCGACCTCTCTGCGAATAATGTGGTTGAGCCAGGATTTTAGGTGCATAAAGACTGTGGTAATTCAGCGTTTTTTCAAAATCCGTCATAGCACTGAGGGCATCAGCTTCACAGGCAAAACTTCTATTCATTAAGCTTTTTAGGCTTTTCTCTTTCTCTTTCAAGGCTTTCTCTATCTGCTTTGATAAAGTTTTGAGGTCGGCTTCCTTACGTTGTTGGCTTTCGACTACAATCCATTGCTGTTTGATCCCTGCGTAAGTACTACAGACTACGCAAAAACGATAACCTTTGTGGTCTTTCTGTTCACTGAATTGTTCGGGCAATAAAGTTTGGATTAATTCCTGTGCGGCTTTTATCGTTGCTGGTACTCGGCTAATCCAATCGATGCTGTTACCAAATTCCCTCAGATTTGCTTCACTATAGAAGGCTGCATCCATCACATACAAGTCTGGTTTCTCCCCTTCCCATTCTGATTGAAATGCTTTAATTACCTCTGGGAAAGCACTCTGGTCTGTTTTGTTCCCATCTGCAACATTCATAAATATGGGGATTCCTTCTTCTTCACTGGTCAGCAAATGCCATGTAAATTGCTTTAAGTCTGGGCGATGGTCTCGTGAGTATCCTTGCGTAATTGTGAGCACTACTGGCTCTCCTGAGTCTTCTTCGGCTAAATTCTCCTCTCCTACTTCCGTTGTTTCATACTTTCCATGCACTGACATACTGGTGCCGTCAAGATGGGTATTCTTGACGCTTACACCAAATCGTTTACACATCTCTGTGGCTATCTTTACAAATATTAAGGTGATGCCATATTCATATATTTGATCCATCACTCTTCCCAGTCGGCTTTCGTTTAGATGTTCTGCTTTTATTCCTGCGCCGATTAGATGTTCTGTCGCTTTTCCTATAAAAAAGTCACTGAATAAATATAATGGAGCCGTCAAGAATCCCATGCAGTTTATAATCATGGCTTTTACCACTTGACCTGCACTCACTTTCTCTTGCGGATGGCTTCCTAGCTCCCGATCTATGATTTCTACTATCCCGATTTCATCTGCTATTCCAGCAATTATACCTAGGTGGTCTATGTCTTGTACGTCTATCTGGGGCATTTGGCTATTTTGAATGCGCTTTATTAAAAATACCTGATTTCACATTTAACCTGCTGAATGTAGGATATATAGAACTTGTTCGCTAGGATTGTGATGGTCGTGATTAGA
>DAITMC010000441.1:0-1779 GCA_036835365.1 Saprospiraceae bacterium
AGGATATATTCGTACTGGAACGTGTCATCTGGCTTTGGTATTGCTCGTCCTTCGGCATGGGCAATAGATTCTAGTTGTTACTACTTATTCAAAAAAAGAGCGCATGGAGGACAAGATCGTAGAGCTTACCCGTTGGGGATGTAAAATAATCACTTAGACAACTTATGTGTCAAATAATTCTTTCTGTAAATTATCAATAGCAATCTTAGTTTCTTGTGTATCGAAATTATATCTATTTAAGATTATAAAAATACCTTCACAAAAATGGTTAAAATATGAAAGTCTATAATTTTGATCACCTTTCATTTTCTTGTAAGGAAGCCATATGCCAAAGTCAACTAACTTAGAATCGAAGGTAGGTCCTTTTACTTCTAACTCTTTTGTATTTCGATCTAATACTGCTATTATGTCTAAATCAGCATTTCCAAACTTATTTAAATAATCACTTGATGGCTGAGTCGTATGCCTAATGGCTTCGGCTAATTTTGCACGAATATCCAAAGGATCTTGAGGTGCAAACGGGATACTATAATTTACCGCACTCACATAGATTTTCATAATATTTATTCTTCTGGTTTAAAACTCTTTTTATTACCTTCTGGGATTTTTCCTGTACGTTCAAACATCTTTTTCAAGATTCTTTTTTCTACTCTTTTAGCTTCTTTTGTAGTCGTTTTACCTAGCCTAGAAATATGTACAGAAACATTTTGCTCTCCATGTTTTTTGACAAGTTCCCTCCTCTGTTGATGAATACGAGTAGGAAGTCCTGTTGATTGAGTAACTCTACCACTATCTGCCTTCCCAACTTTATGAGTTTTTCCAAACAATTTAAATACATAGGTAACAAAATTTCCTATTGCATTATTATTATTCTTATTTGTTATTGCAAGGGCTGCGTTGTTGCTTCCACCTGTAAATAAACTAGTTATCGCCCAAAATTCAGTTGGAGGTCTATTGTGTACTTCTCGGAAACCTGAAGTTGGATTATCTTTTTGAGCAGAAGGGTAGTTATTACCGGGACCTGAAGTATAGCTTGTCTCAATTTCGACAACCCTTGTATCATTTGGATGAATTATCACCGCTCCATCATCTTGAATTTCTCCTTGATAGATAATGTCAAATTCATTACCTCCAATAGAGCCAATTCTTTCATATGTACCATCTTCTAATTGTACAAATTCATCTGGAGGAATAGGTTCTCTCCCATCAGGATCAATAAACCGAACAGGATTATCAAAAGTATATGAAAACGGCGACCATTTAGGCATCTCACTCGCCAGCGGATCCACTCCCGTAAACCGCCCCAGCACCGCATCATAAAACCTCGCCCCATAATTGTACCAGCCTAAGCCATGGTCGTTGTTGAGTTCCTTGCCGTTGTATTGGTAGCGGTGGTCTATGTCTGTGGCATCGTTCATCCATACATTACCCCCAAAGGTCATTCCAAAGGCATAGTAGTGGTTTTCTGAAAGGATTTCATTGCTTGATGTATTAGTAACGTCCACTACACCATTATTATTTTTGTCGGTGAAAGTTATTCTAGTGTTGCCTAGGTGGTCGCGGATGGCGTACTCTATGCGCAAAGCTTCGGTGGTGCTGGCAGTGTTCACGTTGGTGTTGTAACGTCGTCCTTCGGCGTGCGCTATGGATTCTAGTTTACGCACTCCGCCTACGGTGCGGTATTCTACGCCAGCTACATAGTCTTGTCGGTAAGTAACATGACCGCCCGTATAAACCGTCCTACTCAACTGCACCCCACTGGCATCGTACTGCAAGTCT
>DAITMC010000442.1:0-1768 GCA_036835365.1 Saprospiraceae bacterium
AGACAAGCACACTCCTTTATTCTGTTTTTCTTGCTATCAGGTCAACTGTAAGGTCGAAATTATTATAGATGGCTTTATCGCCTAAGCTACCCAAAAAACTAGATGAACCATAGTGAACATTATAGTCAGTACGGTCAAGTTGAATATTGGCAGTAGCTTTAATCAAATCCTGCTCCTTAGTAATATTAGCTACGAAGCTAATTTTCTTCGTAGATTCCTTAATCGCCATATCACCATCAACCTTATACTTCCCAACACTTTGAGGTACAACAGCAGTAATTTTAAACTTAGCTGTCGGGTATTTTTCTACGCCAAAAAAATCTGTGGACTTCAAATATCCTATTAATCTATCCTTCGATGCGCCTTTCAAGTCCGTACATTCAATGTTGGTCATGTCCATCTCAAAATAACCACCAGTCAATAGACCATCTGTAAATTCCAAATTACCAGTCTTTAACTGAACATAACCTTTATGTTGACCACCTACTTTGTAGGCGTTCCAGTAAACCTTACTTTTTTCAAGGTCAGCACGATAGCTTTGAACCGCTACTGTCCTGAAAGCTGTACTAATTGTTGCTACCAAATAGAAGGCAGCAATCAACACAAAGAAATTTTTTGTGATTGTCATTGTTTAAAACTAGAAGAATGATTAAATGCACATTTAAACAAGCCTTAAAACTTAAAGTTTGTGTGCCTAATATGTAAACACTACTTTTTGATACAAGATTTACATTAGTAACTGTCTCTAATGCGGTCTAGTATCTCATTCATTGCTATTGCCTCGGCATTAGTTACATGTTTAAATTGTTGGTTCATTGCTTGTTCCATCTCGGTAGAGGCTTTTTCAATATTTTCCAAGCCAAGTGCTGTCAATGTAATATCAACTTGTCGCCTATCTAGTTCGCATTCTATGCGTTCGACATATCCCTTTTGGCGTAACTTTTCTACTAATCTTGAGGCATTAGACATTTTATCAATCATGCGCTCAGAAAGCAGTTTGATCGTAGCTGGCTCTGGATGCCTGCCCTTTAAAATACGCAGAATGTTGAACTGTTGCCAAGATATATTGTAGGGCTTTAAGGTATCATTGGCATTCTGATTAATCCATGCCACTGTGTACAACAAATTAACGTTTAGTTTATGGTATTCACTTTTGAACTTTTCTTGCTTAATTTCATCCTCTATTCTCATTCCGACAATTTATTTTTTATGTTAAACAATGCTGTGCTGACGAAAGGTTTTGTAGTTGATGCAGCTAATCTATTGATTAATATCAAATAGAACACCACTTTGTTTCCGCTTGAGCAAGTATTTTTTCCGCTTTATTACAAAGTAAATGGGAAAATTGATAATCAGGTTTGGATTCGACATAAGCATAAACATCTTCCTCTAAAAGACATTCTTGTTTATACTGTACGTTTAAACTTCTGATTTGCAAATACTTCAATTGTTCTCCAATGGGCTCAATCATCCATTTGATGAAAGGCACATTATTAGCATGACCATTAAAGTCCAAATCAAACCAACCCACTTTGTAAGTCCTCATTTTATCTGGATGATAAGTATAGTTAGCGTTAAATTCACTTCGTGGTAGGCACTGCTCTTTAGAAGGAATAGCTTGGCTCATATCAAGGATGAAATCAGGGATTCTAGTCATTTTCCGTTGTTGGGTATCCATGAGTAACCAAGTAGATGCACCATATATAATGGTATTGCCATTTTGGTCTAGCACTTTGTAATCTCGATAGGTTAGCATTTTTTCAAATCC
>DAITMC010000443.1:0-1764 GCA_036835365.1 Saprospiraceae bacterium
ACAATTGGATTGATATAAGTAGAAGTGGAAACTTTATCCGCAGAGATGCGCTGAAGTAAATAGTTAAAACTAGAAAACCCGATAATGGAACCAAAAATAACTAAATAGGCAAATGCCCAAGCAGATTGTGCTGTGATATTATTGATTTGAAACCCTTTATAATCGCCCACTAAAAAGCTCACCAACAGCAGCGTACCACCGCCGCCCAGCATTTGTATGGCAGTACTCAATGATTGACCTTTAGGCATTTCTAGTTTGGAAGTAATCACTGAACCATAGCCCCAGCTTACCATACTAAATAGCATTACGATTACACCTATCACACTACTTTTTTGCTCTGTAATTTGTTCTTGAAACACCAATAGTATCATCCCCAATAAACCTAATGCAATGCCTAAATAACTACTCAGCACTGGTTGGCGCTTCAGAATCGCCCACATCATCAATAGGGTTATCAGTGGCTGCCCCGCAATAATCATCGCCGTTGTACCTGTGTTCACATATTGCAATGCCCAAGCAACGCCACCTGTACCAAAGCCTACAAATAGCGTGCCAACAAAAACTGCATTTTTAATCTGTATCCAGCTAGGCATCAAGTTTTTGTGAACACTTAATGTGAGAAGAAGTAACAATAAGCCTGCCGAACCATAACGTAAACCCGCCATCAAGATGGGGGGAATGGAATTAATAGCGAGACGAACGCCAAGAAAAGTGGTTCCCCAGATGATGTAAATAACAGCAAAGGAGAACATGACAAGTATCAATTCTGTGCCCTTGAAGCGCATGTGTTTATGAGTTGAATTGTAAGAACGGATTAAATTTTTTTTCAGTTCCGATAGCGGTACTTGGTCCATGTCCAGAATAGACAACTGTTTGGTCATCAAGCGTTAATAATTGATGAATAATGCTTTGCATTAAAGTATCAAAATTGCCACCAGGCAAATCATAGCGCCCAATACTATTCTGAAATAGAACATCTCCCGCGATAACAAAATTTGCAGTTTTGCAATAAAAAGAAATACTTGCGGGGGAGTGTCCAGGTGTGAATAGGGTAGTGAGCGTCGTTTCGCCAAAAGTGATACTTTCCCCTACGGCAATGTATCGTACAGGTGCAGGCGAGGGTTCGCGGTATGGAATACCATACATTGCTGCTACCTGCGCCACAGTATCGAGGACAATTTGTTCGCCTTCGTGTATTTCCAAACCTAATTTATAAGTGTCTGCAACAAAAGCGTTGCCAAATACATGGTCAATATGACAATGTGTATTAATTAAGCGCACAGGATGGAGCTGATTTTGCTCAATAAAGTTCCTTAGTATTTCTTTCTCTCTTTCATTATAACAGCCAGGATCAATAATAGCGCATTCTTTTGTTTGGTCATAAACAAGATAAGTATTCTCTTGGAAGGGATTGAACGTGAAAGTGGCAACTTTTGTCATGCTCCTTTTTTTCGCAAAGAACGCAAATTGTAGCGAAATTAAGGGAAAAAAGGAAGGCATATGCTAAGTCTTAGAATGTCCGCCAGCAGATATTATGCCTATTACACACAACAATTTTAACAAAAAAGCCCTTTTAATGTCATTACATCATTTTTTTTAAAACATATTTTGTGATGAAATCATTTAAAACATCTCTGTTAGCGGTTATCTTAACTATCGGCGTTTGCCTACAAGTGCAAGCACAGGAGTTCCCAAAATTAGACAAAAGTCCACTTGATGTGGCTTACTATCCTGCCAGAGCAGCTTTCCGTAATTTTGAGAAAA
>DAITMC010000444.1:0-1741 GCA_036835365.1 Saprospiraceae bacterium
CTAATCGTACATACTGAGCAGCCTCGTCGTTAGGACAAACTGTCTGAGTTACCGTTTTAGCGTCATCGTAAGGTAGTGAAGCACCACCATTGTCAAAAAAAGTAGCCCCACAAAAGAAGGACTGTGCTTGCAGCGTCAAACCGCTACAAAGTATCGCTAGTGCCAACAAAAACTTGTTGCTTGCAATAGACGATGTTTTAGTAAAATTCGCTTGTTTCATAAGATAAAAACCAGATTTAAAATGAATTAAAAACTTTAATATTTGACACCATTGGGCATAGGTATCTCCCAAGGCATTCATTCCGTTTCCAATGCACCTTATGACAGCGAGACTTTAATATTGAAAATCGCTACACCTACTATGGCAATAATATAGAAGGCGGATACGAAGGGACTTAAAGCTAAATGATTTCCTACTATTGAATTAACTTCATAGTAAATTTCATTAACAAGTTTTCTTTTTCTTTACAGCAATTTAAAATTGTACGATTTTGAAATACTGAAATTGTATTTCCACGACAGCGAGACTTTTAGAGATGTGTGATGCTAAGATAGACATCTTTTTTGCACTATTGACAGCAAATATATACCAATATTTTTCAATTATAAATTTTTTTTCAAAAACTTTTGTTAAAGTTTTTGAAAAAACCTGGTAACAGCGCGTTTAATCTACTTTTACAAAATAAATAAATCTAGTAATCAATTACTTGCAGCTACTTAGACTCATTCACGATAATTACATGTTGAAGTTAGTTCAACGTAAATCGTATAACAATTCCTCCTGAGTGATTGGTAATCGGGAAGGAAGAAGAAATTTTAGGTACGGTTCTATTATAATCAAAAAATAGTCGTAACGCTAGCTGATTTATCAACTGGTA
This sequence comes from Saprospiraceae bacterium, assembly GCA_036835365.1. Classification (GTDB taxonomy): domain Bacteria; phylum Bacteroidota; class Bacteroidia; order Chitinophagales; family Saprospiraceae; genus JAAUTG01. Next base: position 879 of record DAITMC010000444.1, read on the forward strand.
TTGGATGGAAGGCGAAAAATTAATTTGCCTTGTTCCTCTGGTGGGGTCAGTAATATTTTGGTCGAGAATGTGATTGAAAGTAACATTATCGCGCCAAGCAAAATCTATGTTAATATCTAAATCATTTACATTAGCTCCACCACCGCCCCTTCGTCCGCCTTGTCGAAGCGGGTTATTAGGAGTAGCATCTCTATTTCGACCACCTGTATCGGCTGTATTGCCTACCATTTTTTTCAGGAAACCAATTTGCACATTCTGTATTTTCCACCCTGCGCCGACTGTGTATTGCTGAGATTGAGTTTCTGCAAGCTGATTACTTACGAAGCTCATGGCTAAAGTTCTTGATTTAGCAAAATTCAAGTTGATAGATAAATTATTTTGAAAACGCATATCCACGCCTAATAGTGGCGCAAAGGCTTCTTGAATGACGACTTCGGGGATTTCTAGTTGCGAATAAAAATCTTGTGTTAATGGATTGAGCCCACCATTGCTTTGCAGGAAATCCAAATCTGTTTGGAAGGTGTTAATTTGCAAAGAAGATTGATAGCCATGCGAAATGTTGACGCTTCTGAAAATATCTTTAAACATCGGAATTTTAGAAAGTCCGCTGTAAGTCAATCGCCAATTGGGGAATGGTAACTGCTTAAAAAGCACATTCCCTACATAATCGTCCTGCACTTTTGCCTCTTCAGGGCTTTTTCCTGTATAAGAGGCTATAAATGAAGCAATTAACACGTCTTGTTGTATCCTCCCATATCCATCTGTGTAGCCTTGTCTAGCCAACAAGCTATCCGCATGAATACCTGTGCCTAAAAGCTGAGATACTACAATTCGATTTTCTTCAAATTCTTTGAATAACGAAA
>DAITMC010000445.1:0-1738 GCA_036835365.1 Saprospiraceae bacterium
GCCATAATAATTTCTTTCACCTCTTCTGATTGCGCTCGCTCTACTAAAGTATCAATATTCAGCTCGTTTGGTCCTATGCCCTCAATGGGTGAAATAACACCGCCAAGTACATGATAAAGCCCTCTGTATTGTCCAGTTTCCTCAATAGCAATAATATCTCTTATGGATTCCACAACGCAGATGACAGCACGTTCTCTGCGCAAATCACTACAAATGGAGCAAACTTTATGGTCGGATATATTGTGGCAAATTTGGCAATGTTGTACGCCAAGGCGCATATTTTTGATAGCATCTGTAAATTGTTCTGTAAAGGTACGATCTTGATTGAGCAAATGTAGTACCAAACGAAGTGCCGTTTTCTTTCCAATTCCAGGCAAGCTAGAGAAAGCCTGCACTGCTTCTTGAACTAATTTTGATGAAAAATTCATAGATTATAAACCGCTTTAAGCAACAAAGTTATAGAATAGCCTCGCATTTTTTGCATAAACTTTTTAGTAGGGTAGGGCAAAGGATACAGATTTGACGAATGAATTATGCGGTACGTTCATTCTGCGGCATATTCAAATTGGTAGTGGCAATGCCGACAATACGAGGTGATATCCTCATTTTTATTCCTGTTGGTTAATTAGTAAAAATTATTAGGAGTAAATATAATCGTATAGTTTTATGAATTTCCGACTTTACGTTTTTTGCTCAAAACTCTTTTTTATTCCACGTTGCTAAACACAACTCAAACTTTTTTCATTTAAAAAATAAATATTGCATTTTTGCATTCTGATGTAAAGATTAATGGCAAAGAATACTAATGAAAAATTATAAAAAACGAAAATTATGGCTGAAGTAATTACTATGCCCCGGATGAGTGATACTATGGTAGAGGGAAATATTGTGGCATGGCACAAAAAAGAGGGAGATACCATAGAATCAGGTGAACTGTTGGCAGAAATTGAAACAGACAAGGCTACCATGGATTTTGATAGCCCGATGGATGGTGTGCTGTTGCATATCGCAGTAAAAGAGGGTTCAGTTGCGATTGACGACGTAATCGCTGTCATTGGAGAGGAAGGGGAGGATTGGCAAACTGCACTTAACGGTAAGCCCAAAGCATCAAGTGCTAACGTGAGCAGTGAGTTGACTGCACCTGCACCGTCAGCAACTAAGGTATCGGATGACAATAGCGCTTCAGAAGCAATGCGTATCAAGGCATCGCCTTTGGCTAAAAGTATTGCCAAAGAAATTGGTATTGATTTGAGTAGTGTAAAAGGCTCGGGCGACCAAGGTAGAATCATTAAAAAAGATGTGGAAGCACTAATAAGCAGTAAGCCTACACCTAGTGTTCTGCAAAAGCCTGTTGTGGGTAAGCCTGAGCCAGCACAAGTAGTTGCGCCTACTCCAGAAGTAAAGGAAACCTCAGTTGCACCAGCTATTACACCATTCCTGTTCTCAGGAAGCAGCAACAGCTACGAGGATGTCCCTGTAACACAAATGAGAAAGGTAATTGCTCGCCGATTGGGGGAAAGTAAATTCACTGCACCACATTTTTATTTGACCATAGAAATTGACATGGAAAAAGCTATCCAATTGCGTAAGCAGTTGAATGAAGTGGCACCAGTGAAGTTATCTTTCAATGACTTAGTTGTTAAAGCAGCTGCGGTTTCGTTAAGAAAGCATCCATCTATTAATTCCTCTTGGATGGAAAACCATATTCGATTCAATAAAGAAGTCAATATTGGCGTGG
>DAITMC010000446.1:0-1734 GCA_036835365.1 Saprospiraceae bacterium
CAAATGACATACTTCCTTTATCATAATCATAGCTATTTCTACCGTATTTTATTTGATCTTTAAAATTTCGTTTAACCGTAATATTGTATAAATCCATATATAGTTTTTGATTTTCATAGGGGTGTTTATACGTCAAGTGAGAATGATCAATTACGGTAATCAACGTATTTGATGGACTTTGCAAACCTAAAAAAGAATGCAATGCTACTATTGAACTTATTTTTTTGATATTGGATGTTGTATTCTTCATATTTTGATAGGAGCAGACAGTAATTGTTAGTTATTGTCTGCTTTATACTTTATAGGCTTGTAAATTTAAAGATTTTGAAAATCAATGCCTGAACTTCTATCCATTGTCATCAGTTCCAAAACATTTCCCGGATATTCTGCTGTCAATTTGCTCGCTTCGTGAAGTTGGTTTAACTCGTCAGTTGTAAATACAACTTCAACAGATTTTAAGTTGTCTTGAAGTTGATGGATTTTGGTTGCACCTATAATAATGCTGCTTACTACTGGCTGATGTAACAACCAAGCCAAAGCTAATTGAGAAATGGAAACTTGTTTTTTCTCTGCCATTGGTGATAACACATCTAAAACATTATAAGCTCTTTCTTCGTGAAGTGGAGGGAATGGAAAGTTATTTAGTCTGCCCTCTTCCTTTTGTCCGTTTCGTTTGTATTTGCCCGTAAGCAATCCACCACTCAACGGACTCCAAACCATCATTCCTACTTTTTGGTCTTGTAGCATAGGTACAATTTCACGTTCTGCATCTCTCACATCTAATGAGTAATTTGCTTGCAAAGAAGCAAACTTATCTAAATGATTGTATTGAGAATACGCCAAACCTTTCATTAGTTGCCAAGCTGAAATATTGCTTGCACCAAAATACCTAATTTTACCACTTCGCACCAAGTCGTCCAATGTTTTGATGGTTTCTTCAATGGGTGTCAATGGGTCGGCTGTATGAATTTGGTACAAGTCAATGTAATCTGTTCCAAGTCTTTTCAAACTTCCTTCAACTTGTTGGATAATATGCTTTTTTGAAAGACCCAAGTCGTTTTGACTTTTCCCCATAGTGCCTCTCACTTTTGTAGCCAAAACCAAATCGTCTCTGTTGATAGAAAGGTTTTTGATTGCTTGACCTATCATTACTTCTGAAAGACCTTCAGAATAAATGTTTGCGGTGTCAATAAAATTGACTCCTGCTTCTGTTACAGTTCTGATTTGCTCATCAACTGCATTTTGGTCAAGATTACCCATATAGCCAAAGAATCCTTTTCCGCCATAATTCATTGTACCCAAGCAAAGAGTTGAAACCTTCAAGCCTGTATTTCCTAAAATTTTGTACTTCATCATTTTATATTTAATTGTGAAGTGCAAAGGTCAGAAGTTTAAAGATGTCCGTTGTGTTCAAAATGGAGTTTTTTGTGTTCAAAATGAGGTAAAGTGTGGTTGTAGTTTCGAGGCTCTTTATAATGCTCACTAACGGTTCTCTGCATAGCGATGTGGCGGATTTCTTGCACAAAAGTTCAATCGATGAACGAAAGTTAAAACTTGCACAAATATCTTATCGAAGCTGTTCAGCTCTCGCTTTTGGCAATACCTTTTTAGGCGTAGTGCTTTCTTTTCAGTTAAATGAACTTCTAAATTCCAAAGGTGTCAAATTTGTTTTGATTTTAAATAGTTTGCTAAATGATTGGGAGTGCTCAAAGCCCAGTTCGTAGGCTATTTCAC
>DAITMC010000447.1:0-1716 GCA_036835365.1 Saprospiraceae bacterium
TTTGGTTATACTGTGGCAGGGTATAATGTAGCACCAAATAGATTAGCTTTATTAGAAAGTCAAGGACAGATTTTATTTAGTAATAACCTTGATTTTTCTGCGCCCCTAAAACCTGAAAGTTCTATCAACACTAACATAGGCGCTTTTTACCAAAAAGATAAATGGTCATTTGATGCTAACTTTTTTTATAATCAAATTCAAAATTTAATTGACACAAGAGCCATTGCACAAAGAACAAATGGGCAGAGTGTATTTTCTTATTTTAATCTCGATCAGATTTTTACCTATGGCATAGAGCTAAATACAACCCACTACATTCACAAGAATTTAACTTTCCATGCTGGCTATCAATATCTAGTAGCAAAAGACAAAACGACCATAGAGCAGCTAGCAGAAGGAGCATTGTTTGCTAGAAATCCCAATACGTTATCTTCTTTTAGATTGATTCCAAATGATTATTTTGGCTTGTTCAATCGCTCTAGGCATATGATAAACCTAAAAGTAAACTATAATTTATCAAAATATAATACCAATATCAATGCTCGATTCTTTTATAGAAGTAAATATGGTGTTTTTGATACGAATAGTAATAATATTTTAGATGATTATGATCTATTTGTAAAAGGCTACTGCTTACTAAATCTATCGGCAACCAAGGAATTCAAACATGGTTTTTCGCTGCAAATGGGCACACTTAACCTGCTGAATTACAAAGACATTAACAATATTCCAAATTTGCCGGGCAGACAAATTTTTGGAAGGGTTCAATACAATTTTTAAGTTCATAAAAAGTAAATAAATTTAATTATTAAATTAAATAGTTCAGATATGTTTAAGTTTAGTTTATTGAAATTCATATTATTTATAGCTGTCATTACTGTATTTTCAGCTTGTTCTGATGATAAAGAAAATGATATTACACCGGCACTAGAGGTAAAGACCTTCTCTAACCTATATGCCCCACAAACAGGTGGTCGAGGAGAACCTATTGGAGGTTCTTTTGTCAGATTTAGTTTTGCAAAGGGAGATATTGTTTCTGATAACACTTGGGATATTGCTTTTAGAGGGACAACTATTTTAGTGAATGGAGGTGCAGCTATTGGTATTGCTGATGAGCCACAACGTACTGGTGATGCCGCTATCAGTATTGTATCAGGTACTTTTGAGGAAATTAAAGAAGTGCCTAATGCCGCGCTATTCCTCCAAGATGCTCCTAACACACACGCCGTTCCGACAGGCAGTGGCACAGGATGGTACAACTACAATCCTATGATTAATCTGCTTACACCAATTGCAGGAAAAGTATTGGTCGTGCGAACGCATGATGGCAAGTATGCTAAATTTGAAATATTAAGCTACTACAAAGATGCCCCTGCTAATCCAGACACAACAGATGAATCTATTTTTAGATATTATACTTTCCGTTATATTTATCAGCCTAAAGGAACTACGTTTTAGGGAATAATTTAAACAGGAGTCGTTTTTATAATGACTCCTGTTTGAATTTACATTATATCCTTGATGCCCTAATTTTTCGCTTTTTTAGTATGGTTAACAAATCAATGTTGATAAAAAATACACCGAGTAGCATAATTAAGGCAGCAACAATGGATTGTTGGGTAATAACTTCTCCTAGTACTGCCCAGCCTAATACCATCGCCACAATTGGATTGATATAAGTAGAAGTGGAAACTTTATCCGCAGAGATGCGCTGAA
>DAITMC010000448.1:0-1699 GCA_036835365.1 Saprospiraceae bacterium
ATCGCTTTATAGATTCCATACAAGTTGTTCGTTCCATAATCGTCTGATTCATAATGTCTTTTTTACGTGGGTGAAGAAGATATTGAACTGCTTTTATAATTGCAAAATCGCCAAGTGAAAGAATAGGTAAATCCTGATAAGTTAATTTAACCCAAGCCTCCACATAACTCGTCAATCCACCCAGTAAGTAAGCTGCCATCACATCCAAACCAGCCTCGTTCACTTCACTATCATTTGTTAAATAATGTGTAGAAGGAGCATATTTTTGTTTTAACCACTCCCCAAAAAGTACTGGATCTTCGCTATGTAGCTGTTCTGTGAATACCTTATAATCATTGATAAGTTGAATAATATTATCCATAGTTAAATATTACTAACAATTTTGTCTTTTTTACAACAATTTTGTAATTACTTAGTTAAGTTGCTATTATCAAAATCATCAAGCACAAAAATTTATGCTACATCAAAAATTATCTTTTCTATTATTGAGCTTGCTGTTGACAGGGCAAATGCTATGGTCTCAAACCGTAGGAACACTACTTGGTTCAGTAAAGGATGCAAAAACACAAGAACCACTTATTGGGGCAACTATCCTGCTAGAAACCACTAATATCGGTACTATTACTGATATTGATGGTCGTTTTAGCTTAGAAGGCATCCCTCCGAAAACATACAACATAATCATTTCGTTTGTAGGCTACACGCCTAGCACGAGGTACAATGTAGTCATACGCTCTGGCGGCAATCCAGATTTAACTGTTGAGTTGAGTGAAAGTATAAATGTGCTAGGCGATGTTGTGGTTACCCCTAATCCATTTGAAAAACTCAACACTACCCCACTCTCTATTCAAAAACTAAGCCAAGAAGAGATTGTCGCTTACCCTGGTGGCAACAATGATATTGCCAAGGTTGTGCAGTCGCTACCTGGTGTTTCTGGTTCAGTAGGTGGGTTTCGCAATGACGTTATCATTCGGGGTGGCGCACCTAATGAAAATGTCTATTTCCTAGATGACATCGAAATACCAAACATCAATCACTTTGCTACCCAAGGTAGTGCAGGCGGTCCTGTTGGTTTGCTTAACGTTTCTTTTTTTGATGGGGTTACGCTTTCTGCTAGCGCTTTTGGTGCACAGTATGATAACGTACTTTCTGGCGTATTACAATTTGACCAGCGCAAAGGCAATCCTCAAAAATTTCAAACTAATTTTAGGGTAAGCTCTAGCGAAGCTGCGCTTACTACTGAAGGTCCCTTATTCAAAAAGGGAAAAGAGGAATCTAAAACCACTTTTATTGTTTCTGCCAGACGCTCCTATTTACAGTTATTATTTGAAGTCATTGGATTACCTTTTTTGCCCGACTATTGGGATTATCAATATAAAGTGAATCATAAAATAGATGCTTATAATGAAATTTACATCACTGGAATAGGCTCTATTGATGACTTGACTATCAACGATTTAGAAGATTTAGATGCAGAGCAAAAAGCGATACAAGACCAATTGCCAGTTATTCAACAACGCACCAACACCATTGGTATAGGTTGGCGAAAACGTTTTAAAAACAATAATGGTTTCTTGCGCATGACATTGAGTAACAATATTTTAAATAATGGATTTTCCCAATATGAAGATAATATAAATTTGAATGGACTTTTCCTAGAAAATGACGCTAAAGAGATGGAAACGCGACTTCGCACCAG
>DAITMC010000449.1:0-1693 GCA_036835365.1 Saprospiraceae bacterium
TTTTTCAAAACGAAGAAAGGAGAAGTACAAGGAGATTCCGCAAAAATATTGGAAGATTTGGCGGCTGAATTAAGCATGCAACATAAATAAAACTTGGACTATCTAGGACGATTAGGCATATGAAATACCCCTAATCGTCCTAGAAATAATCATAAGATGTATGTCTGGAAAATTAAAAGAAGTTAGGGAACGAATTGCTTCTGTGAACAAAACGCAACAGATTACAAGAGCGATGAAGCTTGTATCGGCTTCAAAACTACGCCGCGCACAGCAAGCCATTCAACAAATGCGCCCCTATGCAGATAAACAACAAGAAATCTTGGTGAATATTCTGTCTAATTTGGAAGGCGATGTAGATTCTTCATTTGGAGTACAAAGAGAAGTAAAGAAAGTTTGCTTAGTCATCATTACTTCCAATAGGGGCTTATGTGGTGCATTTAACACCAATATCATCAAAGCTGCTAAAGCTAAAATGGAGGCTTACTATGCGGCAGGTGTTCAAAAAGAAGACCTAACTATTTTACCGATTGGTAAGAAGGGATTTGAGTTTGTAAAGAAAAACCATGCTAAAGACACAACTATTATTAAAGATTACATTGCGTTATTCGATAACCTAACTTTCGATAATGTATCAAAAGTGTCGCAATTATTAATGGATGCTTTTGAGCAAGGCACTTATGACCTTGTAGAAGTGGCTTATGCACAGTTCAAAAATGCAGTAGTTCAGATTCCTCAGGCAGTACCATTCTTACCTGTTCCTAAAATTCAAGTCAATGAGAACAATAGTACCCTAAAGGCAGATTACTTATTCGAGCCAGATAAAGAAGTGCTGTTGGCGGAATTGATACCAAGTATTTTGCAAACACAATTCCAGAAATACGTTTTAGATACTCACGCTTCAGAACATGGGGCACGTATGAGTGCTATGGATAATGCTACGGAAAACGCAGAGGAGATAATAAAAGAACTAAAAGTTTCATACAATAAAGCTCGTCAAGAAGCCATTACTAGAGAAATTTCAGAAATTGTAGGGGGTGCTGCTTCATTGTCTAAATAAGCTAGTGATTTAACCATTTAACTTTAGATAGAATTGGTTGGTTAAATTCAATTGATTCAACAACAGCACATAAGCAAATCAACAAGAAAAGACCTAATACTAATACAGTGTTTAGGTCTTTTTTTATTCTAGTTGTTTACACAATGTTAAACTTCCCTGTGAACACATCTCTTACATAGGAGAAATGGTTAAGTAAAAGTGCTATCTTTATAGCCTGAACGGTTATTGTTCAAACTAGCGTTTTTATGGTAAATCGAAAGAAAATAGTCAAGTACGGTGCACTGGGAATAGGAAGTATCCTATTTGTCATTGTATTATTACTGCTTTCTCTTCGTTTTTATTTTGTACAACAAATTGTTAAGCAGCAAGTTACAAGATATCTTTCTAAAGTTTCCGAAGCGCATGTTGAGGTAAATCGTGTTCGATTGACCTTGTTTGACCACCTCATGCTGGATCATGTTTTGATAAAAGATACCCATCAGGATACGCTCTTTTACAGCGAGCAAGTTAGAATTGCTTTTAATTCTAACCTTTTTGGATTGTTGAAGAAGCAATTAAATATTGGTAATATTTATTGTACCAACACTCAACTCAATATCAAAAGAAGAAAAGGTGAACCACTGGACAATCTACAAA
>DAITMC010000450.1:0-1688 GCA_036835365.1 Saprospiraceae bacterium
TAATTTTCGTATAATAGCTTATAAAAAATGAGTTGACGATAGTAAGTGCCTCCATATAGATTTTTCTCATCAGGTCGTTTGAGTTGACTGCTATTTGATTTTCCTGTTTTGTAATCTACAATATTGGCTGTACTTGGTGTTAAAAACTCTATTTTATCAATAGTACCTGTAATAGGCACACCACTCACTTCTACTTGGCGCAGATTGAGTTCAACTTTAACTTCTTTTTCACTGGTTTTTAGGATATCAAAATAGTAGGTCAAATTCTGTTTTCCTAGGTCTAATCTTCGCTGATATTCGTTGATAGAGAAATGGCGATAGGTGCGTTTCATTTCTTCCTCAAAATATTTTAATAGTTGATGTAAGTTTGGAAAAGATTTATTCTTACGCTTGAGCATCGTTTCATAATAAAGTTGCAAAGCTCGATGTATTGCCTCTCCATAACTTGCGGCCTCACTTTGGAGTGTAGGTATTTTAAGTACGTATTGATAGAAAAAACTTAATGGACAAGCTAAGTAAGCGTTTAATGAAGATACACTGAGCCGAAAATCTTCCATGAGTTGCTTGATTGTTGTTTTATCTAAAAAAGGCTGAATGGTTGGCTTTTGTGTTTCCGAAAGTAGTAAATGTTGTACTTTTAGTAATTCTTTGTTGGAGAATGTCTTTTGCTGTACATCAGAAAAGACTGTGTTTGCTTGAAGAATTTCGTCAATAAATAGGGTTCTTTGCAAAGGTTTTTCTTGTCGGTCTTGTTGGCTATACGATAGTTGTAGTTGCACTTTTGCTCTTGTTATACCTACATAAAACAGGCGGCGACGTGCTTCCATTTCGTCATCTTCGTTGCTGAAAGTCAATGTTTCTGGAAAAGTAAATTGAAAGTTACTACCTCGCTTTTTAGGCTCCCAATAGTCTTTTACACAGTCAATAATGAATACTTTTTCAAATTCTAACCCTTTGGAGCTATGGGCAGTCAATAAATTAACGCCTTCTTCGGCAGTTATTAATTTATTGACCGCCAATGAAATGCGATTATTTTCCATGTTTTTCAATATCTCTAGTAGCCCTTTTATGTTGAGTTGTGGGTAGCGATAGGTCTGGTCGCGCACAAAATCAAAGAACGTTCTTAGCACCTGAGTCAGCCAAATTTGTTCTGGATGCTGCAAAATGAAATGAAGCAAGCCACTCCGATTGATAATTCGCTCTAGCAATACAGGTAGTGAATGATTGCGATAATCTTCCAGCGCATGGTTTAAGAATGTACTCCATGCCTCCCATGCTGGCTGTCTTTTTAAGCTAATTTTAATCTTTTTTTGTCCGATTTCCTCAATTGCACTGCGCCATGTTTTTTGCCCACTTATATTTTCTTGTGCTAAATATAGGCTTACCAAAGCAATATCACTAGCTTGAATGTTCAGAAAATCAACATGTAGTAGTTGATAAAGAAGGTGTTCGCCACTGTAAGGTCGTTCGTATTCTGCTGCTAAGTATTGGAGCAATAAATGCAAATTCCAGATAATTGGAAGGTTTAATATGTTAACTTTTCGCTTGACATTGTAAGGAATTCCTTTTTTTTCAAGTAAGTAAAGGACATGGTCTATTTGTTTATGCTGAGCATAGATAATCGCAATGTCATTTAAAGGAAATCCCTCCTGCCAGTCTGCTTCAATTTGCTGCACAATGCTTAAATC
>DAITMC010000451.1:0-1661 GCA_036835365.1 Saprospiraceae bacterium
GATTTACAAGAACGGGGCCAAAATGGGTGAGTGGAGGCGGCGGGTGATTGCTTAATGAATTGGGGCTTATTTACTCTTTTTGTTTTTGTATTGCGACAATAGCACACTCATCAATGCATTGAGCGGCAATAAGCGGAGTATACCATGAGCAAAGTGCACAACGCGCTTGCTTTTTTCGTTGTTCAAAAAGGCAACCAAAAAAAGGGTTACCAGATATAGGAATCCAAATGTCAATGTGACTGTTTCAATCGGGCTCATTCTTTCTTCTTTCCATGTATACGGATCAGGGCTTGAAAAAGAGAAAAACCACAAGCCATTACACCGATTTATTGACGGCTCTAAGGTGCAATGAACGCCATTTTTAGAAAAGGACAATCTAGACGTCATATTTACCTACTCCACACAAAAAAAATTGGGAGAGCCAATGAGCATTCCATAAATTATGTGATTCATCATTAACTAAAAGGCTTACCAAAAATTATGGAATGTGGGTTATTAAGGGGATAAAAACAATTCTTCGAACTTGAATATATGAGGACAATTTTGGCGATTTTTGACTTCAGTTTGAGAAGCTGACGTTGACAATTGTTACAAGAAGGCGTAGTTTACACATTGCTGTAAAAAACCCTTCATTGGAATCTCCCCGTGCTTTAATTAAAATGTTGCCTTGCACTTTAGGGAAATTTAGGGATTGTGAGGAAGGATAGAAAACTTGAAATGGGGTGATGGTAGCAACTTAGAATTTGATTTTTTCAAACTCAGAATATCAATGCTCACGGACTCGGTCAAGATTCGATATGAGCAATTAAGTTTTGATTACATCGAATACGCCATCTTGGCGAAGCCATTGGCTCACACCCCAAATCTCATCCATTAACAAGAGGAGGATTATTATCAGAAAAACGACTAAACCAACCTTGAGCATATAATAATCAATCGTGTATGGCAATTTCATTTCTTCTTGCCCTTTGAAGCCAGACTCCATTCCTTTCTTATAATCAAGAAATAAAAAGTATGCTATCACAAAGGACACTATACAATAAAACAAAATCATCTATCTAAGTTTCTATCTACTTCGCGCAGTTCAGGTTGAATATTAATCTCTCTGGTCAATATTTTTACTGAACCTTCAATCAAAACGGGACTAACGGGATCGTTTAGTGATTTCCCGAGACCACGTACACGTTTAGTCAACCTATCACCAACAAAAGCGCCAGCTGCTCTAACTCCGGCACTTTCAAAATTCCCATCAACCAAATCTAAAGTTAGATTAAGGCCTAATCCAATTCCGGATCCGGCTTTTCCCAAGGCTATGGTTGGAGCTCCAACAACTGCTCCAAAAGGAACTGCGCTCATTGCTAGGCCTCCCACCTCTAAAAGCGATCCAACATCTTCCAGCCCATCTGCTAATGCCCTCGAGCCCACCCTAAATCGGATTGCACTCTCTGCATTCTTGGTTTTTGAAAATACAGATACCTGTCCCTCATTGGAAAGAACACTAAAATCCCCAAATGTCGCTTTCAATACTCCGGGATTAAATGCTGTTGCAAATCCCGTAGAAAGGGAATAGTTATGTCCACCACTTATGGAACCATCGGACCCCACACTTATTGGTGACTTGTATTGATAAGTTAATCCATGTGAACCTTCACTTACAGTTA
>DAITMC010000452.1:0-1649 GCA_036835365.1 Saprospiraceae bacterium
GAAGGAGACCTAGTATGGGTGAGAAAAGCACTAGAAGAAGAGAAAGAAAAAATTTCCCCCCCCCCCCTTCCAAGATATATGATAACTTAGAGGTTCTTAATGGAGTTGTTTTTTCCATTTTTAGGAGAAAAAAAGAGCCATACCCGATTATGCCCGAAAATACCCGATTAGGGTACTTGACAAAGTGAAAGAAGGACATTATCTTTGCATCATCAAACAAGCAATAAAATATTAATTGTTCAAGGAAATGCAAAAGAAAAGTAATGCTTTTGCGTATGGCTAGATATTGACCGTGCACATCAATATAGAAAGAGCTACTGCTACCATTTTGGTACCTTGGTTAGCAATAGCTCGAAAGTAAATTTATTAATTAATCAAAATTACGTTTTTTTATGAAAAAATTGATGTTTTTGTGTTATCTGTTTGTATTCTCTGTATTATTCGTCTATTGTACGGACAACAGTTCTTACGTCACAAATGATTTCATAGAATTTGACGCTACTGATTTTGTTGCCGTAGAAAAGTTAAGCGAAGCCTTTGGATTAAAAGATTTACAGATTGATAAGACAAAAAAAGTTTTAGCAAGCAAGATGAACAATTCATTTACTATTCCTGTAAAATATACATCACCTAACACAGTAGGTAGCAGGGATTTTCAATTGATTTGTATTGAAGGCGACATTAGAAGACCAAAATTTAGCTGCAATTCAGGAATAGGTTTGTGCGATGTTAGCGTTAGATTCTTAGGTGCTTGCTCCATTCTAGGTGAAGAAGATTACTCGGAAAATCAAAACCTTGGCACTGCTGCCCTGAAAGATGATAACGTTGTAATAACAATGCAATCGTCAATTGATTGGTCAACTCGATAGTTGTATTTAAGTAGTCTCAATATTGAGGCTACTTAATAATTTTTACAAACTAAAGTTTATGAATAAGCAATATTTTATCTTGATGTATGTAACATTAATAGTAACTGGATGCAAAGTTTATATTAATGAAGATGGCTCAAGGATGCTTGGTGAGCAAGATAAGCGTCATATCGTAACTTTTGGCAAGCGTAATGTAGATGTACCTATAACAACTCCAGATAGCATTACATTAGAAGCTATCAATGTACAAGAGCTTAAACTACTATGTAGTAATCATAAAATAAGCTATGTTCACATTTGGGCAAGTACATGTAGATCATGCTTAGAAAAGATGGATAGTGTAATAACAAGCGTTCGAAAGGAAGGGCTACATTTGGTGCTTATCGCAGAAGATTACCACATCAAAAAAATCCAAGAAATCTTGTTTAAACACCAATACTTCGACACTGCTTATGTGATTAACGCAAACGAGTATGGGTATAAATCATCTGCGAAGTTAAAGCAGTTTCTTTTTGAACTAACTACAACTATCGAGTATTTGGATGGTTATCCACAACAATACTTAATCAACCAAGCAGGAGAAGTAATTAAATATGCTGGTGGCAGCACTCCGTTCACAGAATTTATTCAAAAGCACTAAAGTCAACTTCTGAGGAAAATTTAAAGGATTGATTAAATCTTTTGGTTTGGCTAGGTGGTGGAATTGTTTTGTTTCTTAGGTTTGGTATTGACCGTGCACATCAATATAGGAAAGAACTAATGCTGCCATTTTGACGGACG
>DAITMC010000453.1:0-1645 GCA_036835365.1 Saprospiraceae bacterium
ACTTGATAACCAAAGAAAGAAGAAAGGGATTGCCCTACTGCATTTCTAATTGGGTTGATACCGCGATAGCCAAATCCATCAAAGAACTCAATACCAGGTGCAAGACCAGTAATTTCATTGCGCAAGAAAGAGTTATTTAAAATAACTTCATACTTCAAATCTCTAGTGATATTACCACGATTAATGATTTGAATATCAATACCTTCATTCAACATATTACCAATATTTACGGCTGGAGCCGCTGCTCGGTTACCCGTAACTCCTGCAAGAGGAATGGTAAAAAGGAGGTCTCTGGTATCTTTTCTCCATAACTCTGTATTGATTTCTAATTTGTTATTGAACAAAGATAAATCAAAACCTAGGTTAGTAGTCACAGCGGTTTCCCAACGAGCATCAGGGTTACCGATTCTGGATTGAACAAATCCTTCATTAGCACCATTGTTTTGTCCTTCAATTGGATAGAAAGAATTTCCTCTACTTGAAGCAAATAAAGAGAACTGATTGGCAGGGTTTACGTTATTGGAGTTCCCCATTTCGCCGTAACCAAATCTTACTTTGAAATCGCTAATCCAAGAAACATCCTTCATGAAATTTTCTGAGCTAACGCGCCATGCTGCCGAAACCGCTGGGAATACGCCATAGCGTGTGTTAGGACCAAAGCGAGAAGCACCATCACGTCTAACGACACCTGTTAAGTAATATTTTTCGTTGTAGTTATAATCTATTTTGCTGAAAATAGAGTAAAAATTAACACCATTAAATAAATTACTGTTCACAATTGGATTTTGCACCGTAGAAAGGTTCACAAAATTCAAATCCATAGAGAAAGGATTCAAACCACGACCATTAAATGTTCTTCCTTTTCCGGTATTTAATGCTTCTACACCAGCCAGTACATTTACACCATGTGCCCCTAGTTGCAACTTATAAGCAGCAGTGTTAGTCAGTACCCACCCAAAGAAGTATCCACCGCCTTCAGAAAAAGCATTACTCGCCTCTGGCTCGGAGTCGCCTAGATAACGGTAATTGTAGTCAACAAAGTTAAAATTGTTGTATTGACCACCTAAGCTGGAGCGCAAGGTCAGGTTTTTGATTGGATCAACCTCTAAATAAATATTTCCGAAAGCATTGGCATTATAGTTAAAGTCATTACCATCGTTTAATGTTAGCGAACGTACTGGGTTACGTGGGTTGTTAAAGCCCCCCGCTCTTGTACTCGCAAAGCTACCAAACTCATCAAATACTGGAATCACCGTTGGCATACGATAAGCAGAAAGGATAATTGACTCGTCATCTGCGCCACCTAAACCATCACTTCCACCAAAACCTCCTCTTCTGGAGCGGTAAGTAAACTGTAAGTTTTGTCCAAATCTAACTTTTTTAGAAAGGTCAAATTCAGAATTGGCGCGGAAGGAATAACGCTCGAAGGTATTATTCAGTAAGATACCCTCTTGCTGCTGTGCAGAAAGACCAATATAAAAACGGCTATTGTCGCCACCGCCACTAAAGCCAAGTCCATGACGTTGCATTTGACCTAGTCTTGTGATTTCATCGTACCAGTTTGTGCCTTCCAAGTTAGGACGAATTAAGAATAGACTTGTCTAACGCTGATAATAAATAAAATAGTTATTTTTGCGAAAAAAAG
>DAITMC010000454.1:0-1639 GCA_036835365.1 Saprospiraceae bacterium
TGCTGGCAAACCCTCACTATTTTGAATGGTTACAACGTAAAGATTTGACTATTATCGACCATAGCGCACGTTTGCATGAGCGCGTTCAACAGCAAATAATGCGTTACTTATTTTTATTTCGCTCGGCAGTATCTATGCCCTATCCAGGCGAAGCTCCTGTATTTTTCTCTGCTCAATTTCCTGAAGCGGAGCGACTAAAGGTATTATTTGGTCAACATAAAGATTATGATAGTCGCCTAAAACGCCGAAATCAAATCATTCAATTCCTTTACAATGAAGGCTTAGAACCTGTACCTGCTACCATGGCACCACCTTACAGAGGCTTGGAAGTTGACCCAAACCCCGAAGCCAAAACGATAGATGCAGATGGGCGCATTTGGCGCGACTACCGTATTACCAAACCACAGAAAATGTCCAGAGTGTTTGGTCCACTCACACGCTATAAACTTTACGATTGTCTGAAAGACAACGCTAATTGGGAAATTAATTTTGATGCCCCAAAAAAAGAAGTATGGGATTATGTTTGTCAAAAATATGACGACGTACAAACTGAGTATAATTTCGACTTCATGCGCGGCGATATGTCGCATGTGCAGATGCTTCCATCTGGAGTGCCTGAACAAGTAGATGAGTTTTATGATATTCATAAGGCCATTAAGCGTTATTGCCAAAACACTAAACCTTACTTTGGTTACTTTGCGGAAACATTTCTTGCTCCGCCTAACGAAATGGGCTATGGCGATGAAGTAGCACATTTGGTTCAATCAGAAGCAGATACTACTTTAGGAGATTTACAATCTATGGTGGTAGGTTCGGAGCGTTTTGTGAGTGAATTTGCACGGTACTATCAAATTGCCACAACGACTTCTCTCGTCCCGAATTTCACGATAATGACTGCTGATAAGGACGATCCTCGGTTTGATTTATTTTATTTGACTGGCAATGAAGTGCGGTTTTTTTGTGCTTTATTCCTAATAGATTCGCCAAGTTATATGGGTTTAGGGTTTGAAGTGCGAGACATTCATCATACACCTGCCCCCAATGAGCATTATACTAAACTCTATGTTTTTCAAGTAGATGAGGGACCCAAGGCTACTTCTGGTGCATACATTTGGGGTAAAAATGGACGATTGTTTCATCACATAAACAGGATGAAGTGGATGGCGGAACAAATATTACCTAATCTACAAGATATCCCTTTGCAGTGGTTAGTCCAACCAGATCCAACTGGAGCACAAAAATACATCATTTGGAAAATTGGGTTGTACATTTTCGCAGTCAATTTCAATGTGGAAAAGGCGATCAATATAGCACATTTACAGTTGGATGAATCTTTTGAAATTATTTTTTCCACTACGGGTGAGTCCTTAGAACGCTACCTTTTAGATGCTGGCGAAGGAAGGATATACAAGTGCTGACGGTCTTACCAATAACAAAGCAATAATATACATTTCATGTTTTAGTTATGTTGATAGAGATAAAAAATTAAAGCCATCAACGGAAAATTGTATAAACCATTGAATTTGAATAATAAACATTGCATTTATTACTTTTACGCTCAACAAACACAATATTTTGTATTTGGTTTTAGTTGGAAGGAAAGTCATTTTTGCATTCGTAAAGTTATGGCTTCTACGCT
>DAITMC010000455.1:0-1637 GCA_036835365.1 Saprospiraceae bacterium
AAGAGCTACAACAGCAAATTAAGCAACTCGAAGAACAAATTCGCCAGAAAAAAGCGATTGCGGAAGGGAATAATAATTAGCAAAATATTAGACATTAGCTGTGGATTAGGTTTGTTTCAATAATGCCTTTATTTTAATATGTTAATTAGTGTTTGTCCGAGACTACCCATGCGCAATATCCAAAAAACAAAAGAGTATTACTATAGGCTCAATTTCAGCGTATTAGCCGATTATGGCAATTATCTGATGATGGCAGTGGATGATATTGAAGTTCATTTCTTTGAGTTCAAGGGACTTAACCCAACTAAAAATTATGGGCAAGTCTATATCAGAACGCATCATATCGAAAATGTTTATCAATCGCTCTTAGAAAAAAAAATTGAAATTCACCCCAACGGCGCATTGGAATTAAAACCTTGGGGACAAAAAGAATTTTCGTTGCTCGATCCCGATTTCAACTTGTTGACTTTTGGTCAAAGTGCAAAATGAAGCTAAAAAAGACCTACTTGCGGAGCTAGCTACTTTTTCCTTTGAGCAGCTTCCTCAAGCTAATCAAGATAAGGTCTTTACTCAACTTTAGGCTATCTTGTAAATAAAACATCGAACAAACTAGCCTCAAATACAGTTTTAGATGCTCAAATTAAGCGAACAAAATCATGTTTACAGGAATCATAGAAGCCATGGGCAAAGTTATAGCCCTTGAACAAGAAGGCAGCAATGTCCATTTTACCGTTCAATCAAGTATTTCTAATCAACTTAGAATAGACCAAAGTGTAGCACACAATGGCGTTTGCTTGACGGTCGTCGAAAAAAATGAGCATTGGCATAAGGTAACCGCAGTAGAAGAAACCCTACGCAGAAGCAATCTAGGACAATTGAACATTGGCGACCACATCAACCTTGAACGCGCCATGCTTGCCAATGCCCGCCTAGATGGACATATGGTGCAAGGGCATGTGGACGCACAAGGCATATGTACTCAGGTGCTAGAAGCCGATGGCAGTTGGTACTATCACTTTAAGTACCAACCTACGCCCGAGCATTTACTCGTAGATAAGGGGTCTATTTGTATTAATGGGGTGAGTTTAACCGTAGTCCATCCTCAAAATAATGTCTTTTCCGTAGCGATTATCCCCTATACCTATGAACATACCACCTTTAAAACGTTGAAAGTTGACGACAGCATCAACCTTGAATTCGATATTATAGGTAAATATATGGCAAAATATATGCAACTGTACTTACCTAAAAATTAGATTTTTAAAATTAAAACATAAGTTAAGCAAAAAACAGAACAATGAATATTGACTTTTTGCTTGAACCTTATTTACCTTTGCGCATGGAAACGATAAAAAATACTCAAACAGAAAAATTCTTAGACGAGGCACTCACCTTCGATGACGTGCTTTTGGTACCCGACTATTCAGAAGTACTGCCCAGAGAAGTAAACACTTCTACACAACTCACGCGCGAATTAAAACTCAATATACCCGTTGTATCTGCGGCAATGGATACCGTTACAGAAGCTAAATTAGCGATTGCGTTGGCGCGACAAGGAGGCATTGGCATCATCCATAAAAATATGACCATTGAGCAGCAAGCCGAACAAGTGCGCAGCGTCAAACGCTCTGAAAGTG
>DAITMC010000456.1:0-1634 GCA_036835365.1 Saprospiraceae bacterium
AAGGGCTTTAGCCACCAACGCTATCTCATTTTGTGCCGCCGAAAATAAATCTGTCCTAGTAACTCCCATTTGCTTTTAAATTACATTGCAATATTACGATGAATAAAAATTATTTCCAAATTTTTGTGTGAATAAATAGCTATTTAGTTTTGAGTAGCTAAAACTATTGTTAGTTGCGCTTGATTTGCAGGAGGGAAATGACTATAATTGTGATGTTGTTGATTTTTTAGATATCACAGGCAACTAATTACATGTATTTTTACATTATGGAAAAAATTAATAATAAAAATAATACCCGAATACGAAACCACCTATTGAAATTTTAAAAATATGAAGTTATCAGACCCATTTAAAATATTGTCACTCAACGAAAGGTGGGCATAGACACAAATTGCCATCAGGGAATTGGTAGCTAATGCACTTATTCATCAAGATTTTGCCGAAAAGGGGTTTCCTATGGTAGAAATTTTCACCGATAGAATAGAAATTTCAAATGCAGGCACTCCACTGGTAGAACCCAACAGATTTATTGATGCCTACGTGTCAAGAAATGAAAAGTTGGCTGATTTGATGCGTAGAATGGGTTTTTGTGAAGAAAAAGGTAGTGGGCTTGATAAAGTTATTTTTTACAATGAACTTTACCAACTGCCGCCAATTAGCGTAATTGTAGCCGAAAAAAGAACCCGTGTAACCATGTACAGCTACAAAAAACTAAATGACCTTGATAAGAAAGAAAAAATACAAGCCTGTTATCAACACGCTTGCCTCAAATATGTATCGAACGAAAAAATGACCAACCAAAGCCTAAGAGATCGGTTTAAAATAGAAGACCAAAATGCAGCAATTGCTTCTCGAATAATTAGAGATGCCATAACCGATGGTGTAATTAAAGAAGATGACCCTGAAAGTAAATCAAGAAAATATGCTAGTTATATACCTTTTTGGGCATAAATGCTTATTTGATGGTTATTTGATAAACCTTGAATTTTTATGTGATGGTTATGTGATAATAATGACCATTTTGTACTTAAATCCCTGATAATAAGATGTTTTTTATGTGATGGTTGTGTGATAAATACTGCATGCTTATTTGATTGTAAATAAAAAAATGATGAACAACACCGATAAAAACAAAATAATGGAATTGATTAAGGCAGGTGAAAAACTGCCCAAAGAATACATCTATAAACTTTTTGCTGACGAAAAAGATGTATTTCTTTTTTGGAATGGCAGAGAGGAAGATATTACCAACATTGCTTTGCCTTTTTTTTAACTATCATTTAGCTTTGCTGTTAGTAGTAATACTTCTAAAAAGGAACACAGATGCACTATGACAACAGAGGATTATAAGAACTTAGCACCCACACTACCCAAAGAACCTGGCGTTTACCGATTTATTGACGAGTCGGGAACAGTGCTTTATGTAGGTAAAGCGAAAGTGCTAAAAAATAGACTTGCCTCTTATTTTGGTAGTCAGAAGGATAAGCGCAATAAGGTACGCACGCTAGTAAAAAATGCACAACGCATTGAATATACCATTGTGGAAACGGAACAAGATGCTTTGTTACTAGAAAATACGCTCATCAAAAAGTACCAGCCACGTTATAATGTCATGCTCCGCGATGATAAATCGT
>DAITMC010000457.1:0-1632 GCA_036835365.1 Saprospiraceae bacterium
CACAAAGATTTACAGAAGTACAAATCTTTGATGTAGCTTTCTTTCATCCTTAACTTGTTGCTGCATTAATTCTGGCAATGGTTTCACTTCGGCTGCTGGCTACCAAAATACGGTTGCGGATGGGGTTGTCTTTTTGTTGCAACTCGTAATATACTTTTTGAATGGTGGCTTTTTTATCTTCTGATTTTGAAATGTCTGGAAATGCATTTTCGGTTACAAATTGTAACACATCTATTTCCTTGGCTTTCATTTCCTCTTCAAAATAGAGTTCGTACACCATCATGTCTACGATCTCTTCAAAAAAGCCAGAAATATGGTCGTTGGTTACATATTGAAATAGTGGCTCTTTCGATTTTTTAATGAACAAAATATAATCCACCATCAAATTGAATTTAGCCTCAACTTCATCAGATGGATAATGTACCAAAAGTGGCTCCAATGCTTGTACACTTATGATTTGGTCGCCTGTGCCTGTTTGTGGTGATGTTTTGAAAAGTTGATACAAGCCTGCCTTCGAATTGAGAACGGCTGTCAAATATTTGATTTTCTCACCTGTTGCAATGCAGGTACTATCCAAACAATACATTTCTTCATCTGAATAGGCAAATCGCATAATAGAGCCTATTCGCTTCCATATCACCTTTTCTTTTTTGAATTCTGCCTGAAATGCTATTGGATCTTGGGTTTCAAACCATTTATTGACTGTTTTTTTTCTAGTTTTTTCAACCTCCCCATTTTGGTTAATAAACTCCTCTCCAGATTGATTTAGTTTAGGTTGAAAACTCTCCAAATAACTCTTAACACTTGGATACTCATTAATGTCTAAGTTTTTAGCAGGAAAGGTAGAAATGACAAAGTCCTTGCTCCACTCTGCATAGTATCTTTCAATTTCTCTTCCTTTTAGGATTGGTCTGATTACTTCATCAGCTTTGGGGTCTTCTGCTACCAATTCATCACGCTTAGCTTGGTCAATGATAAAGGCCTCATTGAAACCTGTTTTAATGCCAAAGTTTATTTTTATTCCCCATTCTTTGAGTGGCTTGCCTGATTTTTCAAAAGCTCTATTGATTTTCAAATCATCTTCATCCAATACAACCCAAGCATCTTCATTTACATCCCGCATTGGTATAAGTTCATCATCTTTTAAGAAAGAAATATCAAATCGGTTTTCAATAGAAATGCCTTTAACCAAATTGCCAAAGGGTTCATTTTTGCCCACATAAATATTGGTATCCACTGTGGCACTATGAAAAATGCCAGGACCTAAATTCAATACTTTTTGAGTGTTTACTTTGGTGAAATAATTACGCAGTGATTTGCCATAACCACCTCGCATCCATTTGTTAGAAGTAATATACGTCAACACCCCACCCCTTTTCAAAAGGTCAAATCCTTTTTCATAAAACAAGCAATAAATATCACCCGTACGGGCAAAGGTTTCAAAACCTGCATCTTGCAGTATGTCGGTTTCCTTGCCCATTTTCTGCAATTGTATATAAGGCGGATTGCCTATCATTACATCAAAACCACCTTGTTCAAACACATCCATAAAGTACAAATGCCACAAGAAGTAAGGTCGTTCGTCTGTTTCTTGTATTTTCAGGAGTTGGGTTTTGGTATCTTGTATTTTGG
>DAITMC010000458.1:0-1624 GCA_036835365.1 Saprospiraceae bacterium
CATTCCGGGGAATGCTAGGGAAGGAAAAACCCGAATGCGCGTGAGCATGAAATGGTTTGAAGAAGATGAACAAGCACAACGACC
Organism: Saprospiraceae bacterium; assembly: GCA_036835365.1. Lineage (GTDB taxonomy): Bacteria > Bacteroidota > Bacteroidia > Chitinophagales > Saprospiraceae > JAAUTG01. The sequence goes on from DAITMC010000458.1 coordinate 85, forward strand.
TTGCAGCGATATTGGATATGGAGAGGTAGAAGATTATAGCGTAGAAATCACAGGTGGCGTAACTGCTTTTTGCGACATTGGCAATGTAGTGCCTGCTGACCAAACAGAATGCGATTTGAGGACTAAGCTATATAGCCAATCTTTAAGGATCGCTTACACAGGTTCTCCCACAAAAATTGAGGCAAAAGCAGGTGGTAAGGAATTTACTTTCACGGCAACAAGCAGTCCTCAACATATTGATTTAATTGATTTACCTGCCAATGGCAACGCTATTGATGTTGAAATTAAATTAACTTCTGATGCGGGTTGTGCAGTAACAAAAACATTCCAACGGCTTTTCAAAGCACCTGAACCTTGCGAAGCAATATGTAGAATACCTAATCCTTTAGGTGTAGAAACTATGAGTGCTGCTGTTGTAAATGTGAAATGGGAAGCTGTGCAACTAGCTGCTTATTATCAAATTCGCTACCGCGAAGCAGGTTCTACGGATTGGAAATTTCAGACTTCAGAAAGCACCAATTACGAAGTAAAAGATATTGCAGAAAACAGCACTTATGAATATCAACTTCGAGCCAACTGTAATGAAATTGGTTGGTCAGATTGGTCAGATACTTATATTTTCGTCAGTTCGGGTAGTTGCGGTATTCCTGCCTTGCGCTCTGTAGATATTATTAACACTAAAGAGATGAAAGTAAATTGGTATCCACTACCAAGAGCCAGCGAATACAGAATCCGATACCGCGTAACTGGTACAACGAATTGGATGGTTAGAAATACAAACAATACCACCATTAATTTAGCAGAGCTGACTACTGGCACAGCCTATGAATATCAACTTTCTGCAAAATGCGGCGTGAGTTGGTCAGGTTGGTCATCCATTTACTTGTTCATCACGCCAAGTGGATTGCCCGATGATTTGACAAATAGGAGTGAAAACAATCCATCAGAAGTTACCATTTATCCAAATCCAGCAAGGGATATACTTCAAATAAGATTGAGAGAAGCTAACGCAACCAAAGTACGTATCAATCATATCAACGGAGGTCTTGCCAGTGAGTTAGTGCTTACGGAAATGGACAATCAGATAGATATTTCAATGCTTCATCCCGGCATTTATTTCTTAACGACCTATCGTCAAGATGGAACAACACAAACACAACGATTCGTAAAGTACTAAACCGACCGAATCCTCAACAAATTATAGCTACCCTTATAGTTAATTAGTCCCTTTAGAGAAGTGCTGCTTTTGCAGTGCTTCTTTTTTTTAACAAAAAAAGGCACTGAGCAAAACGCCCAGTGCCAATGATTTAGCTTTTTATGACTAACGATTAGTTATTCGTAATCACAAAACGCTCGTTGTTTCCTTGCTCGTCTAGGATGAAGTACACCCCTGCTGCTAGGTGAGCTACATCAAGTTTCAACTCGTTCCATCCTTCGTTGGTTTTTCCTGTACTTACCAACTGTACTCTTCTTCCTGTCATATCAGTGATGATAAGTTTGCTTGCCCCTTCTTTTGGTGCATAGAACCTTACCGTCAATT
>DAITMC010000459.1:0-1612 GCA_036835365.1 Saprospiraceae bacterium
GTTTTTCAGCACTAAACTTTATTAGATGCACAAAGCTTGAATTTAGCACTTCACTGTCATAGAAGCACGAAACCCCCGCTTTTGCAAAACGGCTGTTATGGGCTGGTTTTATTGGCCATTAGAGTTCATTGAATTTAAAACTTCCTGCGTTATGTCTTTTCCGCCTGTCAAGTTTGAATATAATGCTCCAATGCTATAAATAGGTCCCCAAGGTATGCCCCACCAACCAAAAAATAAAGTTATTAGCGTAAAGCCAATACTATGACTTACTGTTGATTCTCCTGCTTTGATAAAATAAATATCACTGCCCCTTTTAAATGTCATTACAATAATTGAGAAGCAATATTGGAAAACAACAAATTTTGCACCGTTACTCAATTCTCTGTTAATGTCATCAACTGTAAGTCCTTCAATGTTTTTTATTTCAGCCATATCGTTATTTAATTTTTAGATTTCCCTACTCATTTGGCTTTTCGGTTTCGCCCCGTTTTTGTAGTGGTCGCTGGTCTCCACTTTAATTATTTTTGACAATAGACGCATCAGTCAAGAACTGTCAAATTGAGAAGTTGGTAATTCTCTTTTCTGTCTCATTCAGTTGTGTCGTTTTTCAAACTTGCCCATAACGAATAGGGCTTTGCGTTCGGGCGGGTTTCAAAGTTTAAAACTATCATTTTTCACCGAATTTGGATAGATGCACAAAACTCCAAGCTCGCACATCATCCCGCCTGACGCAAAGGCCGTGTTATAGGCTGTGTTTCTTTCTTTTCGGTCGTTACAGTTCATTTACTAATTGTCTTTCGTGTTGGATTAAATAATGTCTTGTTTCGGTGTCTTTTTCTGTTGCAAGTCGTTTTTGGATGTCAAGATATTTATTGCTTAAATGTATAAATTTTTCTGTTGTTATAAACTTGTCTAACCACTCTGAAAAGTCGGCTAAATTGTCCTGCTTACTGTTGTAGTAAAAATGGTTTTCTGCAAAGTCTTGATTTTGAAGATTTGAACCTTCCCATTTTTCAATTTTCGTCACTTGTCTGCCGAAAAAAATGTCGAATAAGTATGTGTTACTGCGAAAAGTTTCAAATGCTTTTTTCTCCGCTTCTTTCAGTCTGCCTGTCTTGAAAAGTATAACTGTCCACTCAAACAAAAAGTCAGGATAGCAACTATCGTCCGGGAAGTTTTTGTTAAACCAATTGAAGTAGCGAAGTCCACCGGAATAGTCGTTAAGTTGTAAGTAAAACTGTGGCGGTAAGTATCTCAGCCCTTGTCCATCGTGATATTCTCCGCCCCAATATTTTTTGTCAGCAGCAAGTGCCGCTTTAATTTTCTTGATTTTGTTTTTTATTCTCTCTTGTTGTTTCGGTGTCATTGTCCTGCGAAATGTTATATGTTCTGTTGGGTGATTGTCTGTTCGATTAATTTTTTTCTAAAAGTCAACGAAGGACTGTCCACCAGCACAAAGTTTGAAAAAAGCTACAACACTTGAAATTTTGCACAAAGTCAGATTGGAAGTCGTCAAGTGGACAGTCCACCGTGGACTTTACAAACTGTTGGGTTGAGCGGTCGTCTAACATAGCCTATAACGTTTTACCGCTTTGCGAAGGCGGGGATTTTC
>DAITMC010000460.1:0-1591 GCA_036835365.1 Saprospiraceae bacterium
GTTGTAGGAAATTTTAAAAAACAGTAACCAAAAAACAAATAATTATGTACAGACTTTTTATAAGCCATTCATGGAAGTATTCAGATGCATATGACAAAATAATCGATATGCTCGCCAAAGGAGAAATTCAGTATTACAATCATTCTGTTCCAAAAGATGACCCTATTCATACAAATGGAACCAATAAACAGCTTTACGATGCTATTGACGCAAAAATTAAAGGTTGTAGTTGTGTGATAATTTTGGCTGGAGTTTATTCTTCATATAGCAAATGGATAAATATTGAAATTGAAATTGCTCAAAAATATAATAAACCAATTATTGCTGTTGAGCCTTGGGCATCTGAAAAAACTTCAAAAGTTGTCAAAGATAATGCAACAAAAATTGTTGGTTGGAATTATACCTCAGTTTGTAACTCAATTGTAGAATTATCATGAAAATAGCATTGATTGTTGGAGTTAATCATTATTCGAATGGCGGTCATTTATATGGTTGCGTGAATGATGCTTACAGCGTTAAAAGTATGTTAGAGAGAAATTTTGATGGTTCAATAAATTTTGACTGTAAGTTGATGACAGCATCAAGTGATTCAGAGGCTATTGAGAGAGGAGAATTAAAAGATGCTATCGAAAAATTATTTACAACGAAGGCTGAAATAGCATTATTCTATTTTGCTGGGCATGGACATATTGAAGCTACAGGTGGGTATCTTTTGGCTAGTGATGCAAAACGAGGAGATGATGGTGTAGCTTTAAATGAAATTCTGGTTTTAGCTAACTCATCACCTGCAACAAATAAAATAATCATTCTTGATAGTTGTCATTCAGGTATTGCAGGTAATCCACCTACGATTAAAGACAATGCACTAATCGCAGAAGGTATTACAATTTTGACAGCTTCAACATCTGACCAATATGCTTCTGAAAAAGACGGAAGTGGAGTTTTTACATCTTTATTGGTTGATGCTTTAAGCGGTAGTGCTGCCAATATTTTAGGAGATATAACACCAGGAAGTATTTATGCTCATATTGACCAATCTCTTGGTGCGTGGGAACAAAGACCCATTTTTAAAACTAATGTTAGAAACTTTGTATCTCTGCGGGAAGCTTCTCCTTCAATTTCCCTTGAAGACTTAAGAAAAATTAATAAGTTTTTTCCAGTTGCTGGTTACGAGTTCAACTTGGACCCTACATTTGAACCAGAACTAAAAGGTAGGGATGAAGGTATGCCATTGCCGATTCAAGAACACACAGAGATTTTTAGTATTCTACAAAAATACAATCGATTAAATCTATTAAAACCAGTGGATGCTCCTCATATGTGGAATGCGGCAATGGAAAGTAAAAGTTGTAAGTTGACTGCGTTAGGAGAACATTATAGAAAACTTGCAGAAAAAAATCTAATATAAAAACTTCCTACAACATCGGTTTTGCAAAATGGCGGGTTCAGTGCTTCTATGACAGTTTAGTGCAAGGTTCAAGTTCAGTTTTTCAAATGAAGTTTTGTGCTGAAAATCCGCCACTTCGCAAAGCCGAGAACCGTTGTGGGCTATCGTAAAAAAACTCGTAAAAACGGTTGTGTATTTCTAAGA
>DAITMC010000461.1:0-1568 GCA_036835365.1 Saprospiraceae bacterium
CTCGGCAATTCAGGTTTTGCATCGCTTTGTATTTCTACATAACTGCTTTCTATGTTTTTGTGAAAGGTTTCGGGTAGTTCGTTCCAATTGTGCAGGTCTATTCTAAAAGGGATACTGCTTTCGTCCAAAGCTTCTTTGAGTAAAGAAAATTTGAGTTCTTGGTTTTGGTTAATAAAAGCTACCAAATCTAAATCGCTGGTAGGTTTGGCAGTAAACTTTACCCGCGAGCCAAAAGCCCACACCAAGGTTTGAGGCAAATGCTGTTGTAGTAATGCCTGCAATGTTTTTAAATCTTTGGGTGTTATGTCTATTTTTATTCCCACGTTCCGTTGGTCATTGTGATGTATAAATCAATGGCATCTTCAATAAACGCATTCATCAAAGCCAAGGCACTTTCTGCTTTTTCGCTCGAATAGTCGTGCGAAGTGCTAATTCTGGCATCTGCATATTTTATCCATTGTGCTACATTGGAAGTGAATAATTTATTTTCTGCTGATATTCTAAAAATAGGTTTTGGGCTATTCGGCACTTCGGGCACTCCAAGTTCCTCATTTAAGTAGCGTTTTAGCACTTTCCACAGGGTATCGTAGCATGTTTCAAAGCGTTGTATTACCGATTCGGCAATACCTTCTTTATCAATTTCAGACAAATAATCTTTCTTATCTAAGGTGAGGTAATTTTTGTACTGCTCCTCTAAATGTTTGAGCGATTTTTGAAATTTATCATAGTCTATCATATCGTATATCCGATTTTAGAAAGGTTAAGTTTTATAGCTTCGTCCAACTCATTGGCTTTTTGCATTTGTTCTTTTAATAGAAGGGTCAATGACCCCATTTTTTCATCAAACGCAATTCCATCTTCTTCCACTTCCTTAAAATCAATGTATCTGCCAGGCGTAAGTATGTAGTTGTTTTTGCGTACATCTTGTATGTTGGCAGATTTACAAAACCCTGCAATGTCTTTGTAATTGGCTTCAAAATCGGTTTTACTTCTCCAATTATGGTAAGTGTCCGAAATTTTGGCAATGTCTTTTTCGCTTAACTCTTTTTGTTTACGGCTTATCATTGTGCCTAAATCTCGGGCATCAATAAAAAGGATTTCGTTGGTGCGGTTTCTGAATTTTGATGTTTCAGTTTTATTGCGAGCTAAAAACCACAAACACGCTGGAATTTGCGTGTTGTAAAATAATTGAGAAGGCAAGGAAACCATACAATCCACCAAGTCGGCTTCAATCATTGCTTTTCTGATTTCGCCTTCGGTGGCGGTTTCGCTGCTCATACTGCCGTTTGCCAACACAATTCCTGCCGTGCCGTAAGGGGCAAGCTTGCTCACAAACAACTGTAACCAAGCATAATTGGCGTTTCCTGTTGGCGGAACGCCATATTTCCATTTGTGGGTTTCGGCTTTGTTGATGTTGTAATCGCTGATGTTGAAAGGTGGATTGGCAATGACATAATCCACTTTCAATTCTGGGAATTTGTCGTTCATCAAGGTATCGCCCAATTCGATTTTTGCATCAATCCCACGGATTGCCAAATTCATTTTTGCCAACTTGTAAGTAGTCGGGT
>DAITMC010000462.1:0-1542 GCA_036835365.1 Saprospiraceae bacterium
AATAATGATAGCTTACTTTTAAGCGATTATGATTTAATTTATGGGTTAATTCTTAATTTGAGGTGCTATGCAAAATATCCTTTTATCCTATACATCGTAAAATCTAAGTTTCTGACTCCATAATTATTGGATATAAAGCGTTCTATTTTTCCGTTTATTCTCTCTGCTTTTGCGTTGGTTTGTGCGTTCTGAAAATAATTGATAATCTCCTCTTCGTGTTTTTCTATCATTTTAACGCAAGGTTCAAAACATCTCAGTTTACTTTTCTCTACTTTTTCGTACCACAAATAAAGCTCCCTTTTTAAGGCTATACTTGACTTACCTGCATTGCTCTTGTCATACCATTGCTTAAAATCTTGTGCAAGTTGATAAGCAATTTGAAGCTGGGGTTGTTTCTTGAACAGCATTTCCATCATTGATACTTGTGCTGCACTCCACGACTTTTTACTCCTTGATAATGGTATTCTTGACCTTTTTAGTAGCTCTAATTCGCTCATTAATCCTTCATCTTTCAATTGCTTTTTACCTCTTGGCATTTGTTCAAATAGTGCTGCTCTGATGTCCATTCTTACGCTTTGAACAGCGTCATAGACATACCGCATTACGTGGAATTTATCTACAACTATAGTAGCAGAAGGCAAACTTGTTCTACAAAAATGAAGGTAGGAAGGTGCCATATCACAAGAGATACTCTTAATCGCTTTCACAGTATCGCCGAGAAACGACATTCCCTTTTCAAGCTCACTACTTTTTACGCTATCCATTACAAAAGCTATTTTACCAGTATCCTGATTGGTCATTATCGTAAATGATTGATGGTTAATTTCTTTATCATCAATACACATATTAGCTCCCAGATTCTCTCGTTGAGCTATATAAACAGTTTTAGTCGCTACCACCTCACCCGTTTCTGACAGTTGTTCTACTTTTTTATTACCCCACTTGCCGTCTGCTATATCTGATTCGTAATCACTTAATCCGTGCCGATATTGATGACACAATGTTTTTGGTTTTAAATCAAAAAGGCGGGCAACAGTTGAGATGTTAATCGGATGCGCTTCTATTTTCTCCTTTTAAAAAAGCTCCCACTTCTGGTAGCAGCTTAAAGCCCTTTAATGTGAAATTATATTCATTACTATAATGCTTGTCCTGATTGCTTAATTTCCATCTTCTGCGGTAAAGCTGTAAATAAACCGACCCTAATGAAAATCCCAAACCCATTACTTCTATCGGGTTGCAATAGCCATCTAAAACAACTTCACCGATTAAATGAGCAGGTACTTTATCTTCTTTTTCACGCAGTTCAATGACCCAGTTTGCGTGGCGTTTTTCAATGTTAAAAACTTCAAAATTCGCTAAAATCGTTTCAGGAATGTGCATCTTTAACAGCGATGATAACATATCATCAACACTTTGTTTTGATAGTTTACTGCGACCCATAGTTTTTTTTCTAAATTTACGAAAAATATCAATAGCACCTCAAATTAAGTTATAACCTGAATCGAAATAATAGAAAAAGGAATGAAAATATTTCAAAGTATT
>DAITMC010000463.1:0-1527 GCA_036835365.1 Saprospiraceae bacterium
TGGATAGCATCTGCATTGAATGTTGAAACGAAACCAAATAAGTGCGAAGGATTGTAAATAGGAATACCATCTAGTAAAACTAAATTTTGATCTGGTCCACCGCCTCTAACATAAAGTCCTGTTGTGCCTTCATTTCCGAATTTGATTCCTGGTAAAAGTTGAATAGCTTTGATTATGTCCACTTCGCTACCTAATGTAACAATATTTTTTAACTGTTGTGCTTGTAAAGTTAGTGTACTGATATTGTCATTGTTTATGCCTAACAAAGAAGTTATTTCTACGGATTGTAATTCAATAATGGCATCTAATGTAATATTTAGTAATGTATCATTAGGTTTATTTATATTGATAGTATCTGGTTGATAGCCAATGTATGAAACTATTATTTTTAGTTCATCATTGGGTAGTGTTAAACTGAAAAAACCAAAAGTATTGGTAGCTGTACCATAGGTTTGATTAGGTGTAAATACGCTAGCTCCAATTAGTAATTCCCCAGTTGCTTTATCTTTCACATATCCACTAAAAATGAAACCTGAGCTGCACTGAGCAAACTCAAGACTAAATACTAAGAGAAGGGAAAACAATAATATTTTTACTATCATTAGATATTAATTTAAAGTCATTACCAGAAAGAATACTCTTTCTGATAATATATATTGAATAGTGAAATTGATACTCATACTTTACACCAACACTAAATAATTTTTTTAGATAATGGAAATCAATTACAACTACCTACCCAAAACCAATCAAAGTTACTAGAATTTCCTTTAAATCCGAAACGATATCTACTATAACAAGTAGAACTAACATAATCCCAAAAATCGCCAGGCCTACTGATTTCACCATCCGCTAATCTCTGCCAGAAAACATTAGTTGAGGCTGTTTTTTTGCTTAACTTTAACTCGACTGTTCCACTAGCAGTGTTGCTGGTGTATCCAGCACTAACTCCTCCTACTCCGCTAGAGCCAGCTTCATAATCGTATGTCCATCTTTTTTCTATCTCTGTCTTTTTGGGCTCAACTCTAAAGCCTGTTACTCCATCCACAAGGTTAAAGCTAATAACATCAATAAAAACATAATTCTGCGATGCTCTCATTTGGTCGTCCATAGCATTATCATCATAATGGTTTTGAATCACTAACTTATTGTTATTGAACCTATCAGTCAAGTTAGAGAAGTCTCGATTTGTCGTGAATAAGGACAAATCATCAACTGTTAGACTCATTACCTGTGAATTATTTGAGCTTACTTGTACTTCTACAACATTACCTTGCATATCTTTCAATATAATCTTCTTAGAATATGCAAAGGTGATATCGCTGTTAGGAAATACATCATTCTTTTGCTCACAACTAGATAAAACTATTGTTATTGCTAGTAAAATGAATAAATTAAGTTTTGATAATACTTTCTCATAAAAAAAATGTAATTTTGTTTAACAATAAATTAATTTTCCGCACTAATGCTAGCCGTGATCAAAAGCAGCATTAGTGCTTTCTTCCTATATTGAAGTGCACCATCAAT
>DAITMC010000464.1:0-1519 GCA_036835365.1 Saprospiraceae bacterium
TTGCTCAAAAAAGAGGTTGAGGCCGAGGCTTGAACAGGTTTGTTTCTGTGCTTTTATTCTTCAGTCTTGTTGGGGAGGTGTCTTTCTTTGCAGTATGCTTCCACTTCTGCGTCGTTGGCAAAGTAGCGGTCTCAAAAGTCATCAAGTTCTTTTTCAGCACCTGAAACGTACTTTTTACTTGCGGTCATCAGTTCTTTTATTTGCTTAATAAACTGATTAAACTCTCTGTTCATTTTGCAGAGTTTATCAATGGTCTTGAAGTCTGAGTCGCAATAGGTAGTTAGAAAAGCATTTTACTTTGGAAGGGATTGACGTTTAACTTAAATGATACCAATGCATAGAGTTTGCCAGCCCGTTTATCTCATCAAGACACTTCAAAATGGCTTCTTTTAGGGTCATCGTGTAGTTTTATTTGGAGGAGATGATTTGTATATTCTACTCAACTAAATCTAAGTTCTTTGGCTTTACTGTTATTTGATGGTTAAATGCTGTTGAAATTTTTTTAATAGTTGAAAAGTGTCGTTTGTCCGCCTTTTTTAAGTTGCCAACTGTCTTGCCCTACACGCTCTGCAATATCTTCTAATACGCTTAGAATTGTCTGACTTTCCGGTGTTGTTCCATTTTTGAGCAGAGGTAAGATAGCTAAAACAATTTCATCAAAATGTGGACTTTTGTTTTCCCTCTCCATCCGTCTTAAATAGCTAATTAAATAGTATTTAATGCGAAGTCTGACATCAATATGCGTTGCAAATTTTGTATTCTTCCTGATTGTAAATCGCTCTGTGGTTTCATCAAAATCAAACTTGTCAAGCAGAATCGGTGTCAAGTCGGTGTATTCCTTTTTTAGTAAGTCCAAGAAGCCGAGTTCAAGTCCTTTTATAATAAGTTCGTCATTGATTTGTTCTAATGTCGCACCGTTGTATTTGGCAATTATTCCTTCAATGGTTTGCATTACAATTTCAGCAATGTCCAACCCCAAATTTGCTTTCATAATTGCTCTTGGATTGCGAACCTTTCTGAAATTAATAATCAACTGTCCTGATAGAACTGTAAAAGGGTTTTGTCTTTTCTTGAAACTTGTCTGACCGTTTTTTTGTGCAACAGCACCTGCATATTCAAAACCACAACTTTCTGCGGTGTCAATAATTAAATGCCAAAATTCAGGGTCTTTGTGAGCAAATACAAATGAAAGCCAACGATCATATTTTAAGACACGATACATTTCTTTAATGCTCTGTGCCATTAGTTGGTTGTATTCTTCCTTACTTTTGTCGTGTTCTCCGCCTTCTATTGCTTCGTCTTTGAAATCTTGTTCTGTTACTTCTAAGTCCAACCAAGCGTTCCACATTGCAGACAAATCCAAATAAGGAATTTTCTTTCCGTATGGGGGGTCTGTATAGATATAGTCAACTGTCTCCTTCGGAATGAATTTTAAATTTGTCGCTGTGCCTTTTACAATTTGGGCATTTGAAATGGTTTTTTCGTTAATGAAATATTCCATTTCTTTTTTTGCATCACT
>DAITMC010000465.1:0-1515 GCA_036835365.1 Saprospiraceae bacterium
TTCAAGCCATCTCGCACATCGGGCAACGCCCTAGAAACAATCACTGACATTGAATAATCAATGTAAGCTGATTTCATTTCATCTTCAATATTAATCGGTACAACCCTTTGATTATCTGACATGTATCGTTTTTAACTTAGTAATGAAAAAACAGATGCTCCATTTGAAGGCATCAATAGCCATGTTAGTATAAGCCTTTTTTTTCTTATTTCAAATTGCCGTTAGGCAATAGCAAACTTTTTTATGGTTTACCTATTCTTAATCATTGCGTTTCTTTAACGCATTTCTGCGCAAAGATAAACAAAACGTTATTTTTTTTGTGTATAAAGCCTATTTGTTATTGTAGCAAAATAGAATTTTAGTATCGTTTTATGCGTACATTCATTCACAAGGAAGTAAAAAACTTATGCAAAAAGAGGTAAAACCTTACGAAGAAGACAGAGATAGCAAAAAGCAGCAAATCTCTAAAATGTTCAACAACATTGCTCCCTATTATGATTTCTTAAATCATTTTTTATCGCTGGGCATTGATAAAGGTTGGCGAAAAAAAGCCATTCGAGAACTTCAAACTTTACAGCCACAGCGCATCCTCGACGTGGCAACTGGCACGGCTGATGTAGCCATTGCAATCGCTAAAACGTTGCAACCCAAGCAAGTCATTGGTTTGGATATTGCCGTTGAGATGTTAGATATTGGACGTAAAAAAGTAAAGCAGCAAGACCTAGACGAGGTGGTTGAACTGATAGATGGCGATGCAGAGAATTTACCCTTTGAGAACAATACTTTCGATGCCGTGACCGTTGCATTTGGAGTAAGAAATTTTGAAGATTTATTAGCTGGTATGAATGAAATTCAACGCGTGTTGAAGCCCGATGGGAAGTTGGTCGTCTTAGAGTTTTCAAAGCCACAATTATTTCCTTTGAAACAATTATTTCAATTTTACTTTAAATATATTTTACCCTTCATCGGGAAAATTACTTCCAAAGACCCAAAGGCATACCGATACCTATACGAATCGGTGCAGGCTTTTCCTGACGGCAAGGAATTTATCAAAGTAATGGAAAAAGCTGGTTTTCAGCAAAATCAGCAGAAATCACTTACTTTTGGCATAAGTTCGCTCTATGTTGGAAATAAGTCGTAAGCTGTTGTAAATCAATAAATTGGACTTAATTTAAACGTTAAACAGAAAAAACGTGAGAAAACTTGTTATTCGTTTTTTTATGCTCAGTAGCTTCATACTGGCTACTCAAATGACTCAAGCACAAGGCAAGAAAGGCAATTACAACTACTTAGATATGAATTTAAAGCAGTATTACTTTGGTATTACATTGGCTTACAATTCTTCTGATTATCGTCCCTTTCGTTCTAAAAGTTTTTTAGAAAGTGCCAATATTACAGGCATTGAGTCCATAAGTGGTCCTGGATTTAACTTAGGGATTGTTACTAATTTAAAAGTAGGTGAAGATTTTGATTTACGCCTCTTGCCTACCCTATCATTTGCTGAACGCAATATTC